>CALHAB010000024.1 GCA_937934185.1 uncultured Ignavibacterium sp. | reverse complement strand
ATATCGGATACATTGAACACGAAAGATTTTTTGATGAATTTGAAAAGCAAAATCCCGGCTTATTCATCAGCGGAAATTTCCGCGGCGGCATTTCAGTAGGAGATTGCATAAAAAATTCTGAACTTGTTGCTGAAAAGATTTCACGACGACTTACTGTTAATGTATAATGTAGAATGTATAATGTAGAATTTATAATGTAAAATGATTATAAAAGAAAAGACTGCCAAATATTATAATCCAATAGTTGAAAAAAGTTTTCAATTTTCTGTTAGAATCATAAAATTTTACCGATTAAAACTAAGGGAAAATTTCGATTTAAACCCTTTATTTAAACAATTACTTCGAGCGGGAACTTCTATTGGCGCTAATGTTTCAGAAGCTCAAAGTGCATTTACGAAAAAAGATTTTATTAACAAACTTGGAATATCTTTAAAGGAATCTAAAGAGACTGAATATTGGTTAAAACTTCTTAAAGAATCTGATATAATTTCCGAAAAAGAATTTCTAAGTTTATCAAATGATTGTGAAGAAATAATCAAGTTACTTACATCAATCATAAAATCATCAAAAGAAATCTAATTAAAAATTATACATTATAAATTCTGCATTATACATTGGAGATAAAATGAGTTCATACCCAACAATCCGACATCGTCGTTTAAGATACAATCCAATAATCAGAGATATGGTAAGAGAAACAGTTCTTACCAAGAATGATCTTATCTATCCGCTGTTTGTCGTTCCCGGCAGTAAAGTGAAAAATCCGGTAAAGTCAATGCCTGGAGTTTTCCAAATGTCCATTGATAACATTGTCGAAGAATGTAAGGAGGTAAGAGACCTTGGGATTCCGGCAATAATACTTTTTGGAATTCCCGAGCACAAAGATGAGAAAGGTTCTGAAGCTTACGACCCTGAAGGAATTATTCAGAGAGCTTTGCGCGCTATAAAAAAGGAAGTTAAAGAACTTGTCGTTATTACTGATGTTTGTATGTGTGAATATACTTCTCACGGACATTGCGGACTTTTGCACGGCGAGGAAATTCTTAACGATGAAACTGTCGAGTTACTTGCTAAAGAAGCCTTAACTCACGCTCAGGCAGGTGCAGATATGATTGCACCATCTGATATGATGGACGGAAGAGTTGCAGCTATAAGAAAAATTCTTGATGAAAATGGTTTTAATAAAATCCCGATTATGAGTTACGCTGCAAAATATGCAAGCGGATTTTATGGTCCGTTCAGAGATGCGGCTGAATCAACTCCCGCTTTTGGTGACAGAAGATCGCATCAGATGGATATAGGAAATATAAACGAAGCACTTCGCGAAGTTGAAGAAGACATAAAAGAAGGTGCTGACATTGTAATGGTTAAACCAGCCGGACCATATCTTGATGTTATCAGAGAAGTAAAACAAAGATTTGGAATGCCGACTGCAGCTTATCAGGTTAGCGGAGAATACTCAATGATTAAAGCTGCAGGTGCAAATGGCTGGATTGATGAAGAAAGGGTAATGGTTGAAGCGGCTTTCGCCATCAAACGAGCTGGCGCTGATATGTTTCTTACTTATTTTGCAAAAGATTTAGCTAAGTGGATAGATAAAAATTAATATATTTTTTTATGACTCTAATGAATAAATTATTGTTTAAGATTTTGTAAGGAACCTCTGATAAAAATATTGATTTTGAAGAGTTACGAAGTCTATTAAAGAGACCTGGGTTCATAGAAAGAATTAAAGGAAGTCATTTTATATTCTTTAAAGAAAACATTCAAGAAATAATAAACATTCAATCAATTGGGAATAAAGCAAAATCTTACCAGGTTAAACAAGTGAGAAATATTATACTTAAGTACAAATTAGGAGACATTATCAATGAATAAATATGAAATTATAATTTATTGGAGCGAAGAAGATCAGCTGTTCATTGCTGAAGTTCCAGAGTTGCCCGGTTGTATGGCTGATGGCAAGACTCATCGTGAAGCTTTGGATAATGTTCAAGTTGTAATTGAGGAATGGATCGATACAGCTAAAAGTTTAGGAAGGGAAATACCTAAACCAAAAGGTAAGTTGATTTTTGCTTAAAACTTAAATTACCAATTAAATCTAATTAAAGGAACTTTTTATGAATCCTTTATTAAATCGAATCAAAATAGATCCTAATATTTGCTTTGGAAAGCCCTGCATAAAGGGAACAAGAATTTGGGTTTCGTTAATTCTTGACTTGTTAGCGAGCGGTTATGATACAAAAAAAATTTTAGAGGAATATCCTCAAATAACGGAAGAGGATATTAGAGCTTGTATAGCGTACGGAGCAGAGATTGCCAGAGAAAGATATGTTGATGTAAAAAACTAGTCGTGAATATGAAAATTAAGATCGACGAAAATTTAGGCAAATCGTCAAAGGATTTGCTTTTAGGCAATGGTTTTGATGTTGTATCTGTTCTTGATCAAGACTTATCAGGAATTTCAGATCAAGAATTATTTAAAGTTGTCAAAAAAGAACATAGATGTCTGATTACTCTTGATAAAGATTTTTCAGATGTAATCCGTTTTGACCCAAAAGATAGTGCTGGGATTGTTGTATTAAGAATTTCGGGACGTTTGACATTAGATTTAATAAATAAAACTCTAATTAACTTCATTGAACATTCTAAAAAAGAATTGCCAACGGATAATATCTGGATTGTAGAACCCGACAAAATAAGAATTCATCAAAGAGAATAAAATCATTAAACAAAATTTGAACATTCTTATCGTTCGCCAGCATAATCAGATTGGCGATATAATCAGTTCATTAAGTCTTTATAAAGCTATAAAGAAAAAGTATCCTCATTCTCACATTACTCTTGTTGCATCAAAAACAAATTATGAAATTCCTTTCTTTGATATCAATCCTTACATAGATCGTGTTCTGATTTATGACAAATCAACAACGAAAAGTATATTGAATTTCTACAAACAACTTCGTGACAGAAATTATGATTTTGGTTTTGTACCATCAACCATAAAAATTTCAAGAACATCACATATCATAAATTTTTTATCCGGGGCAAAAATCAGGGTTGGTGTTAATTCTGTTGATGGAATTAAAAACAAATCGGCTTTTCTTCTTAATCTTAAAGATGATTTTAACTGGAAAAACAAACATCAGCTTGTTCGTAATCTTGAAGTAGCAAGACTTGCAGGATTTGATTTGTCAGATGAGGAACTGACTGATATAAAATT
>CALHAB010000023.1 GCA_937934185.1 uncultured Ignavibacterium sp. | reverse complement strand
CGGCTGAAGTAAATACCGCTGGATACTTTTGCACCGGTGAAGTCTGTGCCATCCCAAACAGTTTCATATACGCCGGGAGCTTGCAATTCGTGATCAACTAAAGTTTTTATCAAAGATCCCTGAATATCATAAATACCAATTGTTACTTTTTCCTGTTTGGAAATAGAGTATCTTATCTTAGTTGAAGGATTGAAAGGATTAGGATAGTTCTGATACAATTCAAAGCTATTTGCAACAGGATCGATTCTTTCAACTGAATTTGGATGTGGATTTGTACCATGGCACTGTGTGCATTCCATCTTTGTCATTACATTATTCAACACTGCTGAGCCATGACATCCCATACAAGCAGTGACGGTTGCAGGATCAACATAAGTTGGAACAAATGTTCCTGCAAAGTGAGCATTTAAAAGTTCAACAACTTTTGCTGCAACATCACCGGTTACTCGTGCGCATCTTTCTTTTCTTTCAACATCTGAAACTTTCTTTTGTGCAGTAATGCACCATTCGGTTACTGAAATATGACAAAGCGGACTGCCAGAAATATTCTGCGGTAATGCCTGGTCGTAATTGTGAACCAGATATTGTCCGCTGACAGCTACCTGATTTGCCTGATCTGTTGGTAACATTGCTGAATTATACCAGCCCCAGAGTTCTGTTATAAGCGGAGTTGACTGAGCTTTATTTGTCACTAAACTTATGATTGCTGCGCCGCCGTTTATTGCACCGCAAAGTGTTCCCCAACCAGCACCTCCGCCTCTGCCAAAGAGCATTGTTTCAATTGGCATATTTGTCCATGGATCACCTATTGCGGTTGCCAGTGCCTGCACAACTGCACCAAAAGTTCCTGATGCACAATCTTTATCATTCCAGTAAAGATAATGCGCCTGAATTCTTACAGCTTCTTTATCGAGTTGAGTATAAGGCCAGGGCCAGGGAGTAACTTTACTTCCGGCTTTAAGTGAAGCTGTAGTAATGATACTGGATAAACCTCCTACGGCTGCTATTCCAACAGCAGCTTTGGAAGCGTTTGATAAAAAGTCTTTGCGTGACAATTTTTCCATAGATTCACCTTTCATTTATTAGTTTGAATTGAAAATTTGTTCATTAATGTTGATTTTATTTTTTATATGGTGCGAAAATTTCAAAAGATAATCACTTTCCTGACCCATCAACTTAAGCACATTTTCACTGAAGAATTTTTCTATAAACTCTGCTATAAGGCAAGTGACTCTGATTCCTTTTTCAGTCAGTATAACTTTTTCAAGTCTTTTATCTTTAGAATTAAGCTCTCGTTTAATTAATTCTTTCTTTTCCAATGTTGCTAAAGTTTTTGAGGTGAGTGTAGGTGATAATGCGAGTCGTTCAGAAATTTTTTTAATACTGTCAGGTTCAAAATGATAAACAATTATCAGTATCCGCATTTCATTTTGAGTAATGTTGAAGTTTTTCTTAATTGATTTGTATGTCTTTCTGAATAGGTGACAGAGAGTTATGAATCCGACTGAAAAATTTATTTTATTCATTTCCATATTTTACTCAAATGAACAGTTGAATTTTTTCAACTATAATACCGAATGAAATTCTTATTGCTAATTGCATTGTTGCTTGAAATTTGAGATTATTTGTTATATGCTCTCTCATTTATTAGAACTGAGATGGTGTTTCTTGCCAAATAATGTAATTACTTTATAATTATGAATCTTTGTTAAATATAGACTCTGAATGAAATAATTAAATTGATACTGGTAAGATGTATTTTGTTAATTATAAAAGGTGTGCACTTGAAAAGACTGCCAGTCAGTAATTTTTATAGTTTTATGTTATCTGAACTTCAGTGAGTAAGTTCTTTTTGATAACTATGTCAATTTAAAGTCAAATTGATTCAGGCAGTCTTTCAATGGAGGTAATAATAAAATCAGTGTTTATGCTCCATCTTATTCATTTGCATCTCATCTGCTTTAGCTTTAATAGTTATTTTACCTGCTCGCTTGAAATGAAGTGTAAATTCTTCCTGACTTCCTTTTTTGATATCCTTCTTTAATTTAATAACCATTATATGATGAGATCTTGGCTTCAGCTCAAAAGTTGATTTCGCTGGTATAACTACAAAAGGAACTTCGCGCATTCCCATCATATCATCTTTCTGATATGTTTCGTGAATTTCAACCCTTCCTGCAAAGTCACATTCAGCTTTGTAAAGTGTATCTGCAACATCGCTGTTGTTTTCAATTTTCATAAACAGCGCGGTTGACTGACCTTCAGCACTGATTCTGACCCAGGGATCTTTGATTTTTATTGTTTCATCAGGTGATGATATAAAAATCAGCAATGCTAAAAATACTAATTTCATTTTTACTCCTTTTATATTTTTTTGTTATTAAATTTTTTAGTGTTTTGGTGCTTTAGTGGCAGAAAGAACTTCCGCCACAAAAACACGAAAGTTCATTAAAAATATTACTCCAAAAGATACTTTATATCATTAACAACTTCATCCACATCAGCGATACTGCCAACATAATTTTTTCTGAGTAAACCATTCTGATCAATAAGCGAAAGTCTGTCAGTATGAACTATATAATAAGACAGATTTCCTTTTACATCATAAGAAGAATCTGCCGGCACAGCTTTTATATCAAACTTCAACATCACTTCTTTTGTGTTTCGTTCATCGCCGCTTAAAAAACTCCAGCGGCTGAAATCAATATCTCTTATTTCAGCAAACTTTTTTAATACTTCAGGTGTATCACGATTCGGATCAAATGTGATAACAACAAAACGAACTTTCTCCAAATCATCTTTGGTCAATTTTGATTCAATTAATTGCATATTGTGTGTAGTCATCGGACAAATATCAGGACAATGAGTATAAACCATTGCCATCAAAGTAATTTTACCTTTTGTAAGCTCAGGAAACTTAACTTTGTTACTATCCTGATTAAAAAACTCATTTTGAGTTCGTGAGATATCCTGTTTGAGAGGAAAATGCTCATAGCATCCTGAAATCATTAAAAGATTAAGAATAACAACAACAAGGACAAGATATTTAATACTATTTTTTTTCATGATGAATATAGTTTTTTTGATTTGTGTGATTCAACTTATTAAAAATCGATTCTTAAAAAAATATAAATTCATTTCTTATAATCTCTCAATTCGTGAATACTAGTTGCTTATATTTCTGCCACGAATTATCGCTAATTTTACACGAAATACTTTTTAAACTTAAGGAAATAAATATGTTTGATATGCCAACTGAAGAATTCCGTAAAAACGGATATAAGCTTGTAGATTGGATTTCAAATTATCTGAAAGATATTGAAAAATATCCACCGCTTTCACAAGTAAAACCAGGTGAAATATTTGCACGCATTCCATCGACACCTCCTCAAAATGGCGAAGAAATAGAAAGAGTGTTGGAAGATATAGACAGAATTCTTTTAGATGGAATTACACATTGGAATCATCCCGGATTTATGGCTTACTTCAACTCAACATCAAGCGGACCAGGGATTTTAGCCGAACTCTTAACTGCTGCACTTGGAATTAATGGAATGTTATGGAAAACTTCTCCCGCTTTCACTGAACTTGAAAGAGCAATGATGAACTGGTTCAGGCAAATGATTGGTTTGCCTGAAAATTATTG
Organism: uncultured Ignavibacterium sp.; assembly: GCA_937934185.1. Lineage (GTDB taxonomy): Bacteria > Bacteroidota > Ignavibacteria > Ignavibacteriales > Ignavibacteriaceae > Ignavibacterium. The sequence goes on along the minus strand of CALHAB010000023.1, from coordinate 12,423 downwards.
GGGGATTATTTATGATACAGCTTCAACAAGCTCAATGCACGCAATTGCTTCTGCCAGAGAACAATTAAATCTTGGAATAAGAGAAAAAGGAATTTCAGGCAGAAATGACTTACCAAAATTAACATTGTATTGTTCAGAACAGGCACATTCATCTATTGAAAAAGGTGCTCTTGTTTTAGGAATTGGTTTGGATGGAGTAAAAAAAATTTCTGTGAATGAAAAGTTTGAAATGATTCCTGAAAAACTTGAAGAAGCTATCAGGGAAGATATCAGAAAAGGAGTTAAGCCATTTTGTGTTATTGCAACTGTAGGTACAACTTCAACAACAAGTGTTGATCCCGTTGATGCAATAGCAGAGATAACGGAGAAATATAATTTATGGCTGCACATTGATTCTGCTTATGCCGGAGTTACGGCAATGATTCCCGAAATGAAGTGGATTACAAAAGGTTGGGGAAGAGCTGATTCAATAGTAATCAACCCACATAAGTGGATGTTTACTCCAATGGATTTAAGTATTTACTTCACAAGAAAACCAGACATTCTGAAAAGAGCTTTCAGTCTGGTTCCGGAGTATTTAAAGACACAGGTTGATGATGAAGTTGAAAATCTTATGGACTACGGAATTCAGCTTGGCAGAAGATTCCGTTCACTTAAACTATGGTTTATAATTCGGTATTTTGGAGTTGATGGATTAGCTGAAAGAATCCGGAATCATATTCAACTAGCGAAGGAATTTGCAAACTGGATTGACGATGAAAAAGATTTTGAACGGCTGGCTCCGGTTCCTTTCTCGACTGTTTGTTTCAGATATAATCCCGGTGATAAAACTGAACAGGAGCTGAATGAATTGAATGAAAAACTTCTGGAAAACATTAATGCTTCCGGGAAAATATTTTTATCGCATACAAAACTAAATGGTAAGTTTACTATCAGATTAACTATAGGAAGTATCAGACACGAACGAAGACATATTGAAGAGGCATGGAGTTTAATAAAAACAATAGCGCGCAGATAACACAGATTTAACCGATTAACACGGATTATAAAATGAATTCAATTTTACAATTTGCTTTACTTGCTTTTACATCTTTATTTACTATGGTAAATCCTCTTGGTGTTATTCCTGTTTATACAACTCTTACAACCGGAATGACATCAAAACAGGCATCAGCAATCGCTTTTAAAGCAACATCTACGGCATTAATCGTGCTTTTACTTTTTACATTCGGAGGCAATTTTATATTTGATATTTTCAATATTTCGGTAAACGGATTAAGGGTGGTTGGAGGAATACTTTTCTTTTTATCGGGATATGATATGCTCAGAGGAAAATTAACACGAATAAAATCTGAAGGTGAGGAGTTTATTGAAGAAGCTAAGGATTTTGCCATAACACCGCTTGGTGTTCCTATGATTACAGGGCCTGGAGTAATTACAATTTCCATCGTAATGATGAATGACGCACCGGATATAACTCACAAATCTTTACTTATTACAGCAATTTTTGTTGTTATGGGATTGACTCACATAATACTTTTAAGTTCAAGAAAAATAATTTCATTTCTTGGAGAAAGTGGCAGCAAAGTTTTAACAAGGATTATGGGATTAATAGTAATGGTAATCGCAGTTGAATTATTTTTCAGAGGATTGAAACCAATCATTCAGGATATTCTTAAAATAAAATAAAAACCCCGGATTGTCTCACCGGGGCTTATCATCATCTGATCATTACTTACTTTTTCGGGGGTAAAAGTACAGTATCGATAATATGAATAACACCATTTGAAGCTTTTACATCTGCAGTTGTAACCTTTGCATCATTTATCATAACATTACCATTTTTTACAGTAATCTTAAGATTGCTGCCTTCAATTGTAGATGCTTCAGTTGATTTAATAATAGCTGATGACATTACATTGCCTGAAACTACATGATATAAAAGTACTTTCTTTAAAGCTTCTTTATCCTTAAGTAATGCTTCGACAGTTCCTTTAGGTAATTTTGCAAAAGCATCATCTGTCGGTGCGAATACCGTGAAGGGACCTTTACCTTGTAATGTTTCAATTAAACCCGCTTCAGTTAATGCGGTTGCCAGTGTTTTGAAAACACCTGCATCAACAGCTGTTGTCACTATATCCTTTGAAACTGATTTCATAGAATATTCCTGAGCTTTTACCGAGGTTAGAGTTACTGCAAAAAAGATTATCGTTAATGCAGCCAATCTGATTGTGTTCATATTTATCTCCGATTTTTGTTAGTAGTTATTAATTTGTTGCTACGATTTCTAAACATAAAACTCTGACGCATAGTTCAAATGTAAAATTTTATTTTTAAAAAAGGATTTTATTTGATTTATACAGCAAAAAGACAACAGTTCATTACTGTATTAATATCTAGTTGTGTAACCAATTAAATAGTTGAACATCATATCAAAGTAAATTTTAATTATTCAGAGGTTATAATGGCAACAAAAAAAGCATTCGTAAAACAAGTAAAAGGAATTACTTTCATCGGTAAAACAGATTCGAACCATTGGATAACGATGGACGGTCCTGAAGAATTGGGAGGAAGTAATGCCGGAATTCGTCCCAAAGAACTGATACTTATTGCACTTGCTGGTTGTACAGGCAGTGATGTTGCAAGCATTCTATCTAAAAAGAAAGTTAAGTTAGATGGATTTGAGATGAACATTACAGCTGATGTAGCAACTGAACATCCTCAGGTATTTACAAAAATTCATCTTGAATATGTTTTTTACGGTAAAAATCTTCCTGTAAAAGAAATTGAAAGAGCAATTGAATTATCGCAGACTAAATATTGCTCGGTAACTGCTATGCTTCAAAAAGCAATGCCGGTTGAACATAGCTACAGAATTGTGGAAGCATAAAATCCTTCGGTAAGAATTAACAACTTATTACTTGACACGCTAATCATACCTTCATATTTTTGCAATGCCACTGTATCGGTTTTCACGAAACGGTGGCAATTTTTTTTCTAATTTCTTAAACAATAAGTGAATGCAATTATGAACGGACAAAACTTCGTTTATCTGACAAGAGAAAGACTGATCGAACTTGAAAAAGAACTTCAGGATATGAAAAATAACGGGCGTAAAGAAATTGCCCGTAAAATTGCTGAAGCAAGAGCACACGGTGACCTTTCAGAAAATGCCGAATATGATGCCGCAAAAGAAGAACAAGGATTATTTGAATTAAGAATTGCAAAGCTCGAGGATATACTATCCAGGGCACGAGTTATCGATACTTCAAAAATGCCAAATGATGAAGTACATATTCTTTCGGTTGTTAAAATCAAAAATCTGAAGACAAATAAAATTTTTGAATATACTTTGGTATCTCCCGAAGAAGCAGATTTTCAGGCAGGAAAAATTTCTATAACTTCGCCGGTTGGACAGGGATTGATGGGCGCAAAGATTGGTCAGAAAGTGACGATCAAAGCACCTGCAGGAAATATGGAATTCGAAATCCTCGAAATAAAATAATTATTAAATTGAATGATGAGACATACATACAACTTACCTTAGAAATCGCAAAGCGGGGAAGCGGTTTTGTAAGTCCCAATCCAATGGTTGGCTGCGTTATAACCAAAAACAATAAAATCATTGGAGCCGGTTATCATCAGAAGTACGGAGAAAATCACGCCGAGATTAATGCAATCAATTCTGCAGTTGAACCACTTGAAGGTTCAACTCTTTATGTAAATCTTGAACCTTGCAGCCACTATGGTCACACACCTCCTTGTGTTGATAAAATAATTGAATCCAAAATTAAACGCGTTGTAATCGGAACTCTTGATGTAAATCCTTTGGTTAGTGGGAACGGTGTTAAAAAATTAAAGAAAGCGGGAATAGATGTTAAAGTCGGTGTGCTCGAAAAAGAATGTACCGAGCTGAATAAATTTTTCTTCAAATACATTACAAAAAAAATTCCCTATGTTACTTTAAAGATTGCACAAACTCTTGACGGAAAAATTGCAGATAACTCGAATTACTCACAGTGGATCACTTGTCCAGATTCAAGAAAAGTGGTTCATTCACTTAGATCTCATTATGATGCTGTTTTAATTGGAAAAAATACCGCTGAAACTGATAATCCTCTTTTAACAGTTCGGTTAACTGAAGGCAGAAATCCGTGGCGCGTTGTGCTTGATTCCGATTTGAAGTTGAATACTGATTTGAAATTATTCAAACAAAATGCTGATGGTAAAACAATTCTTTTTACTTCCAATGAGAGTATCGCAAAGAAAAATAAAATCAAAAAACTTTCTGATCTTGGAGTCAGGATTATTTTTGTAAAGAAAAACGGAAATGGAAAATTGAATTTAAAGAGTGTTCTCAAAGAACTGGGAATACTTGAAATAACTTCTTTGTTAGTTGAAGGCGGTTCGGAAATTTTCTCGTCATTTATGAGGCAAAATTTATTCGATGATATTCTTTTATTCATCAGTCCAAAACTTTTAGGAAGCGGCATTTCTGCTTTCAATTCAATCAAAATAGATGACCTCAAAAAAGCATACAAATTAAAAATTAAAAATTCAGAATTAGTTGGCGAAGATATACTTATTGAACTGACCAAATAATACAATTCAATTGAATCAGTCTTTCGTTAATTTTGTATAATAAATTTCAAGTTATTCCGGAGCAAAAATGTTTACAGGACTGGTAGAAGAAAAAGGTGTTCTCAAAGAAAAAATTCCAACAGGGGATGGATTTCAATTTGAAATTCAGGCAGAAAAAGTACTTGACGATCTTTCAATCGGAAGCAGCATTGCTGTAAATGGCTGTTGTTTAACTGTTGTAAAAAGAACTGATAAAACTTTTTCTGTTGATACAATTGAAGAAACTCTTAATAAAACAAATCTTGGAGTTCTCAAACAAGGAGAGAAGGTTAATCTGGAAAGACCATTAAAAGCTGATGCAAGATTAGGTGGTCATTTTGTTTTGGGTCACATTGATACTACAGGAAGAATCGAAGATGTAAAAGAATTGTCCAACAGTCATTGGATGACAATTTCTTTTCCTGAAAAATTCAAACATTATGTTATTTATGTCGGCTCAGTTGCAATCGATGGTGTAAGTATGACAGTTGCCGATTTGAAAGACAATACTTTTTCTGTTGGAATAATTCCTCACACCTGGAAAGAGACAATTTTTTCCGAGAAGAAAATCGGAGATACAGTTAATCTTGAGTTCGATGTGTTAGGAAAATATGTTGAAAGAATTATGAACAATAAACCGGTTGATGAGCAATAACTTTAATGAAATCCGCTGAACAAAAAGTTATAAAATTTATTCAAAGTCACTCGCTTATTAAAAATGGCGATAAAATTTTAGTTGCATTCAGCGGCGGACCTGATTCAGTTTTTCTTCTTTATTTCCTGAAAAAATTTTCTAAAAAATTCGGAATTCAGATAGCTGCATTTCATTTGAATCATTCTTTAAGAAAATCTGCAGATAAAGAACAAAAGTTTTGCGAAAAATTTTGTAAGAGTTTTTCAATTCCATTCTATACACTTAAAGCTGATGTGAAAACATTCGCTGATCAAAATAAAATTTCGGTTGAAGAAGCTGGCAGAAATCTCAGATATAAATATCTGCAGGAATATTCAAACGAAGGCGGCTTTAATAAAATCGCAACTGCACACAACGCAGATGATAATGCTGAAACGGTATTGTTGAATATCGCAAAAGGAACAGGTGTCAAGGGTATTTCAGGAATTCCTGTTAAGAGGGAGAATATTATCAGGCCTGTTTTATGCCTTAGAAAATCTGAAATAGAAAGTTATCTGAAACAAAATAAAATTGAATATGTGATTGATGAGTCAAATTTATCTCTGATTTATGAAAGAAATTTTTTGAGATTAAAAATTATTCCTGAAATTGAAAAGAAACTGAATCCTCAATTTGTAAATTCAGTTTTATCGACCTCGTTGAATCTTCAAAGCTTCAATCTTTTTTTTGAAAAACTTTTAGGAAGAATTGAAAGTAAATATGTAAGGTCAGAGCATAACGAAGTTCAGATTTTGCTTTCATTATTTGATAAGGAAGATTACTTTATTCAATCTGAATTGATTCGCAAGATACTGAGTGAAAAATTTCTTCTTCCCGCAGGTCAGAAAGATGTTGAAAATATTCTTTCGCTTACAAGAAAACAGGTTGGAAGTCGTCAATCATTAAAGAATAAGGTAAAAGCTATTCGTGAAAGAGACTTTTTGATAATTTGTAAAGAGAAAATATCCAAACAGAATCAAATTTTGATTAAGGCAGGAGAAGAAAAGGAATTTAATTCCCACAAGATTCGAATTTCAAAAGTTGATCAATCTGATTTTAAATTAACATCAGACAAAAATATTGAGTATGTTAACGGTGATTTGACAGGAAAAATTTTTGTAATCAGAAAATGGAAAGCCGGAGATAAATTCCAACCTATAGGAATGTCAGGAACTAAAAAAATTTCTGATTTTTTAAATGACATTAAAGTAGCTGCAAAAGAGAAAAAGAATCAGTATGTTCTAACGAGTGAAAACAGAATTGTCTGGGTTATAGGAAAAAGACTTGATGACAGATTCAAAATTACACCTGAAACCAAAAAAATTTACAAACTCGAGCTGATAAATGAATAAACAGAATAATAAGCTTATTATTAATGGTGATGTTTTTGTTCCACTTCTTTCTGAAGAACAAATTCAAAAAAGAGTAAAGGAACTTGGTGAACAAATATCCAAGGATTATAAGGGTAAAGTTCCTGTTTTTATCGGTGTTTTGAACGGTGCTTTTATTTTTATGAGTGATCTTATAAAAAATATTGACATAGAATGTGAGATCGATTTCTTCAAACTTTCAAGTTATGGTGATTCAAAAATCTCTTCTGGTAAAGTTAAGCTGCTTAAGGAACTTAACTGTGATGTGAACGGAAGAGACATAATTATTGTTGAGGACATTGTAGATACCGGACTTTCAATAAAATATATCGAAGAATTATTTTCAAAGCATACACCCAATAGTATGAGGGTTGTATCGCTTTTGGTGAAACCTGAGAGTCTCAAATATGATGTAAAAATTGATTATATTGGCTTTAAGATTCCGAGCCAATTTGTTATTGGATATGGTCTGGATTACCAGCAAAAATACAGGAATCTTTCTTCAATTTATGTTTTAAGTGAATGATGGAGTTAAAATTAAATGGATAGCAAGTTCAGAAAATTCTATAACGGAGATGATGATAACAAATCAAATTTCCGTAAGAATAACAACAACTCAAATAAACCAGACGATAATTTCGACTGGTCAAAAATCATAAGAATGGTTTTTGGTTGGGGAGCTGTAATAGTTGCGGCTGTAATAATTATGCAGCTTTTCAGAACCGGTGCTGAAAACTATACCGAAATTTCATTCGGTGAATATGAAAAATTACTTAATGAACCCGGCAAAATTGTATCAGCTAAGATTTCCAAAAAAGATATTAATGATTATTACTTTAAGGCTGAGTTAAATACAGAAACAACAGTTAAAGTTGGTACAAGAAACTTTCCCACAAAAAATATTACCGTTTACATTCCTGAACCAATAATAAAAGAGCAGGAATCCAAGTGGAGAGAACTCGGAATACAGTACACTTTTGAAAAAGATTCTACTGAATGGTTGAATATTATAATAGGATTTCTACCCTGGATTCTTATCATCGCAATTTGGATTATAATCATGCGAAGAATGCAGGGACAAGGCGGTGGAACAAGAGGAATTTTTTCTTTCGGGAAAAGTAAAGCAAAACTCATAACACCTTCCAATAAAAGAGTTACATTTAAAGATGTTGCCGGTGCTGATGAAGCAAAACTTGAACTTCAGGAGATAATTGAATTCCTGAAAGAACCGAGTAAGTTCCAAAAGCTCGGCGGAAAAATTCCACGCGGAGTTTTATTGCTTGGACCTCCGGGAACAGGAAAAACATTATTGGCTCGTGCTGTTGCCGGTGAAGCAGGTGTTCCGTTTTTTTCAATTTCAGGAGCAGATTTTGTTGAGATGTTTGTAGGAGTTGGTGCAAGCCGTGTAAGAGATTTATTCGATCAGGGAAAGCGACATGCACCTTGTATAATTTTTATTGATGAAATTGATGCGGTGGGAAGACATCGCGGTGCAGGACTTGGCGGTGGTCACGATGAAAGAGAGCAAACACTCAATCAGCTTTTAGTTGAGATGGATGGATTTGAACAGAACAGCGGAGTAATAATAATTGCTGCAACCAACCGTCCTGATGTTCTTGATCCGGCTTTACTTCGTCCGGGCAGATTTGACAGACAGGTTGTTGTTGATCGTCCTGATGTTAAAGGTCGTGAAGGAATTCTTAAAGTTCACACGAGAAATATACCTTTGGGAAACGATGTTGATCTTGAAGTTCTTGCAAAAGGCACGCCTGGTTTGGCAGGTGCAGAACTTGCAAATCTTGTAAATGAAGCTGCACTTCTTGCTGCAAGGAAAAATAAGAAGAAAGTTGAAATGTGTGATTTTGAAGAAGCTAAAGATAAGGTTATGATGGGAATGGAAAGAAAGAGTCTGATTATTTCAGAAGAAGAAAAGAAAACCACTGCTTATCATGAAATCGGACATGTTCTTGTTGCAAAGAAACTTCCTGAAGCAGATCCGGTTCATAAAGTAACTATTATTCCAAGAGGCAGAGCATTGGGAGTTACAAGTTATCTTCCAATTGATGAAAAGCATACTTATTCCAAAGAATATCTTGAGGCAATGATAACATATGCACTTGGCGGACGTGCTGCTGAAAAGCTTATATTCAATCACTACACAACCGGTGCAGGCAATGATATTGAAAAAGCAACGAACATTGCACGCAAGATGGTTTGTGAATGGGGAATGAGTGAAAGACTTGGCCCGCTTTCTTACGGTGCAAAGGAAGAAGAAATATTCTTAGGAAGAGAAATTCAGCGGCATAAAGACTATAGTGAGAAGACTGCACAGGAAATTGATGAGGAGGTGAGAACAATCATCCGAAATGCTGAACAGAGAGCAGAAAATATTCTTAAAGAAAATATTGATTTACTTCACAGACTTTCCAAAGAACTTCTTGAAAGAGAAATTCTTGACGGAGAAGAAATTGATGCAATCATAAAAGGACAGGAGCTTCCGCCAGTTAAGAAACCAGAAAAATCCAACGGTGAAGAAGATATTCCTGATCATGTTAAGAAACTGATGGAACAGCGGAACAAAAAGGAAACTGCTCCTAAAGATGAATCCAATTGATAACGGCACAATTCACTACAGAGATGAATTAGTCAGAAAACTGATTCATCTCTTTTCCTTATCTATCCCAACGATTTATTACTTCATCCCTAAATCTGTTGCTATTATAATTCTTGCAAGTTTAACAGTGTTTGCTCTGGTACTTGATCTTGCCAGATATTTTCACCCTGAAGTAGGAAAGGTCTTTTATAAAATTTTCGGATTTTTATTGCGCAAACATGAAGTTGATCACAAAAAGAAAAATCTTAACGGAGCTACTTATGTTTTAATCTCTGCATTAATCGGAGTAATAATTTTTCCTAAAGTGATTTTCGTTACTGCTTTTGCCATACTGATCATAAGCGACACAAGTGCTGCCTTAATCGGACGCAAGTTCGGCAAAAGACCGTTCCTGAGAAAAAGTTTTGAGGGAACTTTAGCTTTTTTTATTAGTGCAAGCATTGTGATTTTATTTACACCAAAATTAACAGACAGCTTTGCTGAATATATGATTGGTTTTATTGCTGCTTTTATCGGAGCTATTGTTGAAAATATTTCCTACGGAATTGCAGATGATAATCTTTCAATTCCTCTTTCAGTTGGATTTGTTATGTGGGCGCTTTACCTGATAATATTTCCTAATCTCGATTTAATATTACCTAATGTACCGAGGTGATTATGAAAAAAATAATTTTATTTGCCGCTTTTTTACTTCTTGTTCTTATTCTCAGTGCCTGTGAAAGCAAGAAATTTGCAACCGGACTTGAAGACGAAATTTATGTAGTTGCTGATTCAACTGAATATCTTGAGTTGTATGATGCACTTGCTCAAGCATTTGAAATCGAAATAAATACTCCTTTACCTGAAAAACTTTTTACACTCAAAAGAGTTTCTCCAAATCAAATTAATTCAATTAAGAGAAAGAAAAATATTGTAATAGTTGCACCATTAAATTCAGGTTCACTGACTTCTGATTATATCAATACAATTGTGGATGATAGTGTAAAGAAACTTTTGAGCAATGAAGATTTTTATGTAACGAAATACGATTTATGGGCAAGAAATCAGTTGGTAACTGTTATAAGTGCAAATGGAATGCAGGAACTCGAATTCAAAATTCTTAAAAACAAAGACAAGCTTTTGTATGCTTATCAGAAAATTTCTGACGAACGACTCAAAGAAAGCTTGTACTCAGCAAAGTATGAGAGAAAAGAAATTGAAGGTAAATTATTGCGCGATTATGGTTGGATAATTTATGTTCAGGCGGACTTTAAACTTGCAAAATCAGTTCCCGAAGACAATTTTGTCTGGCTGAGAAGAGCGCCCGGAAGCGATATGGAGCGTTGGCTTTTTGTTCACTGGATTGATAATGCTTCACCCGAATATTTAAATGTTGATTCCATAAAAGCAATCAGAAACAGAATCACTGAAAAATACTACAGAACAAGTGATGACTCTGCTTATGTTCTTATCGCACAGGATTTCTTCGTAAGCAATGAAGTCAACTTCAAAGGCAGATATGCAATCTTCACGCAAGGACTCTGGGATTTAAATATCAAAGGAATGGGCGGACCATTCGTTAACTATACTTTTTATGATGAGAAATCAAAGAGAATTTATATGCTTGATGGTTCTGTTTATGCTCCAAAATATTTTAAAAGAAATCTTATTCAACAGATGGATGTTTTGCTTCAATCTTTTATGACCAAAGATGAACTATCAAAAGACAGGATTGAAGATCTGCTAAATTCAATTGACGAATCAGTTAAGTATTAATGATTGAAGTTGCTGAGGAATCTGAGTGTTCGGAAATTCTTCAGCAACTTTTCTCAGATATAATTTTGCCCGATCAGGTTTGTTGAACTGCATTTCATAATAAGCTCTTCGTACAAGCATCAATCCAATAATAGAATTCAGAGCAGTCTGATATTTATCCTTTCTTTCCGAAAAATTTAATTTAAATTCCGGAAGAGGTGCTTCAACATAATCATCTGTCTTTACAACTTTGAAAAGAAAAAGATGAGGAACAAGTTTGAAACCTTCTGGTAATGTTACTTCGCCGCGTTGCATTTCATTATCAAAAATTTCAGGTCCGATGTAGATATCTCTTTTATCAAAATTAGTTGAAATCATATTTGAAATAATCCTTCTGTAAAGATTCTCGAGTAATGCTGAATTATAATTCTCTTTTCTTTCAAAAGGTTTGAGCGCATCGAGAAAAAGATTCACATCAGTCTGAACACCTGAAAGTAAACCAGGATAATTTCTTTCAAGCTGATTGAAATACCACGAACGGCGGAGTAATTCTTTATCAACTATTGCAACTTCTGGTTTGAAATTTTCAACGAACTGAAAATAATAAGAAGCAGAAATGAAATAATCCCATTGATAGCTTAATATCATTGCATTATCAGATACAGAATTCAATAATGCTTTAGTATAGTTTTCATAAACTACGGTTTTGCTTTGATTAACTTCGGGAAAAGATTTTATGAATTGAGAAACAGGAAAAAGTAACAGAACAGCAAGCACAGCAATCTGATTAATTTTATTCGCGTTGAGTACCTGATAAATTTTCATCAATCCAAACAGATTAAAGAATGCCAGTGATATGTACGCAAGCAGAAAGTATGAATCAATATCAGAGATATCATAATTGATTGAATAAACTACGGCCGTAATAAAAGTTATTAAGTTAAAAATGAAAAACTTTTTTGCTTTAATAAAGGAAATGATAAGACCAATTGCTGCGATTAGTAAAGTTAAAAAATACTCCGAAGGAAGATTTGTGATAAAATATTCTAATTGTTTTTTTGCTGCCTCAGTGGAAGAGAATAACCATACCTGATATTGAAATCCTGATATGTGTCTTAAAATTCTTTCGGGATCAACCGGATTGCCCCAATTTAATTGTGGATTTTGCGATGCACGAAGTGGTAAATATGAATAGATTACAACAAGCAGAATCAGAAAGGAAAAAATCATCAAAATAAGTTTTCGAAAACTATGTGAACTAAATCTTTCTTTGTTGAAATATAAATAAGCTGTGCCGGGAAGAATCAACAAAGTTGTCATATGATTTGAAAAACCCAATGCAAGTCCCAATGCAAAAACAATCCAAGGATTTCTGAGTGAAAGATTATCTGTCGAATTATGAACGAAAGCTT
>CALHAB010000022.1 GCA_937934185.1 uncultured Ignavibacterium sp. | reverse complement strand
TCATTACAGGATAAACATTCAACTGCTTGTCCCAGTACGGAGATTTTTTGTAAAAGAAATTCAATCTTTCGTATGAATTTTTTCTGAATGATTCATCTTCTGCAAGTCTCTTCTGAAATTCTTTTTTCAGTTCGGGATTTTCATCCATCATTTCTTCAGCAATTTTTTCCATCACATATTCTTCAAAATATTCCTTCTGCTCAAAAATTTGATTCATAAATCCCCACTGCACAAATGAGTCTTCACATTTTGGTTCTAGAAGATGTGCTATAACTCTGATTGTGCGCTGATTGGTTGGAATTATAAAACTTCCGGCAGGAATATTAACTTCTTCTTCAAACTTCTCAATATCGAAGGATACTCTCTGTCTTCCTTCATAAGAATTGTTAGCAAATTTCACATTACTAAATCTGTATCTTTCAACTATTATAGTTGTATCATAATCCGAATTGAAATATTTAATTCCGTGAAAGGCCATTCTATCAACCAAAGACGACCACTCTGCTGGAATTATGTAATAATCCGGTATCTGAACAGAATCAACAGCAAAAACATCCTGATAATACTTTAAAGTAAATTCTTTTGGAGTACTGCTATAAACAATTTTTTCTGTTCCTGATATTTCAGAGAATTCTTTTTTGTATTCATATCCTTTAAATAATACTTCATTATACTTTTCTGATAAATTAAACTTTATCGGAAGAAAATTTTTGTTATGGAAAAACTCTATAACAGAATTTTTATCTGCTTGCTGATTTAATTCAACCAATTCACTCGCATTATTTTTTATAAATTCAAAAGTTGTTTCAAGTACTGCTTTGGTTGAATAAACTCTCTCTTTGTAGGGTTTAATCATATGAGTCTCAACCAATAGTGAAGGACGATTTCTCAAAGCAAAATATCCAGTTGATAATCTTGGAGAAGAAGCCCAATCAGTTATTCCCGAATCAAGTCCGGCCTGCCAGTTTTTTAATGACACATAAGGAAAAATTAAAAATCCTTTTTCGGTTACTCTGTTCTCAAGATACGGAACAAACTTATGAGATAACCAGTGAGCAATTTGTGAATCAGTATTTGAAAATCTTTCAACCTGATATGTTACGCTGTATTGATAGTCAGCTCCGTCAGTTGTGTGAGTGTCAATTATAAAATCCGGATTCCAGGTTGAAACAAGCACAAGCATTGCCTGCATCTCCGGTGAGTCGGCTTTCATCCAGTCACGATTAAGATTATAATTCTGAGCCGTCGTTCTCCAGCCCATTTCTTCAGGTCCGTTTTGATTAATCCTGTTGAATTTACTTTTTCTCTCGTGGCCATCAACATTAAAGATTGGTACAACAAGAAGATTAATGCTGTCAAGAAGATATTCTTTCTCTTTTGTAATCAGAATTTCGCGAAGCAGAATCATACTTGCATCTTTACCTTCAATTTCGCCCGAATGAATTCCATTTATTATCAGGACAGTTGCTTTCTCCAACGGCTTTTTACCTTCTGCAATTCTTTGTTCAATTAATGTTTTATCTTCTTTTGTAACAAGCAGACAATTCAAATCTCTTCCCTGAGGTGAACGGCCGAATCCAAATAAATCAGCATAATCTGATGCTTCATCCAATCGCTGAAAATAATTCATAGTTTCATTGTAATCTGATGTTGATATAAATCCTGAGCTTTCAAATACAGTTATCCAGTTTGTTTGAGCAAATGAGGTAACAGAAATAAACAATAGGAATACAATTTTTCTGATATTCATAGTTCTTCCTTTATCTTTTTGAGGACTTTAAAAATTTCCATAAGTTCGCTGCGAAAATAATGAAAGATTAAAATGAAAAATTTTCGGATTATAATTTTTCTCGTTTTTACAGCAGCTCATCTCTTGCATCCGCAGAGCGAATTAGAAAAAGATTTTGACATTCTTAAATATACACTTGAACTCGATTTGTATGATAATTATTTGCCGCCTTATCCTCACTCTTTCAACGGAAACTTAGAAATTCAATTTAAAGCTTTAGATGATTTGAATCAGATTAAATTAAATGCCTCTTCATTTTCAATAATGATTGATAAAATTGAAGGTGATGATGTTTCCTTCAAACATACAAGTGATACCTTGTTTATAAATTTCAGCAAAACTGTAAAGGCAAACTCAATAAAGAGATTTAAGATTTACTATTCGCACAATGACATTGTTGACGGTGCTTTTTTTGTAAAAGATGGAATGCTGTTTACGAATAATGCTCCGCAAGGTGCAAGAAAGTGGATACCTTGTTTTGATCATCCTTCTGACAAAGCTTTATTTGAACTGAAAGCAAAAACTCCTTCTGATGTTCTTCTCGGCTCAAATGGATTGCTTGTAGATTCTGTGAAAATCGCAGATACAATTTATTACAACTGGAAAACAGATTATCCGCTTTCAACTTATCTGATTGTGATCAGTTCTAAAAAGAATTACAAAATGGATGAATTAAATTGGCAAAGTCTCGATGGAAGAATTATCCCCGTTCGTTTTTACTGGAACGAAGGAGAAAATCAATCAGCACTGAATCATATTAAAAATATTACTCCTGAAATGATGAAATATTTTTCCGAACTTTTATGTGATTATCCTTTTGAAAAAAACGGATATGCAACATTAAATGAGCTTTTCATTTTTGGCGGAATGGAAAATCAAACTCTTATCAGCTTATGTCCAAACTGCTGGGATGAAGAACTTATTGCGCACGAATTTTCGCATCAGTGGTTTGGAAATATGATTACACTCAAAACCTGGGCAGATGTATGGCTCAACGAAGGATTTGCTACTTTTGCCGAAGGATTATGGATTGAACACAGATTCGGAGAGAAAGCATATAAGGAGTATATGAAAATTCAGGCAGAGAGATTTTTTCAGTCAGAAAATAAATTTCCGATTTTCAATCCCGATTGGAGAAAAAAAATTCCTGATATCAGAACTTTATATAACGGCGAAATTATTTATGCCAAAGCATCATCAGTTTTACATATGTTAAGATATGTTCTGGGCGACTCGGCATTTTTTACTGCATTAAAATCGTACACAAACGATAAATCGTTACAATACGATAACATTTCTACTGAAGAATTTATAGCAAAATTTATGAATTATACTGGCAGAGATCTTGGCTGGTTTTTCAATCAGTGGTTAGCAGGCACATATTATCCCGTTTATAAAAATTATTATACAATTACTCAGAACGAATCTGAGTATTTAGTTGATTTAATATTCATTCAGGAGAACAAAGAAAATATTTATTACAGAATGCCTTTCGAATTTAAAGTTCTGTTTGAAGATGGAAGCTCAGTTAAAGAGACCGTGTTTAATGAAGTGAATAATCAAAACTTTCAATTCAATTATAAAAAGAAGCCAATAAAAATTTATTTTGATCCTGATGAAAATATTTTACTCAAAGAAATGTATGTTGAAGAGTTGGAAAATGTAATAATTGATAATTAACAGTAATGCAAGTCACTCCGTTTTGTATAGTAAATAAACTTCAATAAAATATATTTGAAGTGAAAATAATTTTAATTGTTCCGATAATTAAATTACTTTTTAATTAAACTCTGTGGGTTAAAATGCAAATACCTGTTCAGGACCGAAGCAATTACCTCAAAGGGCTTTTCATTACCGCTAAATTGGATAAACAGCTTAATCAAACTGAGAAAGATATTCTGAAAAAAATTTCCGATAAGCTTGGCTTTGCAAATGATTTTTATGAAGAAACAATTCGCGGCTTGCTTGCAAACAAATACATAAGTGAAGAACCGATTAAATTCTCAGATAAAAAAATTGCTGAATCCTTCATCAATGATGCAGTTAAACTTGCCTGTGCTGATGGAAGCGTAACAGATTCAGAAAAAAACTGGTTAAAGAAAACCGCAGAAGTAAATGGTTTAGACATTGAAGAAGTTGAAAACAAAATTAAACTGTATCTTGAAAAACCTTCACTTGTGAAATCAACTGATTTTGCTTTGATGTCAATAATCTGAGTGAGTACTCTGAAAAAATATTTTTTGTTCTGTCATTTCGACTCCGATTTATCGGATAAGAAATCTTAAAGTTTTATTATTACCCTTATTCTCCTGCTTCAAAGAAAAACAATATAAAATTTCACATAAGTCTCTGAGTACTAAATCACGCCATACTTTGTCCTTTAGAAAGACATCTCTAATTTTGATTTGAGATTTACACTTTTTTCTACACATTTATTCTGAAGGAACCGCTCATGAAAAAAATGAAAGCCCTCGTAAAAAAATATGCTGAACCGGGAATATGGATGGATGAAGTTCCTGTCCCGGAATATGGTCCGAACGATGTATTGATTAAAATTCATAAAACATCTATTTGCGGAACTGATATTCATATTTACAATTGGGATGAATGGGCGCAGAAAAC
Organism: uncultured Ignavibacterium sp.; assembly: GCA_937934185.1. Taxonomy (GTDB): domain Bacteria; phylum Bacteroidota; class Ignavibacteria; order Ignavibacteriales; family Ignavibacteriaceae; genus Ignavibacterium. The sequence goes on along the minus strand of CALHAB010000022.1, from coordinate 4,651 downwards.
TATTCCTGTTCCGATGGTTGTAGGACATGAATATGTCGGAACAGTTGAAGCATTCGGAGATAATGTACACGATGTTCAGATCGGAGAATTAGTGAGCGGCGAAGGTCATCTCGTTTGCGGACAGTGCAGACACTGCCGTGCAGGAAGAGGACATCTTTGTCCTTACACAAAAGGAGTCGGAGTAAATCGTCCCGGCTGTTTTGCCGAATATCTTGTTATTCCTGTTACAAACATCTGGCACTGCGATCCAAAAATTCCTAAAGATGTATTATCCATTTTTGATCCACTTGGCAATGCAGTTCATACAGCACTTTCATTTGATTTACTTGGTGAAGATGTTTTGATTACTGGCGCAGGACCAATCGGAATTATGGCCGCTGCAATTGCGAAACACGCCGGCGCAAGAAATGTTGTGATAACAGATTTGAATCCTTATCGTCTTGAACTTGCAAAGAAAGTAGGTGTTACCAGAGTTGTTGATGTATCCAAAGAGAAATTGTCTGATGTAATTTCTGAACTTGGAATGGTCGGCGGCTTTGATGTCGGACTTGAAATGAGTGGAAGTCCTAAAGCTTTTAATGATATGATTGATGCAATGTACACTGGTGGCAAAATTGCATTGCTCGGTATCCTTCCTGCAAATGCTTCAATTGATTGGACTAAAGTGATTTTCAAAGGAATTACCATTCGCGGAATCTATGGACGAATGATGTTTGAAACCTGGTACAAAATGCAGGCAATGATTCAAAGCGGCCTGGATGTTACACCGGTCATAACTCACAAATTCAAAATTGATGATTATAAGGAAGGCTTTGAAATAATGAAATCCGGTAATTCCGGAAAAGTTATACTTGACTGGATTTAAATTCTATTATGAATTTTGATGGAATTGTTTCGCTGCTGATTGCTTGTATTGAGTGGATTCTGCTCATCAATCTTCTGATCTTTTCAAAGAAAGATAAGACGAATGTAATTGCACTTATTATGATTGCATTGCTGGCGGGTTATCAGACGATGGAATTTATTATGTGTAATCTTGGGCTCACCAAGCCGGTTTTCCCTTACATTGCATTCGTAATAATAAGTTATCTGCCGCCTTTAAATCTTTTATTGGTTCTTACTCTTACGAACAATAAAAAATTCGGTCGCAAAATTATTTTTATTTTTCTGCCTGCAGTCTTTTTCACAGTTTATTATCTATTTTCTATTGCAAATTTCCGGATCGCAAAATGCACGGTGCTATATGCATCATATTATTATCCGTTGGGAGATTTGTATGGCTTTTTCTACTATCTTCCAATTCTTATTTCGATGATAATTCTCATAAATACGATTCCGAAAACTGATAATAAAAAAGCAAAGCTGATTCTAAAGGTTATTTTATACTCAACAATTTTTATAAGTCTTCCGGTTGTTGCTGGATTTAGTCTGATGTTTGCAGGTTCATACGCTGTTATTTCTTCAATGGAAAGTATAATGTGTAAATTTGCGTTCGTTTATGCACTAAGTCTTGGTTTTATAATTTTATACAATTCACCATTCAAAGATGAAAGAAACTATTTTAAATATTTATCTGGTTATAAGCAGTGGAATAGTTAAAGAGTTCCGTGCTGTTGCTTACGATGAAGAAGGAAGTGATGAAGAAAAAATTGCTTTTCTGAAATCACGGGCAAAACAGGACTTTGAACACTCGGTTCATTTCGATGCCCCGACAGACAAAAACGGGAACTTTATGTCTTACAACAAATTCTATAAGCTCGAAAAAAGAGGTATGCAGTTTCAGCTTTTTGAAGAAATATTTGAAGCATTCAAAGTTCCTGATAAACCGCTTGTTTGCGTTACTCCCGTTGTTGATGGAGAGATTTATTCACAATAAAATTTAATCCGGGCTTCAAATGAAAAAATCAATTTTAATTTCGATAATCATACTGGTTTCAATAACATTAACAGGTGCTAAATTGTTTATAAGCGACAAGTCAAAATCCACTTTAATCGAATCACATCTTTCTCTTATCGAGCGACAAAAAATTTCGGATAAGTATTACTCTGATAAAAAACTTGGAGCATTCTATGAAAACGGAATTACTCACTTCCGTTTGTTCACTCCGAATGCAGAAAAAGTGTCGCTGATTTTATTCGATAAAGTTGAAGATGATAATGGTAAAGTTTATGAAATGATTCGTGATGAAAATGCTGTTTGGGAAACATCGCTCGATGGAAAATATTTTGGCAAGTATTACAATTTCATTGTTCAGCATAAAAATCAAAGTCCGGTTTTGTGTCTTGATCCTTATGCAAAAGCAGTTGCAAGCTTCAATACTTATTTTACACCGCGCAAAGGAATTATTATCGACGAAAATAAATATGATTGGGAAAATGATGAGTGGATTAAAAATGACTGGCGGGATTTAATCATCTATGAAATGCATATCCGTGATATGACAGAACATCCATCAAGCGGAATCAGTGAAAGAGGAACTTATAAAGGTCTCGTTGAAAAAGGAAAAACAGGCGGACTTTCTTACATAAAAAAACTTGGAGTTAATGCTGTTGAACTTCTTCCATCTCAGGAATTTGCTAATATTGAAATCCCTTTCAGGAAAGAAATGAGAGGAAAATTAAATACATGGAATCCTTATGAACGCAATCACTGGGGCTATATGACTGCGGCTTTCTTTGCGCCTGAATCTTATTACTCCGAAAACACTCGAAACATAAAATGGAACAGCTGGAGCGGTGCTGATGCAAAAGCTGTTTATGATTTTAAGGATATGGTGAAAGCTTTTCACAAAGAAGGAATTGCTGTGATAATGGATGTTGTTTACAATCATCTCTCAGAATATGAGTTTGGCAACCTAAAAGAGATTGATAAAGAATATTACTTCAGATTAAATGAGCAAGGTGATTTTATTGCTGAAAGCGGCTGTGGAAATGATTTACGAACCGAAGCTCCGATGCTGAGAAGATTAATTGTCGAAAGCGTTCTTTACTGGATGAAAGAGTATCACATTGACGGATTCAGATTTGATCTTGGAAAATTAATTGACTGGGAAACAATCGAAACAATTATTTATGAAGCGAAGAAAATTAATCCTGATGTTGTATTTGTTTGTGAACCCTGGGGCGGAGGATATGATCCTGCTGGATTTTCACTTCGCGGCTGGGGCGCCTGGAATGATCAGATAAGAAACGGAATTAAAGGTGAAAATCCTTTCAATGGTTTGGGATGGATTTTCGGTCATTGGTACGGGAATAATAATCCGCAAAGAATTAAAAGTTATATTAACGGAACTTTAGTAACGGATACATTTGGACTTTTTCAAAAACCTCACCACTCTGTCAATTATCTTGAATCACACGATGGATATACTTTCGGTGACTTTATTCGTTTAGCGACTAAGTCAGTTGCAAGAGATGAAATTATAAAAGATGTTGATTCTTTTGTTAAGTTAACTCCCCTTCAACTGAAGCTTAATAAACTCGGGGCTTTGTTCCTCTTTACTTCAAGAGGAATTACTATGATTCACAGCGGACAGGAGTTCGCACGAACCAAAGTTATCCCTTATGATTTGGATGTTCCTGATTCACATAAAGGAATGATTGATCATAACAGTTATGAAAAAGACAATGAAACCAATTATATCAATTACAAGCATGCAGAAATAAACAAAGACTTGTATAATTATTACAAAGGTCTGATTGAACTCAGAAAAAAATATTCAGCATTCAGAAGAGCTGAATATGATGATGTAAAATTTCACGAAGTGAAAAAGAATCCGTTTGCAATCTGTTATGAACTAAAATACAAAGATGAACATTTCTTTATTGCGATGAATGCTAATCCTGCGGTTGCACAGCAGTTTCAATTGCCCAAAGGTGAGTGGGAAGTTTTAGTCGATCCTTCGCGATCAGGTACAAGTCCAATTAAAATTGTAAAGAATAAAATAGAGGTTGAACCTACCTCGGGTTTTGTGCTGAAGAGGAAATAGTTTAATTTTTTCAATGTCACTCTGAGTTTATCGAAGAGTGACAGATAGTCTGATTTTATTTCAAACTCTTAATCTGGTTATAAAAATTAATTGCAAGTGGATTTTTAGGATTCAACTGTAAACTTCTTTCAATTGAAGTCATTGCCAAATCAACATTCCCGTCGAGATAATATGCTCCCGCAAGATTATACCATAACTGATAATCAGCTTCTTTGTACTGAACTGCTTTTTGTAAATAAGGAAGTGATGTTTTAACATCGTTTAGTTTAAGATAAACCTGGCCGAGCCATTTATTAGAGAAGAAATCTGATTTTATCTGATCAAGTTTTTTGAGATAAGGAATAGCTTTTTCAATATACCCTTTATCAATCAGATAAGCTGCAAGAGTTCTGTATGGAACATCATAATATGGTCTTTCAGCAATTATCGCTTCCATTTCACGAATGAATTTATCAATCTCATTTCTGTTGAGATAATACTCTGCAAGTTTGCTGTGTGCAGTTTCCCACTTTAACTGCTTATTGAAAATTTGTGCTGCAATAGTATCAACTATACTGCTCATTTTGTAGTTGAGCATTTTATAATTCGGAGTTCCTTTAGGAACAAACGGATACTGTCCTGTGAGCACGATAACAGAAAAATTCGCAAGTGTTGAATCAAGT
>CALHAB010000021.1 GCA_937934185.1 uncultured Ignavibacterium sp. | reverse complement strand
ATTTTATAAATACATAGAAATAATATGATTATTGAGAGAAATCTAGTAAAACATTTACAGCAAATGTTGGAAAAATTTCCGGTTATTTCATTAACCGGTCCACGACAATCGGGTAAAACAACTTTATTAAAAGAGTTCTTTCCTGCCTATAAGTATTTTAATCTCGAAAGATTAGACCTGAGGGAAATTATTTTATCAGATCCTCTTGGCTTTTTAAGAAGTTCAGGTGAAAAAATTATTTTGGACGAAGTTCAGAATATCCCTGAGTTGTTTAGCTATATACAGGTTGTATCTGATGAGAGAGGAACTAATGGTCAGTTTATACTTTCAGGTTCTCAAAGTTTTCTTCTAAATGAAAAAATCTCTCAGTCCCTGGCAGGCAGGGTTAATGTTAATCACTTATTGCCTTTTGATTTGACTGAATTACCAAAGAATATTAAGAAAGACTATTTACAGTTGATTCATACAGGATTTTATCCCAGAATTTATCACAGCAAAATCAATCCGATTGATTTCTATCCTTCTTATTTACAGACTTACATTGAAAGAGACATAAGAACTTTAAGGGCGGTTGAAAATCTTAACACATTCACACGGTTTTTAAGTTTATGTGCCGGACGAACAGGACAAATACTAAATCTCACTTCGCTTGCAAATGATACCGGTGTTTCAGTAAATACTGTTAAGTCCTGGTTATCACTGCTTGAAGCAAGTTATATCATATTTTTGCTTAAACCATATCATAACAATTTCAATAAAAGAATTATAAAAGCTCCTAAACTATATTTTTATGATACTGGGATTGTGTGTTCATTACTAAGAATAAATGATGAAGAAGCATTAAGAAATTATTATTTATACGGTGCTTTGTTTGAAAATTTTGTTATTGCTGAAATAGCAAAACAATTTTATCATTCAGGCAAACAACCTTTGATGTATTATTACAAGGAAAGCAATGGAAAAGAAATTGATTGTATAATAGAGCAAAGTTCTAATAAAATTATTGCATTAGAAATAAAAGGAGGTGAATCTTTTACTAAAGATTACATTAAAAACTTTTCCAAATTATTCGATGAGAAACGGCCTATAGAGATTGTTAAATACCTGATTTATCCAGGTGCGAAAAAGACACAGATAAATGACATCACCTTATTGAACTGGAGTGATATTACGGAAATTTTAGGTAATTAGATTCAATTTATTCTTAAGATGTTTTACACTTTTCTCAATTTTTAATTACTCTTCCCTCACACAGCTGCAGTAAAAAACTCTTCTCCGTTATCTTTGGTGTGGATCATTAACAGATTTGCACGAACCATTTTTACCAATGTTCGTGAAGCTCTTCGTTCTGAAATATTGACAAGCTTACTTAATTCTTTTACTGATATTCTCTCGTTGTGTTTTAAGTATTCAAAAACGAGTTTTTCGTTTTGTCCAATCGTGTATTTTATAAGTGCTTTGTTTCCATTCTGCGCACGAAGCAAACGTACCATCTCTTTACTTGCCTGAACACTTTTATCATTAACGCGGATAGTAACAACTGATTTGTTTAAATCAATATCATCAAGATAATCCTGCAAGCGATGTGGTTTGATGTGTGATTCGGGGACGGCAACAATTACAAGTTCTTTGGAATGATATTCAATAAATTCGATTGAGTACTCGATCGGTGGTTCGCAATATTTTTCAGCGGTTTCTTTTACAAGTTCAGCGATTTCTTTTTCACTTTCAACTCCGACGATATCTTTATCATCATCAACACCGAAAATTATATAACCGCCTTTGGTATTTGCAAAGGCAATCATTTCGCGGGCAATTTTTTCAGGTGTGGAAAACTTCAGTTTAAACTCACACTGAATATTCTCCCCTTCTTCTATTAACTCTTTCAGTTCGCGATACTTCATAGCAAAGAACAAATTTAATTTTATAAAAAATTATCGTCTAAGTTTCCTTGGATTCCAGAGACGCTCTAATTTTTTCTTTGTCGGTTTTAAATCCTCTTCCTGTCTAATAATCTGATTGCCATTCAACTGTTCCTGTTTAATGATTTCTTCTTCTGTAATTTCTTCATCTTCTTTTCCAAGAAATGCCAATTGAGTTACATCAGTAGAGTCTTTTTTATCCTGTTGCTGAAGCTGTGTTTGTTTTTCTCTTTCGATTCGTGCTTTTTCCTGCTTGTAAGTGCTAACTTTCATCGCAACACTTTTAACATAAGGTGAAGAAGGATATTTCGAAATTAATGTATCATAAACTGCTGCGGCTGAATCAGGTAATCTCAAATCATTTTCCAGAATAAATCCTGCAGCATAAAGACCTTTGGATGCATATTTCGATTGAGGATGTTTCTTATAGATTTCATAAAACTTTCTGAATGAAACATCAAAGTTTCCTTTTTTCATTTCGGATTCTGCATCAACATATAATTCTGCAGCAGGATCATATTGCAAATCAATCAAAGGTAAACCAAGTTTATTTGCCGCAGCATTTGCAATCGGACGATCTTTATAATTCTCATAAATAATTTTGAATAAACTATCAGCTTTTGCATTTTCATTTACTGTCTGATAATAACTTCCTAAAGCAAGTAATGCATCAGGATAATATCTCGTGTCAGAAAATCTCTCGGTAATTTCTTCATATAATTTTTTCGCTGAATCGGGAACATTCATTTCCGTAAAAAATAAATTGCCAAGCTCCAATCTGTTTTTAGCCAACAAAGTTTTCAGTGAGTCAGTTGTAATCTTTGGTTTTTGTGGTGGATTATTTTTGAACTTAACTGTATCTGTCTTCATCAATGCCTGCATTTCCTGAGATAACTTTAATTCTTCGGCTTTTTTCTTTTGCTGAATTCTGATTTCTGTTTTAGTTTTTAACAATCTGTTAACTTCTGCGGTATCTATAAAAGTTGTTACTTTAGAAAGACTATCAACAATAGCAAGACTATCCTGAACGAAAATTGAATCACGAACAAACAAAGTATCGGTTTTTACTGTATCGGATAAAGTTGGTGTGAGTGCTGATTTCCAGATATCGGCCAATTCTTTCTTTGCCAGATACTCCTGCAGAATTTGTAACGAATCCTGAACATAGCTTACAGAGTCCTGAATAAATACTTCCGGATTTTCAGCATAGAATAACTGCTTATCATAGTTATTTATTGTCTTACGAAGAGTTGAATATCTTATGAAAAGCTGATTAAGATTTTTTGCTTCGTCAAGATATTCTTTTGGTGGATTATTCATTACAGTTCTTGAAAAATATGTTGCAGCACTGTCATAATTAAGCAATTCATCTCTGTAGAGTTTGGCAATTTCTAAACTTGCAAGTGCGGCAAACGGTGAACCTTTATAAGTAGTATCCACTTTTGTCAATTGTTCAAGTGAAGATGTGAAATCACCGGTAGCAGAATAAGATTTACCAAGTTCAAGATCAATCTCAGCTAATGATTCTGAAAATTTATCTTTTTTTCTCAGGTCACTGAAAAAGTTAACTGATTCGTCTGCCTTACCGGCTTCTCTCAGAGCTTTTCCATAGCGGATACTGGCTTTTATCTCTGTATCAATATCGGGTGAGTATTCGAAAACTTTGTTGTAGAATATTACTGCGTTTTCGTAGCTTTCAGTCAGATAATAGAGATTACCGATTTCAAAAAATATAGTTGCTTTCAATTGATCGTTATCAGCTACTTCAGCAAATTGCTTAGCCAGGTCAATTGCTGTCGCAAATTCTTTTTGGGCGATGCGATATCTGATTTCTTCAACAAATGATTCTTTAATAACATCATCAATTTCTTTTTCCAAAGCTTCATCACGAACTCTTTTTAATCCTGCCAAACCCTGAGAATAATTTTTCAGCTGCATATCACATTTTGCAATCCAGAGATTTGCCTCAAGAGTTAAGTCCTCATTGGGATTCGTTGCAAGTAATTCTTCAAATTTTCTTTTTGCTTTCTGAAAGTTACTTTGATAATAAAATGATTTACCCAAAATCAGCAGCGCATCATCAACATAGGCAGTATTACTATGAAACTGAAGAAGCTCAGAACATTTTTCTACAACTTTTGTAAGATTATTTCTGGCAGTATTCGGAAGAACGAGAGGTTCATTTGAGAAAAGGTCTTTCTTCTGTGCCTGAATTTCTTTCTCTGCGTCATTGAACAGAGTTTTTATATTATACCACAAATTGAAGTAAGTAGTAAAATTTTGCCACACACTGCAAGCACCTAAAAACAGCAGAAAAGAAAAGGCAAGAATCAGTTTTATTTTTTTGGTCGAATTCATATTAAAAACTAAAAAGCAGTATTAAAAAGAAAAAGGTATTTTTTTTACAACGCGTGTGGTCCTGATTCTTCAGTTCTTATTCTGATTACTTCACTAATATCAGATATAAATATTTTTCCATCGCCTACCTGTCCTGTTTTAGCTGTACGGATTATTGCATCAACAATTTTATCAACAAGATTATCATCAACTACAACTTCAATTTTTATTTTGGGAACGAATTCAATGTGATATTCACTTCCGCGGTAGGTTTCTGTATGACCTTTTTGTCTTCCATAACCACGAACTTCCGATATTGTTAAGCCGCGAACTCCTTCTTCAAGTAATGCCTGCTTAACATCATCTAATTTAAATGGGCGGATAATAGCTTCGATTTTTTTCATAAATGCCCTTTGAATTATTTACCGTGACAGTGTTTATATTTTTTACCACTTCCGCAGGGACAAGGATCGTTTCTGCCGATTCTTTCTTCAACTTTTATCGGCTGAATTTTTCCGCCCTGACTTTCTCTCGATGGTTGTGGTGCAACAGTTAATCCAATGTTATCAGCACTTTGTTTAACTTCAGAATATCTTCTGACGGGTTGTCTTCTGCTTTGCTGAACTTCATCAGGCGCCTGCGGAAAAAATTTAAATACAAATGATACGGTTTCGTTTCTTATTTGTTCAAGTAAAACAACGAACAGCTTAAACGCTTCGGCTTTGTATTCAACCAAAGGATCTTTTTGTCCATACGCTCTTAAACCAATTCCTTCTTTCAGGTCATCCATTTCGCGCAAATGTTCTTTCCATTTATGATCAATCACGCTAAGCATTGCGTATCTTTCCAATCGAGCCATTAACTCAGAGCCAAGCATTTCTTCTTTTTTGTTGTAGAATTGTTTTGC
>CALHAB010000020.1 GCA_937934185.1 uncultured Ignavibacterium sp. | reverse complement strand
TAGTTTATGCAGGGGCAGAAAGATCCTTCAATACTCATTAAAATTGAAGAAGAAATAAAAAGAATTCATCTGATTTCTTCTGAGTATTATTCGCACAAACTTATTATTTACAATCTGATTCCACTTCTTGAAAAAATTATTGAAATTACTAATCCGCTGATTACAGAGGCTTACCTTACTGAATTAATCCCGACTTTTCTCAATTCAATAAACAACACTACTCTTGAAGGAATTTCTCCTGAACGGCTTGAGTCTATACGCAACATTCTTTCAGGATTAAGTCAATATGAATTTTTGAAAAAAATGAATTTGAATATCAGCAGTGCAAAGGAAAAAGTTGACAAGTGGTCAGAGATGCTTAATCTTGTACTCAGTGGAGAAACAGACACAGATAAAGATGATAATATTCAGATCCCTTTGCTCGAAACTTCAGAGCAGGATGAGATTATGCTTGGAGTTCTTGAAAACTTAACTGTAAAAATCACAAAGCGAAAAGATGAAGATAAATTTTTAATCGTTCCCAGTGAAAAAGATTTAGAACAAATGCTGGATGAACAGATAAAAATTTCCTGGACTCTTGCTAAAAATTATTGCGAGCAATTTGTCCGAAGGATTAAAGACAATCACGAAGTTGTAATTCATTTCAACAGAAGAAGCGGATTGTGCAGAGGAAATTCTCTGGGGCTTGCATTAACAATAAATTTTATTGAAGAGCTGTTGAAGTTCTATAATCCGGCTTATATTGTTCAGGCGCAAAAAGGTATTGCAATAACCGGTGGTTTGGATAAACAAGGCAAATTACTTCCTGTCGGTGATGAAATAATAAAATTAAAAACAGAGCTGGTCTTTTTCTCAACTGTCGAGCAGTTGGTTGTACCAAAGCATAACGAATTTGCTGCACGCGAAAAACTTGATGAATTAAAACTTAAATACCCGGAAAGAGTACTCAGGGTTACTGCTGTAGAAGATTTGGAAGACCTGCTAAACAGAAGAAATATTGTTAAAATAAAAAGAATTAATCCAATAGTACGAACAGCTAAATTCGCCAGGCGAAATGTCTTTGCTGTTTTGATGATTTTATTGCTAACTTCATTATCTACTGCTCTACTTACAATTGATCTGGATGACAATCCTTCATATGTAACTTTAGATGGGAAAAAAGCATATATAAAAAATAAAAATGGCAAGATATTATTTAACTTTCCTTTTCTCACAGACAATTTCGATAAAGATAATCCTGTATTAACATCTGCACTTTTCAAAATAGTTGATATAGATTTTGATGGAGATAACGAAATTATTTATGTTGCTGATAAATTAAATGAAAACACCAAATCCCGGGAAATGCCTTCTATCAGATGTGTTGATAAAGGTTTCAATACAATCTGGTCTTATTCATTTCTCGATACCGTCTTTTCTGAAAGAGAGATTTTATTACCTCCTTATGATTTTACATTAATTGATACAGCCACAATTGATGGCAGAAATGCTCTGCTTTTCTGGGTTAATAACGGACCGTCATTCAGCACAGCTATTTCAGGTATAGATTTAAGCAACGGTATAAGAATTAAAAATACATTTTGGGGAGCAGGGCATACACTTTCCGCAATCAAGAGAGATATAAATAATGACGGTCAAGAGGACATTGTCGCTGCCGGAATTGATAATGGTTTTGAAGACGCCGTTGTTTGGGGTATAGAGTCAAATAAATTAGACGGATACAGACCTACTACGAGAGAATATCAGATTAAAGGATTTAAGGAAGCTGATTTAATTTTCTATTTAAGAATCCCCAAGCAGGATGTTGATAAATATTTGGGTATAAGAAATCCGAGTATTTGGCATTATTCTTTGAACTTCAGAGAATACGACAAATCTTTATCTTTTGAAATGTTAACCATCAAAAACCCCGGATTGCAACTTATATCTGATTTTATTAAAACTTACATAATTACAATCGATAGCAACTTAACAGTATCAGATGTTGTAGTTATCAGTAGTTTCAGGGTTTTTCGTGATTCACTTGTTGCTCAGGGAAAACTTAATCCGCCGTACACAGATACTAAAGAGTATAAAGAAATAATAAAAAACAGCGTATTGTACTGGAAGAATGGTAAATGGGTAAAGCGGGAAGAGTGGGAAAAATAAAAAAGCCGCCTTTCAGCGGCTTAGGAATCCCCCAACTAAATTCTCTCCAACCACGAGGTATGCGTGAGTAAAGATTTCAATATTTAAATAAAATAAATTTTGTCCTTCTCGGAAATTTTAAAAAAATTTTTTATGTTCACTCTGAATGAAAACTTCGATTGAAATATTACCCTTACTAATGAATCCTGACTGCCCTAAATCAAGGAGGCAACTGATCGAACTTTCTTATAAAATTGCACTCAGCTACATTACTTTTAATCATCGCAGAGTAAAAAAAATTTTAATCTCTGAGGAAATCACTCCAAAAGAATTTGCTCTCGAAGCTATAGCTCCATTATTTGAGCCAGACCAAGAAAACAGATTTTTTTTGATTGAGAAAACACTTAAGCAATGGTCTCCTCCGGTTACCAATGAGAATGAAGCTCAGTTTTTTCTCAATAAATTAGTTCAGATGAAAACTGAACAGCATATCTCAAAATTGTTACGGCAAGCTGATCCGTTTTTTTCAAGACTGCTTGATAAGCTAAATTATCACATTAAAAAGAATGGCTACAAAAAATTACGGTATCTGGGAACTGTTTACATTGTTCCTTCTGAATGTGATGAAATCAGAGGCAGAATTATACGAGAAGATGAATTTAATCAGATACCCAGGTCACTCTTTAATTTTAATAACAAAATATTACAGAAGATTTTTACTTACATTGAACAGAACACAGAATTTGCTGATGCGATACCATTAAATATCTTAATACTTCGGATTAAAGAAGCTGAAATCTCATCTTTTGAAACAGATGATAACTCTTTCAATTTTATTGAAGAAAGCGATGTGGAAAAAGTTTTGGAAAATGCTTTAAGAATTACTTTATCCAAATTAAATGAGTCCTACTTTAAAAAAGGTAAACTTAGCAGTGAGGAAATATTACTATTTGAAAATACACTTAACGATATAATCGTAGATATGAAAGACGGTGGTGTAAATCCGGGTTTATACAAGTATCTGATGGCAAATGACAACAGGATTACACTAGAACTGTATGAACAAAAATATCGTAACATTCTGGAATATATTTACAAGGTATTAAAACAAAATATTGCTGCGCAATTAAGGGAATAATTTTTGGCTGATAAATTTTCCGAAAAGTTAGGGAATTCAATTATATAGATAATGAAAACTGAGGATTAAAAGTGAGAAACCATATAACAGAAAAAGATTTATTTGATTTTATTTTCTTTCCTGAATTGCTATCTAAAGAAAAACTGTCGTATCTGGAAAACTCAAAAGATTTTTCAGAAGAAATTGCATTTTTTACCGACCTAAAAAATTCTTTACAATCAGAAATTACTTCCGAAGATAAAGAACTAATAGCTCGGAAAATTCCTGCTTATAAACCCGCGAACATTGTTCAACTATTTCCTGTTGAAAGTCCCAAGAAGCGGAAAGTTAATGGACTTATACTTGCTGCCGCATCCGAGAATAATAATAAACCGGTTATTACATCACGAACTTTCTACGATGATAACAAAGCTTATATCATAAAAGTTATTAATTATGAAAATTCCTGTAAGATTTTTGTTTTCTCTACACAGTATGAGGTTATAAAAAATTTTGATCTCATTATCACTCCTCAAAACATTAGATATCACATAGATGATAATACAATTCCACTTGAACTTGACCATAATGTCAATCCCGAGTCAATTACACTTGAATTCAATCTTATAGAACTATCCTGATCTTCATTTCATCAAGTTTATTGGTTTGATTAACTTCGCAATGAATTTAATCGGACTTAATAAACTTGTCAGACTCTGAAATTAAATATCGTATGGCTAAAACCGGAAAGTTGATGATTGAAATACTTCCGGACAGATGTGATTTTTGTGGTTGCTGCGTTGGCGTCTGTCCTGAGGATGCAATCGAATTAAAAGAAGCAGAAATATTTATAATAGATCCAAGATGCACCAATTGTGCGAAGTGTGTCTGGTCTTGCCCGATTGAAGTTATTAAGTTTAATAAGGAAGGCATTTTAAGGTGATCAGCGAAAATCTGCTGAATCAGTGAAATCAGCGTTCTATTAAAAGGCAATGGAACGCAGATGACGCAGATTAGACTGATTTACTCAGATTATGAAAAAACTATACGACATAATAGTAGTTGGTGCAGGTCCTGCAGGAAGTATGGCTGCAAGATTTGCTGCCGAACAAGGTGTTTCCGTTTTAATGCTTGAAAAAGACAGAGATGTCGGTTATCCTGTCCGCTGTGGTGAGGCAATAAGTAAAGCGGGAGTTGAAGAATTTATTCAAAGTGATGATAAATGGATCGCAGCACGAATAAGTAAA
>CALHAB010000019.1 GCA_937934185.1 uncultured Ignavibacterium sp. | reverse complement strand
ATCGTAAACATTCTTGAATAACGAAGTTTAGTCTTCTCATCAAGTTCATTTTTTTTATTATTAAGAAATAGATCAATCATAGTTGAAGATGAAAGAGAACTGATTGAACCTGCAAGAGTTGAAAGTGCTGCTGCAAATACTCCTGCGATTATAAATCCTGACAGTCCATTAGGAAGCTGATTTATGATGAAAGTTGGCAGCACTTCATCAGATTTCATATCTGTCATTCCATAAAAATTGAAAAGCAAAAATCCGATAAAAAGAAATACTGCAAACTGAATAATTATTATAACTCCGGAAGTAACAATAGCTAATTGACTTTTGCGAAGATTCTGTAACGCAAGTAATCGTTGAACGATTAACTGATCCGTACCGTGCGAAGCCATTGATAAAAATCCGCCGCCAACCAATCCACTCAAAAAAGTATATGGCTCTTTGAGGAAATCACTCACACTGTTTCCAAAGCCCAGGTTGATGATTGAAAGTTTTTGACTCAGCAGATTTGAGTCTGAGAATATGTTAGTATCAATCTGATTGATGATAAAGATAATAATTATCGCTGCTCCGCCGAGATAAATCATCATCTGGAATGCATCCACATAAATAATTGCTTTCATTCCGCCGGTATAAGTATAAATCAAAGCTATAGCGCTTATTATCAGAATTGCGTAAACGGGATTAATATTCAGCAGAAGGTAAAGTGGTATTGCAGCCGCAAAAAGTCTCACTCCATCTGAGGCAACTCTGGTTATTAGAAAAACTATTGATGCAAAAGTACGGATTCTTCTCCCGAATCTATTTTCAAGATAAGTGTAGACTGTAGAAATCTCGCCCTGATAATATCTGGGCAGTAAGACTATTGCAACCGCAATTCTGCCGAGTAGAAAACCAAAGGTGCTCTGAAGGAAATTAAAATTTGTTTTGTATGCTAAACCCGGAACTGAAATGAAAGTAAGTGCACTTGTTTCTGCAGCAATGATTGAAAAGCTGACCGCCAGCCATGGAATTTTTTCAGCACCAAGAAAATAATCTTTTATGGATTTTTGTTTTCCGCCGGAAAAAACTCCTATCAGCGCAACTACAATGAGATAGGCAACAACAATAATTAAATCCAATATCCGCTCAGGATTCATCGGCTTATAATTTTTGAAAAATTCTTTTCAAACATAAAACAATCTGTGAGAATAAATGAATGTTTAGTGATTACCAAGATTAAATTTTTGAAATTCTTAATAAACTTTTTGTATAAACCACTGATTACACAGATTGTTCTCAGATTATTCTAAAAATCATTGCACCATAATCAATGAAAAATTTGTTGATGAACTTGCTAAATTATCGAAATGAGGATTTGAAAGCTGATTACAATTACATTTAAAGGTAGAATTTTATAAAAACAAAAAACCTGCAGAAGTTCTTTCTGCAGGTTTTGAGATTGCCTACTAATATTTTTTTACTTTATAATTTTCTTTTCTCTAAGAATTGTTTCAACGGTAATTGCACCGATTTCCTGCAAATCATATTTAACTCTTGTGTGAGGTTTATTGATTTTGATATATCGGCTTAAGTCAATCGGAGTTCCTATGACAACCACATCGCATTTAGTTCTGTTGATAGTTGTTTCAAGGTCTTTCATTTGCTGTTTGCCGTATCCCATTGCAGGAAGTAAAGTCCCAATGTTTGGATATTTTTTATATGTCTCAGTAATTGATTTCACTGTATAAGGTCTTGGGTCAACAATTTCTTTTGCACCGAGTTTTTGTGCTGCAACTGTTCCGGCGCCGTATTTCATTTCACCGTGAGTTAATGTCGGACCATCTTCAACTACAAGTACTCGTTTACCACGAATCAATTCAGGTTTTTCAACTGTTACAGGCGATGCAGCTTCAATAATAGAAGCTTTCGGATTTACCAACTGTATATTCTCACGAACGATGTTAATGTTTGCTGCATCAGCGGAATCAATTTTATTTATAATAGCACAATCGGCCATTCGTAGTGAAGTATTTCCGGGATAGTATCTTAATTCGTGGCCGGGTCTGTGCGGATCAACAACAGTGAAAGTAACATCAGCATTATAGAAAGAGAAATCATTATTGCCACCATCCCAAAGAATGACATCAGCTTCTTTTTCAGCTTCACGAAGAATTGCCTCATAATCAACACCAGCATAAATCACTCCACCGCGTGCAATATGTGGTTCGTATTCTTCAATCTCTTCAATGGTACAATTATGTTTTTTCAGATCAGCATAAGTTGCAAATCTCTGAACTCTTTGTTTTACCAAATCACCATAAGGCATCGGATGACGGATTGCAACAACTTTTTTACCTGCTTTGGTAAGTACTTCAACAATCTTTCTTGAAGTCTGAGATTTACCGCAGCCGGTTCTTACTGCCAGCACTGCAACAACCGGTTTGGTGCTTTTAACCTGTGTTTCAGCAGCACCGAGTAATCTGAAAGAAACTCCTGCAGCATTTACAATTGATGCTTTCGTCATTACATATTCAAAAGGTACATCGGAATATGAAAAGACAACTTCATCAACTTTAAGTTTCTTGATAAGTTCTTCGAGTTTTGACTCCTCGTAAATTTTAATTCCGTTTGGATAAAGTTTACCGGCAAGTTGTTTTGGATAAATTCGGCCTTCGATGTTAGGGATTTGTGTTGCAGTAAATGCGACCACTTCATAGTCAGGATTATTGCGATAAAAAACATTAAAGTTGTGGAAATCGCGTCCTGCCGCGCCCATAATCAACACTTTCTTTCGAGCCATAAAAATACTCTCCTTTGTGTTTTTAATTTTAGTTGTTTGATGAAAAGGTTTATGTTCATTTTATATAAATCCTTAAAAATTTGCTGTTCAAAATTAAGGGTTTTAGGGCTTACTTACCTAATGATTTCCTGCCACGAATTTCACTAATTATCACAAATTCTGATATTTATTTAGTGAAATTTCGTGTAATTAGTGGCTGGATTTTTTATTTTCACATCCAAAATATCACAGGTTTATTTATGCGAATAATAATTTTTCTTTTTTCAGCAGTGATTTGTTTTTCTCAGCCCAATCCGGACTTCAATTCCTATTTCGTTGATGAAACGATGAGAATAGATTATTTCCACATTGGCGATGCAAATTCTGAGACGTTCACAATAGATAAAGTTTACAAATATGGAATCTGGGCAGGAAGTTTAACCAATCTGATTGATAATCTTAACAACGGTAAGTACTATCATAAAATCTATGATGCTGCTTCGGGAAAACTTATTTACTCAAAAGGATATGACACCTTTTTTGGTGAATATGCATCAAGCAGCGATGGAATTGCCGGAATTAAAAAATCATATCACGAGTCTGCGATTATTCCTTTTCCGAAAAACAAAATAATTTTTGCAATTGAAAAGCGTGATGAATCAAATCAGATGAATGAAATATTCAGAACGGAGATTGATCCTTCAAGCATTTATATAATAAAAGATAAAGTAGTTGATTCAAGCGTTGAAATTTTCAATCCTGTATTTAACGGTGATCCGCATAAGAAGGTAGATATTGTTATTCTTGCCGAGGGATATACATTTGAAGAAAGAGGAAAGTTTGCTGAAGATCTCGAAAGGTTTGTCGGATATTTCTTTGAACAGGAACCCTATAAATCCCACAAGAGTGATTTTAATATTTACGGAGTCTTCAAACCGTCAGAGGAAAGCGGAACGGATTTACCCGGCGCGGATATTTTTGTCAACACAGTTCTGAATACTACATTCTGGTCTCTGGGTTCAGAGAGATATCTTATGACTGAAGACAACAAAACAATGCGCGACCTTGCTGCATTTGTTCCTTATGATGCGATTTACATTCAGGTTAATCATCCCCGTTACGGCGGTGGAGGAATTTATAATCAGTTCTGCACATACACTACTGATAATCAGTTTGCCAAATATCTTTTCATTCACGAGTTTGGTCATTCATTCTCAGGACTTGCTGATGAGTATTACACTTCAGATGTTGCTTACACAGACTTTTATAAACCTACCGTTGAACCAATTGAACCGAATATTACTGCTTTACTCGATCCAAAAAACATAAAGTGGAAAAATCTGTTGAGTAAAGGGATTGAAATTCCAACTCCCTGGGAGAAAGAAGAATTTGACAGAATGAGTTACGAATGGTTAAAGGAAAGAAATCGCTTGAACAATTACATTGCCGAACTTAAAAAAAACCGAGCACCAGAAGAACAAATCAGAGCTGCTGAAGATGAGTATGCGATGAAAGATAAAATGCAATCAGAAAAAGTTGATAAATATCTGAGAAGCAGCAAATACTGGGGTAAAGTCGGAGCGTTTGAAGGTGCCGGATATCAGGCGACAGGATTATATCGGCCGATGCTTGATTGCATAATGTTCTCCAAAGGTGATAAACCGTTTTGCAAGGTGTGTGAAGAAGCAATCAAAAAAGTTATTAACCATTACACGAATTAAAATTTC
>CALHAB010000018.1 GCA_937934185.1 uncultured Ignavibacterium sp. | reverse complement strand
TTAAAAGAAAGTGCAAAGGCAAAATTAAAAGTAATAGTTAAAAGAACTTTAAGGCAGTATGGCTATCCACCCGATATGCAAAAGTTAGCTACCGAGACAGTGTTGAAACAAGCTGAATTAATTGCAAATGAGTTAACATTTCAATATTCAGAAAGTTAAACTATTTCCTCACTTTCTTGTAACTCGTTCCATCTTTTGTATCCTGAAGAATAACACCAAGCTTATTCAGTTCATCACGGATTTTATCTGAGAGTGCGTAGTTTTTATTCTGCTTAGCTTCTGCTCTGATTTTAATCAGCAGTTCAATCAGATCATTTTCAAGTGAAGGAAGATTTTCTTTTGTTCCAAAGTTTACGATGCCAAGAACATCTTCTGCTGTTTTTTTCAGAAAAGACTTTACTTCGGTGTAAAATTCTTTATCAGGATTTTCATTTTCAGCAATAACACGATTTACTTCCCGTGTAAAATCAAACAACACTGCAGTTGCCTGTGCGGAATTGAAATCATCATCCATTGCTTCTTCAAATTTTTTGTACCAGTGCTCAAAGTTGAAGTCAATTTTTTTTCCTTCTGCTGATTTGCTTAACTGCTCATTTAACTTGTCCGCAAGATTCTGAATTTTCTCTACACCTTTTTCCGCAGCTTGTAAAAGTTCATCACTGAAGTTAAGTGGACCACGGTAATGTGCCTGAGCAAAAAATAATCTGATAGCTTCAGCAGAATATTTCTTCAGTATTTCTCTCGCAGTAAAAAAATTGCCGAGCGACTTTGACATTTTCTCTTCGTTGATGTTGAGAAATCCAAAGTGCAGCCAGTACTTTGCAAATGGTTTTTCATTTGCAGCTTCGCTCTGTGCGATTTCATTTTCGTGGTGAGGAAAAATTAAATCGTGTCCGCCGGCGTGAATATCGAATGATTCACCTAAAAGTTTGCAGCTCATTGCAGAACACTCAATATGCCAACCCGGCCGTCCTTTCCCCCAGGGACTTTCCCAAAACGGTTCGCCTTCTTTAGCTTTTTTCCACAGTGCAAAATCGAGCGGATGTTTTTTTTGTTCATTAACTTCTACTCTTGCACCGGATTCAAGCTCGTCAGTGTTTTTACCGCTGAGCTTTCCGTAACCAGCAAACTTTGATACATCATAAAAAACATTTCCATCAACATTATAGGCAATACCTTTTTGTTCGAGTCTTTTTATCATTTCAATCATATCATTCATAAACTCTGTGGCACGAGGATAATATGTTGCCGGCTTGATTCTTAGCTTCTCAATATCAGCAAAAAATTCTTTGATGTAAAACTCTGCAACTTCCTTTGCTGACTTTCCTTCTTCATTTGCTTTTTTAATTATTTTATCATCAACATCAGTGAGATTCATTACAAAAGTAACAGCGTAACCTTTGTACTCAAGATATCTCCTGACGATATCGGACATTATAAATGAGCGCGCATTACCAATATGGAAATAATCATAAACCGTTGGTCCGCACATATACATTTTAACCAATGGCGGATTGATCGGAATGAATTCCTCTTTTTGTTTTGTAAGTGTATTGTAAATCTTCAGCATATTTTCTGATTTTTGAATTTAACAGTTCAAATATAACAAAATCGGGGGTTGTAATCGGAGTAATTTATCACTGATAAAATATAAAATGAAAGTTCTGGTTTTTGCCTTCAAAAATTGAAGGATAATATGAAACTATGTTCTTAGTTTTTCCAGTAGCAGCTCAAAATCCTGAGGCAGTTCCGATTCAAAGCGAACAAATTTTTTTGTGTGCGGATGAATGAAACCAAGTGTTTTTGCATGCAATGCCTGTCGCGGCATTAATTCAAGAAGGTTGTTAATGCGGCTTTTTATTTTCGGCATATCACTTCCAAAATGGATTTTATCACCACCGTAAGTTCTGTCGCCAAATATTGGTCTGCCAATTCCTGAAAGATGAACACGAATCTGATGAGTTCTGCCTGTCTTTAAATTCAGTTTAAGGTAAGATGTAAATTCAAACTCTTCAATCACTTCATAATAAGTTATTGCAAGCTTTCCTTCACTTTGACTGACAGTAAATTTTTTTCTGTCAGATTTACTACGAGCAATGTTAGTTTTTATTTCACCTTTTTTGTCAGGAAATTTTCCCCAGCAAATTGCATGATATTCTCTTTCGATTGAATGCTTTGCAAACTGCTCAGCAAGTTTAGCGTGAGTAAAATCATCTTTGGCAACAACAAGCAATCCGCTTGTGTCTTTATCAATGCGATGAACAATTCCCGGTCTTCCTGCTTCGTTTAGTCCGCTGAGAGTTTTTGTATGATGAAGCAATGCATTTACAAGTGTTCCGGTATAATTTGCATAAGCCGGATGAGCAACCATTCCGGCAGGTTTGTTTACAACTATCAGATAATCATCTTCATAAACAATATCAAGAGGAATTTCTTCCGGTTCAACATCTTCGGGCCGAGGAGAGATTGGTTGAACAGCGATTATCACATCCCCTGGTTTAACTATGTAATTTGCTTTGGCTGTATTACCATTGACAGTGACTAAACCTGCTTCAATTGCTTTCTGAATTTTTGAACGGGTAGCATTTTCAATCTGATTGACAAGAAAAGTATCTAATCGTTCCTTCTTTTTTCCTTCAGGAACATTAATCAGATACTTCTTTTCGGTTATCAGTTTGCTCATTGATTTCTTCTGCTGTATTGATAAAATTTTCCGCAGAAGTTAGTTCATCAGGTTTGATTTGACTGTTGGAATCAGCTGCATCCGCTGTAACAGTAACTAAAGATTTTTCGAGTTCTTTTTCTTCTTCGTGCTTTTTATAGAAGAGAATGAGAATTAACACACCAATTGAAACAGCAGCATCAGCAATATTGAAAATCGGCCAGCGGTCATAACTTCTTCCGAACAATGTGAAATCAAAAAAATCGAAGTCAAAGAAATCAACTACTCTTCCGTAAAACAATGGTGCATAATCAAACAGAACTCCGTAGAAAGTTCTGTCAATTAAATTTCCGACTGCACCGCCGAGGATGAAAGCTATGGCTATTCTTAAACTCAAACTTTTGTTTCTGATTGCGTACAGATAAATCAGCAATCCAACGCTCGCAACAAGTGAGAATAATGAAATTGCCAGTTTGAATCCATCGCCGGGATCAAAACCAAATGCCATTCCCGGATTTTCTATGTAGGTTAATCTGAAAAAATCTCCGATGACAGGAATGCTCTGCCCATAGTACATTCCGTCAAAATTGAAATTGAGAAAGGGAATTGAAAAACCTTTGACAAAAAGTTTAGTAAGCTGATCAATTATTACAACTGCTATTGATATATAAATTACTTTCACTCTGAAAATTTTCTCCGAAATACTTCACAAAAATAAAAAGAGGGGTTTGGTAATTCGATGTGAAATTCCTTACCCCAAAATCAAATTACTTCTTTTCCTGTCTTTGCTTCATTGGTAAGCATAACTGACTGTGCGGAACAGCTTCAAGTCTTGCTTTTGGAATAAGAGGACAGGTTTCGCACAAATGCTGCGGCTCTTCAATACATTCGATACAAATACCGTATGTGCCGTTTTCAATTCTCTTCAATGCATCTTCAAGATAACCTAAAAATTTAGTTTCTCTTTGTGCATAAAGAAAAGTTTTTTCTCTTTCCATTGCATCTGTTCCCTGCTCTGCCATATGCAATGAGTAAGGCGAATTTTCATTTATATATTCACCTGTGGATGGATCGAGAATTTGTTCTTTAAGGTTCTGTAACTGCTCAAGAATTTCATCCCGCTTTTCAAGAATAATTTTTTTGAAGTGTTCAAGATCTTTTTTGCTGTAACCTTTAATCTTCTTCAGAGCTTCGGCTTTTCTTCTTGCTGCTTCAAGTTCTGCCTGATAGATTTCATCAATCTTGCTTTCATCTTCAACTGCTTCTTCAACCTGAGACTGAACAACCGGCTGCTGCTTCAATACTTTTTCTTCTTTTGGTGTCAGTTTTTTCTTTTCAACTTTATTTTCAGATTGAACAGTTTTTTTAACCGCTTCTTTTTTGACTGAAGTTTTTTTAGCTACAACTTTCTTTAATTCTTTTTTCTTCACAGTTTTCTTTGCAGGTGCAGACTTTTTCACAACCTTTTTAACTGTTTTCTTAGCAGGTGCTTTCTTCACTTTTTTCTTTTCCTCCTTGCCTTTTTTTATAACGGCTTTTTTAATTGCTTTCTTTGTTTGTTTTTTTGCCATTGTATTTTCCTCCTTTGTTAAGGATTAAATCTTTTCGATTCGGATAGAGCATTCATAATCACCAATTTTCCAGTCTTGTCTGAATCCTCCATCAGTAATTTGTTCTGAAATTAATTTTTCCGCAAGAGTTTCATTAGAAATATAATCAGAAAAGTTATTTATTGCTTTAACGAGTTCTGAATTTCCTGTAAAGCTTATGTTAATTTTATCTGTAACATCAAAGCCGGCATCCTTTCTCATATTCTGAACACGATTTACAAATTCTCTTGCAAGACCTTCTTCAATCAGCTTTTTATCAAGTTCTGTATCAATTGCTACAGTTACGCCTTCTTCAGATTCTACAACCCAACCTTCAATCTGATGAGAAATAATCTCAACATCATCTTTTGAGATTGAAAGCTTCTCACCTTCAATTTCTATTTCAATATTTTCACCGGATTCAATTCTTCTGATATCATCTTTTCCGAAATTCTTAATCACTTCAGCAACAGTCTTAACTTTCTTACCGAACTTTGGTCCGATTGACTTAAAGTTTGCTTTAGCTGTTTTATTAACAATTTCAGAATCATCATCAAGCACAACCAGTTCTTTAATATTTACTTCATCGAGAATCACATCTTTCATTTTAGCGAGAGCATCTCTTTTATCTTTTTCAACAACAACCATCATTCTCTTCAGCGGCTGACGAACTTTCAGATTATTCTTTGCACGAATTGCTCTGGTCAAATAAACAACTTTCTGAGCAACATCCATTTTTTCTTCAAGCTCAGGCTCACGGTATGTGATTGAAGGAAAATCAGTCAGATGAACTGATTCATAATTTTCTTTCTTTGTAACTGTGTTAAGATTTCTGTAAATCTCTTCAGCAATAAACGGGGCAAAAGGTGAAGTTAATTTTGCAACCGTAACCAGACACTCATATAAAGTCTGATAAGCTGAAAGTTTTTCCTTATTCATTTCCGATTTCCAGAAACGACGGCGGCTTCTTCTCACATACCAGTTTGAAAGCTGATCAATAGTAAAATCACTTACTGCACGGGCAGCTTTGGTTACATCATAAGCATCCATTTGCTTTTCATATTCTTCAACCAGCGCATTGAGTTTTGATATAATCCATCTGTCGATTTCAGGTCTTTCATTATAAGGCACGAGTGAATCGCTGAAATTAAATTTATCAATGTTTGCATAAAGCGCAAAGAATGAATATGTATTTACAAGTGTTCCGAAAAACTTTCTCTGAACTTCAACAAGAGCTTCTTCATCAAATAATGTCGGTCGCCACGGCGGACTGTTAGTAACCAGATACCATCTTGTTGTATCAGCACCATATTTATCAAACAAATCAAAAGGATCAACTGTGTTGCCTCTTGATTTGGACATTTTCATTCCGTTTTTATCAAGTATAAGTTCATTAACGATAACATTTCTGAAAGCAACACTATCAAACAACATCGTTGCGATTGCATGTAAAGTATAAAACCAGCCGCGTGTCTGATCAATTCCTTCACAGATAAAATCTGCAGGAAAGAATTTCTTTTCAAAGTTTTCTTTATTCTCAAACGGGTAATGATACTGAGCAAATGGCATTGCACCTGAATCGAACCAGACATCAATTACTTCAGGAGTTCGTTTATAAATTTTTCCGTTTCGTTCAAAAAGAATTTTATCTACGAATGGTTTATGAAGATCAAGATTTTCAACATCAGCCACAGAAATTCTTTTACCATTCTCTTCAATAAATCCTTGCTTTAATTCTTCGATGCTTCCGATAGCAAACATATCACCGTCATCACTAACCCAGATTGGCAGCGGAGTAGCCCAGAAACGATCGCGTGATAAAGCCCAGTCTTTATTTTCTTCGAGCCAGTTTCCGAATCTTCCCGCACCAACTTCAGGCGGCTGCCAGTTAATTGTTTTATTCAGCTCAACCATTCTCTTAGCTACTGAAGTAGTTCTTATGAACCAGGATTCTCTTGCATAATAAATTACAGGAACATCCTGATGACGCCAGCTGAAAGGATATGTGTGAAGAATTGTTTCTTTCTTGTAAAGCTTGCCTTCTTTTTTAAGCTTGAGAATAATTCCGTTATCAGCATCTTTAACAAATTCACCTGCAAAATCTGTTACTTCATCAGTAAACACACCCGAACGGGTAACCGGCTGAAGCATCGGAAGATTATATTTTTTGGAAACTTCATAGTCATCAGCGCCAAACGCGGGTGCAATGTGAACAATACCTGAACCATCCTCTGTGCTTACAAAATCACCTGCAATTACATAAAAAGCTTTTTTGTCAACATCACAGTAATCAAAGAGCTGTTCGTATTCAATGCCTAATAAATCCTTGCCTTTCATTTCCTCAAGTATTTCATATTCACCATCAATAACTGATAATCTGTCTTTGGCAAGAATTAATACCTTACCATCAGTTTTGATTTTTACATAATCAATATCAGGTCCGACTGCAAGAGCAACATTTGAAATAAGTGTCCAGGGAGTTGTTGTCCATACAAGAAAATATTCATCTGCATCAATTCTCTGAAAGAGCACATAAACTGAAGGATCTTTTGTTTCACGATAACCAAGTGCGAGTTCGTGGGATGAAAGCACTGTTTCAGACTTTGGATCCTGAGGAACTATTTTGTAGTCCTTATAAATAAGTCCTTTGTCAAACAAAGTTTTAAGTGCCCACCAGACTGATTCAATATATTTATTGTCGAGAGTAATGTAAGCTGAATCGAGATCAATCCAGTAACCCATTCGGGTTGTCATCTTTTCCCAAAGATCAAGATAAGTAAACACAGACTCGCGGCATTTCTGATTATACTTTTCTATTCCGTATTCAATCACTTCACTTTTGTGTTTTATGCCGAGAGATTTTTCAACTTCGATCTCAACAGGAAGACCGTGCGTATCCCAACCGGCTTTTCTTTCAACGCGGAAACCTTTTAATGTTTTGTAACGGCAGACAAGGTCCTTTAAAGTTCTTGCCATTACATGATGAATTCCTGGTTTTCCGTTTGCAGTCGGCGGACCTTCATAAAATGTGAATGATTTATTTTCATCTCTGGTAGAAATGCTCTTTTCAAATATTTTATTTTCCTGCCAGAACTTAAGAATCTCTTCTTCTATTTTCGGATAGTTTATCTTTTCTAAATTTTGTTTGAACATAGTTACTCTGTAGTTGAATTTATAAATCCTTATATTTTTTTATCAGTTCTTTCTCTGCCTGAATAAATTCTTTCAGCTCTCTTTCTATTCTTTCTTTTTTAAGAATAATATTTTTCGCCTGAGCTTCAGCATCTGTAAGAATTTCTTTTGCTTTTATTTCTGCTTCTTTGATTGTCAGCTCAGCTTCTTTTTTTGAATCAATAATATTGTTTTCATAGATCTTAAGTTTTTCGCGAAGTATTACAGCTTCTCTTTCACCACTCAAAACTTCCTGAACGGCCATTCCGAAAAATCCCATCGCACCAAGCGTAATATTTCTTAAGCTGAAAAGAATCAGATTTTCTGTAATGATTTGGTTTGTTCCAAAGTACTCACTGAAAAATGTAACTGTAATTAAACTGAGAATTGTAATAGCAACAATAATTGCAAACAAAACCTTACCTCCGTGATGCCATCCAACCTGACGATTAATAAACCAGCCACTTGCAAAACAGAAGATTGAGAGAACGAACCACACGACAAAGTTGTATTCACCGAAATTGAATAAATCAGTATTTAAAAAATTTGAGGTGTAAATGAACACAGCAATCATAAATGCGGCAAAATAATTCTTTAAAATATTTTTGAATGATACTGCCATTACAACCTCTTAATTACTTCTTTCATGATTAAAGTCATTTTCGGTTCGGCTTCTGATGCTGCTTTGATAATTTCAGCAAGCACAACTGGTTTTAATGATTCCGGAAAACATTCATCTGTGATTATGCTGATTCCCAAAACTTTCATTCCCATATGATTTGCAACAATATTTTCCGGAACAGTTGACATTCCGACAACATCTGCACCTGTAGCACGAAGGAATCTGTACTCGGCTCTTGTTTCAAGATTTGGTCCCGGAACAGCTATATAAACTCCTTTGTGAACTTTAATTTTATTTTCAAGAGCAACTTCTTCAGCAAGCTTAATCAATTCGAGTGAATATGGTTCGCTCATATCAGGAAATCTTGGTCCCAAGCTGTCTTCATTTTTCCCGATCAAAGGATTATCGCCGAGCAAATTAATATGATCAACCATAATCATAATATCGCCTTTGCGGTAAAGCGGATTCATTCCTCCGCAGGCATTTGAAACAAGCAAAGTCTGAACTCCAAGAAATTTCATTACGCGAACAGGATAAGTAATCTGCTGCATTGAATAACCTTCGTAGTAATGAAATCTGCCCTGCATTGCAACAACTTTTTTTCCGTTTACAGTACCAAAAATTAATTTGCCGTGATGAGATTCAACCGTAGAAAGCGGGAAGTGCGGAAGTTCAGCGTAATCAATCTGATGTTCAATTTTTATTTCTTTAACTAATCCGCCTAATCCTGTTCCGAGAATAATTCCAATCGGATAATTATCCTGAGTGTGTTTTCTGATTACAGAAAGAGTTTCATTTATTTTATTGATAAGTTCGCTCATAATAACTTTTCCACAATATCATCAATATTCAAATCAAGTTTTTTACTTTCATTTTTTGTTTTCTTTTTCTGGACAACAACTTCTTCATCAATGTCTTCGATTTTCACTTCAAGCAGATGAGCTTGCGAACTAATGATTGCTTTAAGTCTTGCAATCAGCATATCCTTTTCTTCACGAAGATTCAATACAGCGTTACGAATTTCATTTGCACTTTCTCTTGCCTTCTCGATTATCTGAGCAGCTTTAAGTTCAGCTTCTTTAATCATCAGAGCTGTTTGCTTTTTAGCAGATTCGATTGATTTAGCAGAACTTTCCTGCGCTTTCAGAAGTGTATCCTGAAGGTTCTTTTCAATCTTTTTAAATTCTTCAAGCTGCTGAGTTAATGTTTCAACCTGCTGTTTAAGTTCCTCATTTTCTTTGAGAAGATCTTCAACATCATCAGCAATTCTCTCGAGAAAAGCTTTAACTTCATCAGGATCAAATCCACGAAATTTTTTAGAGAATTCCTGCTGACGAATTGAAAATGGTTGAAGTTTCATACCTGCCTCCAGTCTTTGGAGTAATCCCGTTCACCAAAAATTGCTGAACCAATCCGAAGCATGGTAGAACCTTCTTCAATGGCAATTTCAAAGTCACTTGTCATTCCCATCGAAAGTTCAGTAATATTTATTCCGGATTTGTTCATTTTATCTTTCAATAATCTTAAATCTCTGAAACTTTTTCTTATAAGATTTTCATCATCCGTCAAAGGAGCAATTGTCATCAATCCAACGAGATTTACATTCGGATAATTTTTTGCCTGTTCAGCAATTCTGAAAATTTCTTCTTCATTAGTTAAACCGGATTTGGTTTCCTCGTGAGAAGTTTTAACTTCGAGCAGAATTTTCTGAACTTTATTTAATGAAGAAGCCCGTTTATTAATTTCTTCCAATAATTCAATGCTGTCAACTGAATGTATATATTCGGCTGCTTTAACGGCAAACTTCACTTTATTCTTCTGCAAAGTTCCGATAAAATGCCAGATGACTTTATCACCGATTTTTTCATACTTTAAAATTAATTCCTGAGCGCGATTTTCACCGAAATCTTTTACACCCAAGCTGTTTGCTTCCAGAATAGCATCAGTGCCGAAATATTTTGAAACAGCAATAAGTCTTATCTCTTTTGTGTCTCTTCCAACTTCTTTGCATTTCAAATCAATTTTTTCTTTGAGTCTGGCTAAATTTTCAGCAATCATTTCAAAATTAAGGTTGTGAATTTATTCTGTTAGCCGTTAAAAAACAATTAAAACAGCATTAATTAAATTTCAGAAAAATCTTTGCAAATATAATCTTATTTTAACTGAAGTAATTGAGAAAATTTCTTCATTTTATTCATAACAGAGGTCGAACTATGAAAAAGTCCATATGGTTTACAGCAGCATTTATCCTTGTTTTATTATTAAGTAAGGCAATTTTTGCGCAGGAAAAGCCAATTCAGTTAGCTTTATTCAATCCGGTTCAGATTTTTCCTGAAAATGAATCAATTGCCGGATTAAGAATTTCAATTCTTTATGGTAAAAACAGAAATGTAACCGGAGTTGATTGGGGTTTTGTAAATTCCACGACCGGAAAACAGGTTGGTTTGCAATATGGATTTGTAAATCTTGTTGATGGCGGATTCTTGGGGCTCGAAGCAGGGTTTGTTAATATTACGGATTCTCAGTTTGAAGGACTTCAATGGGGATTTGTTAATTATCATAAAGGCAAAGTCAGTGGATTACAATTTGGATTCATCAACTACGCCGGGAGTATGAAAGGACTTCAGATTGGTTTGGTTAATATTATAAACAAAGGCGGAATGTTTCCGTTTTTCCCGATTGTAAACTGGTCGTTTTGATTTTTTAAAATAAATAAGATGACTACTCTGCGAACGGTCTGGAGACCGTTCCTTACTAAATATCTGACAAAATTTCTATCAGTTTTCTAATTGTTAAAGGTGCGCTGCCTTCATAGTGATTGTTTACATTTACATAAACATCATTTTGCTTCTCAGACAAGTAATGAATCAGCTCTGCGATTTTTGGTAACTCTTCATCTTTAGGTTCAACTATCTGATTCCAGATATTTCCTGTTTTTTCTTCAATACCAGTTCTGTCAGGTCCGTGAAGTCTGATGACTACAGGACTAATCAACGAATCTTTTGCTACCTTAAACACTTCCCAGATTGGAGGCATATAATATCCCTGAAGAAAAACCATTGACAAATTATTTGCTTTAAGGAATTCAAAATATTTTTTATTCAGATAATTCGGATTGCGGATTTCAATTCCAAGTTGGTAGTCAGTTCTTATGTCCTGTATAAATGCCTCGAACCTTTCCATAAATTCAATCTGATTGCTCATTTTTTCTTTATTAAGATATTCGAACTGAAACATTAAGACGCCGATTTTGTTTTTCATTGGTTTTAGTGTCGAGAGAAATTCACTAAATAAATCCGGACTAAGAAAATGTGGATTAGCTTTTAATTCTTCTGACTTATTTTTTCTGTAAAAGTGTGTAAGAGTTATGCTGTTCGGAATTTTTATTGTGAATCTGAAATCGTCCGGGACAGATTCAGCATAAAGTTTAACATCATTTACTTTGGGCAAAGAAATTTTATTAACAGCGTGTAATGACCAGAACCACTGATCAATTTCAACAGAATTAAATTGTTTTGAGTATTCTTCAAGCATATTTATTCCTTTTGCTTTGGAATAAACAATGCCTTCCCACGAATCATATTTCCAGCTGCAGGTTCCGAAATAAATTTTTGATTTTTTGTTTTTCATTATTTAGTTGTGTTTTTTATATCACAAAATATTGAATAAACAGCAACTACTCAATTCCTTCAGACAATAATTAGTTAACTTTGCCCTGAACATTAAAAATTTTTTGGAGTTAACTATGGGAATGGAACTATTAAATCAGATTAAAGATAAAGCCCGTTCAAGAAACAAAACAATTGTACTGCCTGAATCACACGATGATCGAGTACTCAAAGCAGCAGAGATTCTTACAAAAGAAAAAATCTGTAAAGTTGTTACTCTCGGCAATCCTGATAAAGTAAAATCAGATGCACAAAAACTCGGAGTTGATTTAAGCGGAGTTGAAATTGTTGACCATCTGAATCATCCAAAGTTTGATGAGTTTGCGAATATTTATTATGAGTTGAGAAAGAAAAAAGGAATGACTCCCGAACAAGCGAAAGAAACTTTGAAACGGGATTTATTTTTTGCAGCAATGATGTTACGCGAAGGACTAGTTGACGGAAGTGTTGCAGGATCATTTGCATCAACTGCCGATGTTATGAAAGCCGGAATTCAGATTGTTGGAATGCCTGAAGGGATCTCAATTGTATCAAGTTTCTTTCTTATGATTTTCAAAGACAGAACTTTCAGCTTTGCGGATTGTGCAGTTGTTCCGAATCCTGACGCAGAACAACTTGCTGATATAGCAATTTCCACTGCAGATAATCATAAAAAATTAACAGGTGAAGAACCATTAGTTGCAATGCTTTCATTTTCAACAAAAGGCAGCGCAACCCACGAACTTGTTGATAAAGTTATCAAAGCCACTGAATTAGTAAAATCAAAAAGACCTGATTTGCAGGTTGATGGAGAATTACAGTTAGATACTGCTATCGTTGAGTCAGTTGGAAAAAGAAAAGCTCCAAACAGTACTGTTGCCGGTAAAGCGAATGTTTTGATTTTCCCTGATTTAAATGCAGGAAATATCGGTTATAAAATCGCAGAAAGATTAGGCGGAGCTCAGGCAGTTGGTCCGATGGTACAGGGATTAAGAAAGCCATTCTTTGATTTAAGTCGCGGCTGCAGTGTTGATGATATCGTTAATACAACAGCAATTAATGTTTTGATGGGATAAAATGAAAGGATCGAACAATTCATTTTAGTTTTAGAAATGTTCGCTCCAAAAAATTATAATAACCGTTTCAACAGTTTTCCCGGATAAACGGTCAACTACTTGAGTAGCTCAAATTATCTTATCTGTTTCTTCAGCTAACTTCTTAATTACATCCACAGCAGAAATACCTTCTGCCTCTGCCGAGAAGTTTGTGATTATACGATGACGAAGTACGGGAAGCATTGCAGATTTAACATCATCAATGTTTGGTGTAAATCTTCCCTGAATAACAGCACGACTTTTAGCAGCAAGAATCATATATTGCGAAGCTCTTGGTCCTGCACCCCAGGTAATCCACTGTTTAATGAATTCAGGTGAATTACCGTTAACAGGTCTTGTCATATTTGCAACTTTCACGGCAAACTGAATTACATTATCAGCAACCGGAACTCTTCTGATCAGATCCTGAAAAACCAAAATTTCTTCAGCTGAGACAACTTTATTAAGTTTTGCATTATAACCGCTTGTAGTTGTCTGAACAACTTTTATTTCTTCTTCATAACTTGGATAGTCAAGCCAGAGATTAAACATAAATCTGTCAAGCTGTGCTTCGGGCAAAGGATAAGTTCCTTCCTGCTCGATGGGGTTCTGTGTTGCAAGAACAAAGAAAGGTTCAGGAAGCGGATGAGTTACTCCCGCTGCGGTGACTTTGTGTTCCTGCATTGCTTCAAGAAGTGCTGCCTGGGTTTTGGGAGGAGTTCTGTTTATCTCATCGGCAAGTATCATATTTGCAAATACAGGTCCGGCGATGAATCTGAAATTTCTTTTTTTACTAAGCTGATCTTCTTCTAAAACTTCTGTACCGGTTATGTCCGAGGGCATAAGATCAGGTGTGAATTGTATCCTGCTGAACTTCAAATCCATTACTTCAGCAAGAGTTTTAATCAAAAGTGTTTTCGCAAGTCCGGGAACACCAACAAGCAAACAATGACCTTTGGACATTAAAGCAATTATCAGCTGATCAATAATTTCATCCTGTCCAACTATAACTTTTGCAATTTCAGATTTTACCTCTGAAATCTTTTTGTTCAGCTTTTGAACAAGTTCCACATCATTTTTATTTTCAATTGAAGTCAATGTTGTTCCATATTTTGTTTAAAAATCAGATTCTAACTTCCCAGTAAATTTTTTGTTTTAATTCTGCAATCCATTTCTGATATTCTTTTTGTTTTTTATACTCGGTCGCAAGTCTTTTCAATTCATCAAAGTCTTCTGTAAGACTAACTTTATGTTCCGGAACTCTTGTTTTCAGATAAACAATATGATATCCATAAGTTCCGGGTGCATATTCAAGTCTTCTCGGAAAACTAATATCACCTTGTTTTAATTTACCTATAGCATCGAGTAAAGGTTTATCAAGTTGATTTCTGTAGAATGTTCCGAGTTCGCCACCGAATACTGCTGTTTCTTTATCCTCGCTGTATTTTTTTGCATAGTCTTCAAAAGTTCCGAATCCTTTCATTACACTATCTCTGATTGCAGTAAGAAATTCAATTGTCTGAAGATCTGCATCTTCATCAGCTTTAACTTTAATAAGAATATGTCGTGTATGAATTGATTCGCCTCTCCGCTCAATAAGTTGTATAATATGAAATCCTACAGGAGTTTCGACCACTTCAGAAAGTTCACCTTCTTTTAATCTGAATGCAACTGATTCAAATTCAGGATAGAAAACTCCTTTCTTTACAAAGCCAAGATCACCGCCGGCAGCAGCACTGCCAGGATCTTCAGAATATTTTTTTGCAAGCTCTGCAAAATCGGCACCTGCTTTTATTGAATCCAGAAGTGCCTGTGCTTTTTCCTTAAATTTCTTTTTTATTCTTTCACTTGCTTTCGGATTTTGAAAGATGTGATAGATAGTAACTTTTTCGGGAATCATTCCAAGACTGTCTTTGAATGTATTATAGAATTCTTCAACTTCAGGATAAGTAACAGAAATGTTTCCAAAATTCTTTTCCTGTATTCTCTGAATCATTACATTTTTTTTCACATCATCACGAAGTTCTCTTTTAATTCTGTCGATACTCATTCCATATTGCTTTTCAATATTTGCAACCGACCCAAGCTGCTGTGTTAAAACTTTTATCTGGTAATCAATTCTCTGATTTATTTCATCTTCAGAAACAATGATTGAATCAAGTTCTGCCTGTGCATAAAGTAATTTTTCTTCTATAAGGGAATTTAGGATTTGCTCTTTCAATCCCGGAGTGTTTGGATCAATTTGTCTTTGAGCAGCGAACATAATTGCCTGAAAATCAAGTTCACTTTGAAGAATAATTTCGTTGTCAACAACAGCAACAACTTTATCCAAAGTCTGCTGAGCAAATGAAATATTTACCAACAACAGAATAATCGCAAATAATTTAAATTTCATTTTAATACCGTTCTTTTATTACAATTTCACTTTTAGAGTAAAGTTCCTTTAAAAAGTTCTCAAACCGTTTTGATTTTTGTTCATCAATATATCTTTTTTCAACTTCCTGTTTAATAATATCATATGGCAATGTATCAAATGCATTAAATTTTCTCTTCAACTGGACAACATTGTATGTCATCTGTTTATCTCTTAATACAATACTTACTTCATCAGGTAAAAGAAATTTTACTGCATCAGCAACTTCAACCGGGTAAATTTCAATAAGCTCTTTAAGAATTCCGATTTCAGAAAAAATGATTGAATTATTTTTTTCAAAAAATTGTGTTGCTTTTTCCCAGTTACTTTCAAGAACAATTTCCCTGAATCTAATCGCAGTTAATTCATCCTTGAATCGGGCAATATTTATCAAATATGTATCAAAAGGGCGAATGAAATAGTTCTGATTTTTTTCATAGTATTCCAGTAAATCAGAGGTTTTATATGCAACTTCAGTCTCATTGTAAATTTTTTGAATCAATAAAGCTATTGCAAGTTTTTTATAAGAGTTCTGCAAAATATTGTTAAAGTTATCATCTTCAGTTATTCCTTCGTCAAGAGCTTTCTGAAAAAGCAGTTCATTATAAATCCAGTCTTTTATCAATGCATTTTTTTCGGAAGCATCAAGGTTAGAAGTATCAACCAGGGAAGCTAATTCTTCCCTGGTCAGATATGAATCATTAACTTTTGCCAGATAGCTTTTTTGTTTTTCTTCTTTTGAACAACTTACCAAAAGTATGATTAAAGATAACAGTAATAACTTGTCAGTTTTCAGCTTTAAAAGCTTTTGAAAGTTCATCATAAAAGATAACCGGTTGATACTTCTTTTTTAATGAAGCAATATACTCATTCTCAAGTCGTTTACTTTCAGCTTCCTGAAAAGCACCCGTTACTTCAGCTCTTGCTTCTTCGAATGTTTTAAGTCTTGCATTATCTCTGGCATCCAATCGTAAAATACAGTAGCCGTTCGCCTGAGAAAACACTTCTGTGAAATCACCAACATTTTTCAGTTCATTTGCTTTTCGTGAAAGTTCCGAATTATTAACGGGGGTAAGTTCATACTTTCCGCCTTTTTCTTTCATACCAAATCTTTCAGTATTCTTTGCCAGCGAATCAAAATCTGCTTTGCCTTCTTTAAGAAGATTATAGTAATGCTTTGCAACGGAATCGCTTCTTACCCAGATTTCTGTAAATGCAACTCTGTCAGGCCATTTATAATTCTCTTTTGTCTTTTCATAAAACTCTAAAAGTCTTACTGAATCAATTTCAACTTTATTCCATACTTCATCTTCCTGAAGTTTAAAGATGAAGATTCCGTTTTTATAATCTTCCATTAACTCAGCAAACTGAGCGTCAAGAGTATCAAGCCCCATAGCTTTGAACTCAATTAATTCTTCGTTGCTGTATTTTGTTACAGCTTTGTTAAGAATATTCTTATCGAATCTTTTGCCTGTAAACTCAGTATCTTTTTTCATTCTGTCGTAGAATGGAGCGAAAGTTTGCTTAACATTTGCGTAGGAATAAATAACCTGATCATTAACTTTATCAGGATGAGGATAGTCAGCTCCGATTAGAATTGAATCTGAGTTTTCAATTATTAAATCAAAAACATTTTCATTAACAGTAAAATTGAATTCTTTCTTTAAGTTATTTACATAATCGTTGTAAATATCCTGATATCTTAGTCTCTTCAGAATATTTTTCAAGTTATCTTTATCCTGTTCAAAAGATGGATTTTCTCCTCTTTCAAGAAGTTTGATTATATGATAACCAAACTGCGTTTCAACAATATCAGAAATTTGTCCGGGTTCAAGATTAAATGCAGCTTCATCAAACTGCTGAACCATCATTCTTCTTTCAAAGAAACCAAGATCACCACCTTTATCTTTTGTTCCGGTATCATCAGAATATTCTTTTGCAAGTTCAGCAAAATCTTCACCTGCTTTTAATCTTGCCATTACTGAATCTATCCTTGCTTTTGCAGCAGCAGAATCAATCTGTCCATCCTGATTTGCGAAGCTTACAAGAATATGAGCAGCATGAATTCTTGGGATTCTTGGTTTTATGTCCGTTACTTTTATTATATGATAACCAAATTTTGTTCTGACAACCTCAGGATAAATTGAATCCTTTGGAGTTTTATAGCACGCATCTTCAAATTCGTAAGGAAGCTGGCCAGCGGTAAAATAGAAAATATCTCCACCTTTGGTTTTTGAAAATTGATCCTGAGAATGGACTTCAACAAGTTCTTCAAAAGTTTTTAATCCTGCTTTAATGCTGTCAAGAAGCGCCTGTGTGAATTCTCTGGCAGCTTCATCGCCTCCGGATTGTTCCGGTCTGATCATCAGATGGCTCGCACGAACTTCGGTTTTTCTTCTCTCATACATTTCTTTAAGGTTTGGCTCTACAAGATATTTTTCCTGAATATATGTTGAACCAACTTTTTTCTTGTAATCATTAAGTTCATCGAGTAAAGCTTTATCTTTATCATAACCTCTTTCATAAGCATCTTTCAGCTTCATTCTGAAATTCATATAAAGTTCGGCAAAGTTTTTATAATTGTTCAAGCTGTCTTTTGACGCACGCTCGTAACTGCCAGCATTTTTTGAATAAGCTTTTTCAAACTCTGCCATTGTTATTTTATCATCATTAAATTTTCCTACAACTATTTCAGAATGTTTAGTTGAACAGGAAACAATAAATAAAATCAGTACAAGAATTGAAGACAATTTTAACCACTTGATCATGATGCACTCCTTATTTTTTACAATTTGAACATAAAATTTTATTTAACTGCTTTATAAAATCAAGGTAAATTAAGTTGAATGATGGCACTTACTTCAGATAAACCATTTTAATCTGCTTTTGAAAATTTTCTGATTTCAGTCTCAGCAGATAAACTCCGCTTACGAGTTCAACATCTAATGAAGATGCATTTAGAACAATTTCGTGTCTGCCAGCTTCAACAAATCCATCTAACAATGTTGCAATTTCGTTTCCAAGAATATCATATAATTTCAAAGTCTGATTTCCACTAACTGGTGAATACCAACTTATTCTGGTCTCGGGATTAAATGGATTCGGATAATTCTGGAATAATTCAAAATTATCTGCCAGTTGAATATCAACTAAAATTTCATTGGAATAATCAACATCACCGTTATAATCAATTTGCTTCAATCTATAATAAATCTTGTCTGATTTAATATCTGTATCTGTGTAATTGTATGTAATTCTGTTTGTAGTTGTTCCGTTACCGGTTATAAAAGCAATAGTCTCATATTGCTGTCCATCATATCTTTTTTGAACTTCAAATCCATAGTTGTTTTTTTCCGTTGCTGTAATCCAGGTAAGTTCAACAGAATTATTTGTATAACTCGCAGTAAAACTTGTAAGCTCAACAGGAACAACAACTTGATTTAACGCATCAAGCGCTCTGAGAACTCCCCAGCCGTAAAAATTATCCGGATTATTGCTGCGTGAAGAAGTTTGTCTGAGAATAGTTCTTAGTTGAATTGGAGTTAAGTTTGGATTTGCCTGAAGCAGTAATGCAACAACTCCTGCCGAAAGCGGACAACTGAAAGAAGTACCACTTACATAAGTGTATTGAGTTGTACTTGATGAGCGTGCTGCGTAAACATTACTTCCCATTGCCATAAAGTCCGGTTTAATTCTTCCATCGAAAGTTGGTCCGAATGAACTGAAACTTACTCTTACTCCAGAACCATCAGTTGCACCAATTGCAAAAACACTATCGCCATCTGCCGGCGCAACAAGTGAGTTGGGAGTTGTTCTCCAACCTTCATTTCCTGCAGAGTTTACAACAACAATTCCTTTTTTGACTGCAAGATCAGCAGCAATTGTGATGATTGCAGTATTACCGTTCATATCCTGCCAGGTGTAACTTGTAAAAGGAGGATCATATTCCAGATAACCAAGTGAAGTCGAAGTTACATCGACTCCAATGCTGTCAGCCCACTCCAATGCTGCAACCCAATTGTCTTCTTCAACGGGAGTTTCACTGTCTGTATTTTCGGTTTTTGCAAGAATGTAATTTGAACGATAAGCAGGTCCAATCAGATTTCCGGGTGCGTAACCACCAATTACCGAAAGAGTATTTGTTCCGTGTGAACCTGTTCCCATATCACCTTCATCACCAACATTCGGATCACCATTTACAAAATCCCACATCGCAATTATGTTCATTGAGTCAAAAGCAACATGTGCAAGGTTATTAAAACCAGCATCCATTACACAAATGGTTATTCCTGAGCCATCATATCCCAAATCGTGTACAGCAGGCACCTGAATTAAATTCAATTGCGTAAATGATTGACCGTAATTAAGCGAATGAACTCCTTCTGGCTGAGGGCTATTTAAAAACTTCTCAGTTTCAATCTCATTGAATTCAAGTTCATCTTCCGACTTTTTGAAATTCTTAACAACATCAATTGACTTAATGAAGTTGTATGCTAAAATATTTTCAATTGTGTTTTTATCAGCATAACCGCTTACAGCATTAAGCCATTTGGATTTTTGCTTTATTTGAAATCCATTATCAATTAATGTTTGTATGTATTGCTGATTTACAGGCAGATCAGTGTAATCAATCAGATTTTCAGAATTAAGTTTCGCTCTTCGTTGAAGGGATTTCTCTGAAACAACCAATTCTGGATTAGCAAAATAATTTTCGAGTGAATTTCCTTTATCAGAAAAATAAATCCACACCAGAATTTTTTCTGCTGAATTTGAAGATACTAACTTTGTTCCAAGTGCAGGTGAGATTTTCTGAATAACTGATTGGGGATTTATTAAAATGTTGGAAATAAGAACCAACATAAAAACAATTTTTTTCATAGCTTTCCTTTAGTTATTTAACTCTTGTTCCGTTTTTAACTTTATCAGAAACGGTTAAAACATTAAGTCCGCCGTTTTCTGTTTCAACTGCAAGAATCATCCCCTTTGATTCCAATCCCATTAATTTTGCGGGCTGTAAGTTAGCAACAATCACTACTTTTTTACCAACCAAATCTTCAGGATTATAACTTTTAGCAATACCAGCAACAATCTGTCTTTCTTCATTGTCAAGTTTGACCTTAAGACGCAGAAGCTTTTCACTTTTCTTCACTCTTTCAGCTTCAATAACTTCTGCAACTTTAAGCTGCACTTTCATAAAATCATCATA
>CALHAB010000017.1 GCA_937934185.1 uncultured Ignavibacterium sp. | reverse complement strand
ATTCATCAAGTTCGGATTTGTTTATACCGGAAAGCTCTTCTAGTATATCTTTAAGAATTCCGGCAATATATTCTTTACGCGTCATTGTTTCTCCCTGAATAATTTTTTTCACTTTCTCTTTTTTTGTTGGATGAACATTTAAAGTTGAAGAAACTGAAACAGTTCTTTGTTGAACGTTATTTCTTTTCGGAGGTTCAATCCAATAACTTTTTCTGTCGAACTGATAACCTGGAAGGTGTAGTCTTCGTCTGCGTTTGCCTTTATGAAAATTCGCCCAGTTAACTTTTATTCCGCTTAACCAGATTTTACCAATTGCAGTTAAAAAATTAGTTATGTCATCCGCATCTTCATTTGGCTGGGTTAAAGTTGTAATGATAGTTTGCTTACCAGCTTCTTTTTTATGTTGTCCTGCCATTGTAGATAAAGCTCTGCCCGGACCAACTTCAATCAAAACGATATTACTATTTTTCTGAAGTTCTTTTATTCCATCAGAAAACCTGACAGTATTTCTTAACTGCGCTGCCCAGAATTTAGGGTCAGTTGCCTGTTCATCAGTTATCCAATTTCCAGTCAAACTTGAAATAAAAGGTGTTGAAGGTTTATTCAACTTTATATTTTTGAATTCATCAATAAAGGGTTGAATGGCTGGTTCCATCATCTTTGAATGATAAGCGTGAGAAGTGAAGAGAATTCTGTTTTCAATTTTTAATTCATTAAGCTTGTCTGAAAATAATTTAATCTTATCTGTTTCTCCTGATAGAACAACAAGATTTGGAGAATTAATTGCAGCAAGTGCGATGTCTTCATCTTCAATTAATTTTGCAATTTCTTCTTCATTACTTCGGACAGAAAGCATACTTCCGGATTTTTGCTGCTGCATAAGTTTTGCTCTTCTTGACAATATGAACAATGCATCGTCGAGTGTAAATACACCTGCAAGACAGGCAGCAACATAATCGCCCACACTATGACCAATCATAGAATCTGGTTTAATACCGTAGCTTATAAAAAGTTTTGCAAGTGAATATTCAATTACAAACAAAGCTGGCTGAGTAAAAACTGTCTGCTCAAGTTTTTTAGCGGATTCTTCATTAATATTTTCAGGGAAAAGCAATTCACGAATATCAAGATTTAAAAGTGGGTTTAATATTTCAGAGCATTCATCAACAGTTTGTTTGAAATCAGGTTCGCTTTCATATAAACCTTTTCCCATATTAACATATTGAGATCCCTGACCTGGGAACATAAATACAAGATAATTCCGATCATTTATATTTGCTTTTGATTTGTTAACTCCTGAAGCAACAGCATCTCTTAATTTCTTCTCTGCATCAGTATTATTAGAAGCAACAATAAACTGTCGCCATTCAAATTCTTTTCTTCCTTGCTGAAGCGTAAAAGCAATATCGTCTATGTTTTCGTTCTGATTCCCGGCCAAATAATCAGCTAATGAATTTGCATTCGCTTTTAATGAATTTTCGGTTTTTGCCGATACGATTAAAATCTGTTTGCCGGTTATTTCTTCAGTTCGGATCTCATTATCAATATATTCTTCAAGTATCGCGTGAGCATTTGTGCCTCCGACACCAAAAGCACTAACCGCTGATCTGATGGGTTTTTCATCAGTATCAATTTTAGTTAACTTATCAACCACAAAGAAAGGTGATTTGACAAAATCAAAACGAGGATTCGGTTTTTGAAAATGAAGTGTTGGTGGAATAGTTCTGTGTTTTAAGACAAGAGCTGTTTTTATTAACCCTGTTATTCCTGCAGCAGCATCTGTATGACCAACATTTGATTTCACAGAACCAATTCCGCAAAATTGTGTTTTATCTGTTGAAAGTCTGAATGCTTTTTCCAGTGCGGTAACTTCAATTGGATCGCCAACAGGAGTTCCTGTACCGTGTGCTTCTACATATTTAATTGTCTCGGGATCAACCCCAGCCATTTTCTGAGCTCTGACAATAGCATCTTTCTGTCCGTCAATACTTGGAGTCATATAACCTGCTTTACCGCTGCCATCATTATTTAACGCAACTGATTTTATAACAGCATAAACCGAATCACCATCATGGATTGCATCTTCAAGTCGCTTTAATACTACAACTCCGGCACCTGCACTGAATACGGTTCCTGTTGCCTCAGCATCAAAGGGTTTGCAATGTCCGTCAACTGAGCCGATACTTCCATCTACAAAATGATAACCTCTTTTTTGTGGAAATGAAATGGAAACCCCGCCTGCGAGTGCCATATCACATTCGCCTGTGATAAGACTTTTATAAGCTTCACCGACTGCAACAAGAGATGTTGAACAAGCTGTTTGAATATTGACCGCAGGTCCATTCAGTCCCAATTTGTATGCAACTTTTGTAGTAAGAAATCCATTGTCATTTCCAGTAAGGGTTGTGTAATCAGCAATCTGATATGCAGCGGCCATCTCTTCCTGTTTTTGGCGGTCACTTAAAACATTGTAAATAAGATACGAGTTGAGACTTGAGCCGGCAAAAATTCCAATTGAACCATCAAATTTATCAGGGACATAACCAGCATCCTCCAAAGCATTATAACATACTTCAAGAAAAACTCTGTGCTGCGGATCCATAATAGCAGCTTCTCTTGGATTAAAACCAAAGAACTCTGCATCAAATTTATCTGCATCTTCAAGAACACCGCGGGCTTTAATAAATTTTATTTCTGAGTCA
>CALHAB010000016.1 GCA_937934185.1 uncultured Ignavibacterium sp. | reverse complement strand
ACTTTCTTATTATCAAAATTTGTAGTATCGCGAATTCCATCGTGATCAATAATTCTGCAAAGTATTCCGTTTTGCTGTTCAGTGGAAAATACTTTTTTAAATTCGCTCACAAAACTTTCGTCATTGAAAATTTCTAAGAGAGTTCCTGTCAGATCATAATCACCATCGCAGTCATCATCCATCACTTTTGTATCTGTTTCATTCGCATTTTCATTTCGTTCACATAAATTAAAGACAACTATCTCTAAAGAATCAATCTCATTATTGTTTGCCAACGCTGATTTACAGCACTTCCAGACATAAACATCGCTTTTACTTTCACCGGATGTTACCTGCCAGGCAAATTTTCTGAAGATATCTTTCTTTTCAATACCTCTTAGAAAAGATTTAAGTTCAGTTGTGTTTAACTGAAAACTATTACTGCCCGAAATATTTTTATCAACAAGCGGTTTGTTCTGTTCAATAGCAACTAAAGGTGACTGACCTTGAAGCACTTCAACTATTTTGATATTAAAATTTTTTACGCCTGGTAATGGACTCCAACTGAACAAAACCGGCTGTTCAAGATCAACTTCCGCATCGTCATCCGGCGAAACCAATGTGATATTCCCTGCGAGTCTGACTGAGTGATAGATACAATTCTCTTGTCCGATAACTTCATCTGATTCGTTGTAAACAGTTACACAAATTGTATAATCTCCTTCGGGCGCGTTGCCTGATCTTAAAAAGATTTCCTTGTACTGATTGTTTGTAAAACTAACATCAGCGTTTGAAAAATCATTGTAAGAATATGTGTTATTACCGGGCTTTATATTTATAATTTTACTTCTGCCTTCTGCTATTAAACCGGCACTCGCTTCTGAAAATGTTCCGACAACATAACCTCTAACATCTTTACGGGTTGTGTTATTCAATTGCAATTCCCATAAATCAGAAATAGTTAATCGATTTGGTGGCGGTTGTTTTAATTTCGAGATAATTTGATTTTGAGAATAAGAGTTTGCTACTAAAAAAATAAAAGAAAAGAATAATAATAATTTTTTCATATAACACCTCTGTGATTGTTAAAAATTAATTCTTAATGAAGTTCTGGCTAATAATTCATTAAAATCATTTGAAGATAAAATCAGATCAGAATAAATATTCCTTTCAATCCTCAGATCGATAAATACATTTTCAGTGAAGCCATAAGAAGAATTAAGATAGAAACCTGTTTTGTTGTTATTATCTTTTTCAATTGAGTAAGTTATACCAAGTGTGTTGTTCCATTGTTCAAAAAAAGTGTAACCTACACTTCCATCAAGATTTGTAATTTGATTTTTATCGTTTAGAAAATTCATAAAAGTCATTCCGAACCCAAATCCAATAGTCAATGGAAATTTGAATGAAAAATTTTCATTGATATTGAAACTGTTAACTGTATAGCCACTTAAAGTGTCAAGTGATTTGGCTTTATTAAACATATAGAAAAGATTAGAACTTAAATTGATTTCAGAGAATTTGAAGTTATAACCAGTGGCTGCAGTGAAAAGATGATTCTTGAAATCAATTTTCTTTAATGGATCTGTTGCATCGTTCCTGAGAAAATTTGGGTTATAGCTCAGATTTAGTGAAGGATAATTTTTGAATCTTAAACCAAGCTGAATTCCCGGTGCAATCGTACTCGTTGTAAACAGTTTTGAATTGATAAGATTATCCCGATAATATTTCATTGATGCAACAACTGAGATCTGTCTCTGATGAAATTTCTGATCAACTTTTCCTTCAACTTCAAATCTGTCATTTCGTAGAGAAGGATTACCGTGAGTTTTATAACCCGGACCAATCATCTTAACTCCCGCAGTAACTCGTGTATTTGATTCACTGTTGTTAAAAGTACTCTTTAGTGAGTAGGCATAATCAACCTGACTTGAAATTTTTGGTTGAAATATATTTCTGACAAACTGAGGAATATCTTCATTGATTAAATCCGGGTCACGGTTATCTCTTGTCAGCATTGCACCGGAAACTTCACCTTCAAGAGTTAGTTTATCTTCAAATAAGTTTAATCGGCTGTCAATTCCTAAGACATAATTTGTGTTTGGTGTTAATGTTCGGTTAAGTGAATCAACTGTAATGGAGTTTGCCTGATCTTTGGAATAAATACCTGTGAAGAAAAAGTGAGAATCATCTTTTTTACCAACACCAATTCTGCCTGCATATAGATCTCGTCTGAATGCAGAGTTTATGATTGGTCTTTGATTTTGCTGTAATGCAGTGGC
Organism: uncultured Ignavibacterium sp.; assembly: GCA_937934185.1. GTDB lineage: Bacteria > Bacteroidota > Ignavibacteria > Ignavibacteriales > Ignavibacteriaceae > Ignavibacterium. Next base: position 7,818 of record CALHAB010000016.1, on the reverse strand, counting down.
TATGTAAAACCAACCGGGATTGAACTCAAAGCTTAAACCAGATACTGGCGCGCCTTGCATAGTTAATGGCGTGTAGCTTGGATAATTAACTCCAATTCCGAATGAATTGAAGTATGAAAAAAATTTCATCAGACCGGGAACATTTTCTTCACCTTCATCTTCAATCTTATTCTGTATTATTTCTTTTCCTGCATCCAGATTATAAAAGAAAGAAAATGCATTGATGTTTTGTCTTGTTGATGAGTTTTCAGTTGATAATAAAACATTTAATCCAAAAGGAATTCCGTATAAACTTACTGACGGAGTTAATTGGGCATATCCGTATCCGGGCTTCCTGTCTGAACCAAATCCTTTTCTGTTTGCGGTTTCCCAGAATAATTCTCCTGAAAGGCCAAACTGAATTGCTTTGATCTCTTCGGTTTCAGGGAAATATTTTTGATAGTAATTATTCTTTTCGATAAAATCGAAAGCTGTTTTTTGGAAAACCAATGAATTAATCGAAGTAAATTTATCGCCCTCAATTTTGTGGTTTCTTAATCCGGAAGGTAAGTCGTCAATCAAATTGTTCGATGCTCTAATAATATTCAGCATACTTTTTTTCTCATCATTTATACTTCTTAGATGAGTCGACAAAAATCCGAAACTGAAAATTTCACTTGATGCTAAAAGGTTTTTGTCAACATAAGCTTCAACCTGCCAGGCATATCTTCTGTCTGGATTAAAAGGTCTTGATGCTATTGGGTAAACAAAACTTGTTGTGAAAATTCCACCTGCAGTAAAATACATTGGATTAGATTGTATCGCATCGTAAGGCGACTGATGTTCATACATCTCAACAATTTTAATTCTGTAAGTAACAAAAACATTTTGAGGTACAGGTGTCGGTGGTAACCAGCTGAAAACCATTGAGCTGTTTGCTAATCTTGTATTTGGAGAAGTTGAACCAGGTTTTGCAATAACCATTCCTCTTCTGATATCTTTCTTTTCAATTCCGCTTTGATTTTCTGAAAGGGATTCATCAGTTTCATTTTCATAATCAAACAGATTTAATGCTGAATTATCTTCCGGATACAGAAGTGTTACTTGTGATAAGTTAAGAACTTCGTGCTGAACACATCCACTTCCGATAACATTATCATCTCGGGCGCGAATAACTTCAATGCAAATTTCATAGCTGCCGTTTGGAAGTGCTGACAGTCTGTTGATAACCGAATTATAGTTTTGATTACTTTGGTTAACTGTTACTGTTCCAACATCTGCTGAACGAATTCGCTTGCTGCCTCTGGGTAAGCTAAAAACTGAAGTAGTAACATCTACTATCAATCCTGATGTTTGTTCAATTGCAATTCCGTGTAAGTAAACATCAGTAGCTTCTCCCTGATTTATGAGAACAAGATTCCACATATCTTCAATCCTCATATGATATGGCGGAGGTGCCTGAAGATTGACCACAACATTCTGAGCAAACGAGAAGCTTTGAAAAATCAAGAAAATAGTAATTGATAACTTGTTAAAAATATTTTTTACTAAAAATTTATTAGCAGGGAGCAAATAAATTTTCATACAAGATACTCCTTTCAACAATAGTGGGATCAATTTAAATTTATTTAGTCACCTTACGCAAATCTTTGAAACCTTCGAGGTTTGGCTAAAAATGTAGTTGAAATAATATAAAAATTCTTAATTATTTCAGAAAACCTCGAAGGTTTTTATCAAATGTGCGTAACGTGAGTTATTTATGCTCAATCTGATGTTGAGGGATTATCAATCATTGTTCCAAAACAAATGTTGATAATCATTCGGACTAAAAATAAAAAAAAATCAAATTTCAAAGAAAAATCAGAATATTAGTCTTAGTTGAAAGGTTGTAAAAAAAGCTCCAGAGAAATTGAGCAGTAAAATTTTGATAAGTCATTGTAAATTCTTCTTAAGTAGTTTAATTCTATGGTGCCCAAAATTCTTTAATAGCTTTAATCTTTCCTTCAGAGATGTTTATTTCAAATATTTTATCCTTTTCAACTAAGTTTTGAAAAGTCTTAATTGATGAAACCCTTTTTTCAGTTAACTGGTAATTTGTTGTTTCATCTGAAACATAAATGGTAATGAGACAATCTTTATCCAATTGAATGAATGAGGAATCTATTTTGGTATTAAGAATAAAATAATCATTTGGAACAAACCAATTTGTATCACCAGTTTCATTAATCTCAAATTCTGCCTGTCCGGATTTTTTCGCTGCTTCAACTGCCGAATCACCCGTTAATACTTCAACAAAATCAACATCAAGAAAATAGTCAGAGTTTTTCTCAACTACTCTGTTAACGAAGCAGTAATTAGTCTGGGTTGGTTTGAAATTGCTTAAGACTTTTTTATTAGATTTTCCGGTGCAGGAGGAAATAATTAAAATAGAAATAAGAACTATCATATTTCTCATTTTTCAACTCCTTTGAGAATAGCAAATTAATTCTTAAGACAAAACTATCCTTATTGAAAATTGAATTCAAACAATAAAAATTCAACGACATTAAAAAAATCAGTTTTATTCTCCTTTCAACATTGACAGTCGATATGTTAAATTGCAAATGAAAAATTTAAATGTAGGTTGAATGGAATTCAGAAATAATATTCTTGAACAGATTGGTAATACACCATTAATTAAACTTAATAAAATTAACAAAGGCCTGAAACCTTTAATTTTTGCCAAGCTTGAATCTGCAAATCCGGGTGGAAGTGTGAAGGACAGAATTGGTCTTGCAATGATTGAAGATGCTGAAAGACGAGGTGAATTAAAACCCGGCGGAACAATTATAGAAGCAACAAGCGGCAATACCGGAATTGGTCTTGCTCTTACAGCAGCTGTAAAAGGTTATAAGTGTATTTTCGTTGTAACAGATAAAGTCAGTCAGGAAAAAATAAATTATCTGAAAGCTCTGGGAGCAGAAGTAATTGTTGTATCAAGATTTGTTGATCCTGATGATCCTGAGTATTATGTGAATGTTGCTAAAAGACTTCATAAAGAAATTCCTAATTCATTTTTTGCCTATCAATATTCGAATCCATCAAATCCTGAAATGCACTACAGAACAACCGGTCCGGAAATATGGCGTCAGACTGATGGAAAGATTACTCATTTCATTTCGAGTATTGGTACTGGCGGAACAATAAGCGGAACTGGAAGATTTCTGAAAGAAAAAAATCCGCACATACAGGTTATTGCTGCTGATCCTCTTGGTTCGATTTTCAAACATTACAAAGAAACAGGTGAGTTGATTAAAGGAACTCCATATCTGGTTGAAGGAATCGGACAGGATTGCCTGCCTGCCAATGTTCATTTTCAATACATTGATAAAATATACAATATCAGTGACAAAGAATCTTTTGCTGCAGCAAGAAGATTAACACTTGAAGAAGGAATATTTTGTGGTGGCAGCACAGGTACAATTGTTCATGTTGCTCTGCAGGTTGCCAAAGAATGTTCTGAGAATGATGTAATTGTTTTTATCGTTTGTGATACCGGCGAAAGATATTTGTCCAAAATGCATAATGAAGAATGGTTGCGTCAGAACAGAATGCTTGATCCGGAAATCAGAACTTTGAGAGATTTATCTGATATTAAAAAACAAAAAGGTTATGAAGAAGTTGTCTCAGTTAAAGAAACAGATTATATCAAGGATGTTCTTGAGGTAATCACACGAACCGGTTACTCAAATATTCCGGTATTGAGAGGACGGCAATCAATTGGCTGTATCAAAGAAAATAAATTGCTTGCAAGACTCGTTGAAGACCCAACTTTGTACAATGCAAAAGTTAAAGATTTGATGGAGGAATCTCTTCCAATTCTCGATGCTAAAACAGAAATAGCAGAGGTAAAAAAATATCTCAAAGAAAATCCTGCAATTCTTGTCAGTGATTTTGGATTGGTAACTGATATTATTACAAGGTATGATCTGTTAGAATATAATAGTTAAATAATAAATACATTAACTTAAACTTGAACTTAAACTTAAACTTTAACTTGAACTAAAAATCAGTTTAAAGAAAATGTTTAAGTTCAAGTTAAAGAATTTAAATCTGAACAAAATAATTAGGAGAGTTATGGGCTTTTCAACTGATGCAATTCACGCAGGACAAATTCCTGATCCAACAACCGGAGCAGTAATTACTCCGATTTATCAAACTTCAACTTATGCACAATATGAACTTGGTAAAAGCACAGGATATGAGTACGGCAGAACTCATAACCTTACAAGACAAGCTTTGGAAAAAAATATCGCCACACTCGAAAAAGGTAATTACGGTATTGCCTTTGCATCAGGTCTTGCTGCAACTCACGCACTGATGAGTCTGGTAAAAGCTGGCGATCACATTGTAATCTCAAACAATGTTTATGGCGGAACTTATCGTTTGTATGAATTGAATATGAAAAATTACGGACTGGATTTTTCCTGGGTTGATACAACTGAATTGAGAAACATTGAAGGGGCAATTAAACCCAATACTAAAATGATTTTTGTTGAAACACCGACAAATCCTATGCTTAATATAACGGACTTAAAAGGAGTTGCTGAAATTGCTAAAAAAAATAATCTCATCTCGGTTTGTGATAACACCTTTATGAGTCCATACTTTCAGAATCCATTGACATTTGGAATTGATATCGTACTGCACTCAACTACAAAATACTTAAACGGACACAGTGATGTAATTGGAGGTATTCTTGTAACCAGTGATGAAAAGCTTCATGAGAGATTGCGATACATTCAAAATGCTGCCGGAGGAATTCCATCACCATTTGACTGCTGGTTAATACTTCGGGCAACAAAAACGCTAGCTGTCAGAATGAAACAACACGAATCTAATGCAATAGAATTTGCAAAATTCCTTAAAGAATCCGGTTATGCTGAAAGAGTTATTTATCCGGGACTAAAATCTCATCCTCAGCATGAACTTGCAAAAAAACAGATGCGTGGATTTGGCGGAATGGTCTCTGCTGATTTTGGCTCAATTGAAAATGCCAAAAAAGTTTTGAACAATGTAAAGATTTTTACACTAGCAGAATCGCTCGGAGGAGTTGAGAGTTTAATCTGTCATCCTGCATCAATGACTCATGCTTCTGTTCCGAAAGAAGAAAGAGATAAAATGGGACTTACAGATTCTTTGGTAAGATTCTCTGTAGGAATTGAAGACATCGAAGATTTGATTGAAGATGTTAAACAAGCATTGAAGTAGTTTTTTAAAAACAACGGAAACAGATTAAAGTTTATGAGTTAATGAAAATAACTACTTTAAGAAATTGTCATGAAGATTTTGAAACAGTTCAGGAGAAAATTTTTTTACTTCGACCACACGGGTAGTATTTCTAACAATACTAGGCACTGAAAGTAAAGCTTCACCTTTACTGTCTGCTTCAATAATTGCCCAGCCGGTGCATACACCACTTTCACAACCCCACACAAAATGTGTGATATGTCCATAAGCAGCGAAGTTTTTCATTATGTTAAGGCATTGTTCTCTTTTGTGTTTTGTTTCTACAATATATCTTTTCATAACATTCTAATTAAATGTTTTTTAGTGTTAGATATTAGTAGGGAAGGCTAAGGTTTAAATTGATATAATAATCTTTTATCCTTAGCCCTACCTGATTATAGTTTAATTTTTTATTTACTTGATTGTATTTTGATATATCTGATTGATTGATCCAATTCATTTGTGAATTGATCATAATCAACCTGCATTCCGTTAAGATATGCACTCCAGCCGGCGCTCGATTTCGCATAATGAACTGCATCTTCAATTTCTTCCGATGTTGCACCGAAAAGTTTTGCAACTTCAGTATGGAAATACGAACAGTACTTACACTTCGTTACAGCAGAAATTGCCACACCAATTAGTTCTCTGTATTTATGAGGGATTGGACTATCCTCAAGTTGCAAAGTCTTAAAAAGATTCCATTCTAGTGCTAGTGATCTATCGGGAACTAACTTGAAAAATGATGGAACTAAACCAAGAGTTTGCTCAATTTCTTTATAAATTTCCTGTCGTTTCATCTCATTACTCCTTTGATTTTTATTTTGTGAAAAAGCTGTTTCAGTAAATACAATTAGTAATATAAGGATCGTGAAAATTATTATTTTGTTACTGTTCGGATGATTCAATATGTTATTCATAATAGACTCCTTTTTGTTGGTTAGATGTTTAATAATTTCTATGAACAAAATAAAATAATACTTCTGCAAGGTGCTTGTAAAATTGTCGGAAAAGATTGTTTGAAAAAGCGATAAATTATTTTGAGATGTTCTGACCGGTAAGGAATCTGATTTCTTCAGAATGTTTAGAATATAGTTGCCTAAGTTCGAGAGGAGAATTTCCAGTAAACTTTTTTATAAAATGATTGAAGTGAGATTGATCGGCAAAATTCAAATCTAAAGCAATTTCTGTAACAGTTTTATCTGTTGAGGCTAATTGAACTTTAGCTTCCAGAAGAAGCATGTCGTTAATCATTTCACGAGGTGTTTTACCGAATGTATTTTTGACAACATCAGATAAATGCTTAGCGCTTATATTCATTTTTTCAGCGTATTCATGAACTTCTCTTATTTTCAAAAAATTTTTGTCAACAAGCTGTCTGAACCTGTTTGCTAATTTTTCAGCTCTTGTCAGGTTTTGTTTTATAGTATTTAAATGTGGACGATAAATTTCCCTGATCCGCAGTAAAAGAACGAAAATATAATTTCTGAGAATGTAATCTTTTTCAGGAGAAAATCTATTATACTCCTCAATTATATCTTTAAAAGCTTTCTTGACAATAAGAGTTTCTGCCTCGGTAATATTAATAATGTGTTCAGTTTCATAATTGAAAAATGGAAATAGCTCTGTAAAAGGCCCGCTAAGCAATGGCTGGATAAATTCAGTTTTGAAGTGAATGCAATAGCCTGAGCAATTATGTATATTGGAAGATGCATAAAGCATATTTTCAGGAACGATTACGAGGTCGTTTGGTTTTAACCATCTGTATTCTGCTCCAAGATTAACATCATGTATCCCACTAATAAGCAGATAAATTAAATTAAATTGTCTTCGCAAAGGTTGAATACCTATCTTTGGATCAACATTTTTATGCTTATCTTCAAGTGTGCCGGGCATAACCATCATATTTATATCATACTGACGGCTGTCTCTGTTGATAATTTTCTCGAAAGTAGCAAGGTCTTTGATTACTAAAATATCTTTCCGTTTCATTTCTGAAACTACCGCCTCCTAAAAAGTATTAATAATCCAATTTATTAAGAATTATTCGAACACAAGGTGAATTTATTAAAAATTTTACCAGTATCAAATAAATTTAATTGGGGCTTAAAAACTGTTTGAGATGAAAAAGATGATAGTGCTTAATGATAATGTTTTGGAGTTAAATGTAATAGATATTTTTTTTAACTTTGTTATCAAAATGTATTAAAGAAGGAAATCAATGTATTACTTAAAATTAAGTTTTTTTTTGTCAATTTTTATTCTTCTGAACCCGCTTCGAGGGCAAACTTCTTCAATTGAAATCTTTCTGATTGATGCTTATTGCAAACCTGATACTCCTCATCCGTTTATCTTATCGTTTTATACAGATGTTCCTGCAAAATCAAAAGTCATTCTTGATAATAAATATGAATTTGTTGTTAGTAAAGATTATTCAGAGATGCACAACATTCAGATTGATATAACAAAACTTTTTTTTCTCGATAAACAGGTTCAGTTCGTAATTCAGGTTGAAGATTCTCTCGGGAATAAAGTTACTTCTGAAACATTTGATTTTGATTTACCTTATGA
>CALHAB010000015.1 GCA_937934185.1 uncultured Ignavibacterium sp. | reverse complement strand
TGAAATTTTATGCTATTGTTACTTCTTTTGTAAGGTAAACATCCTGAATAAGATTAAGAAGTTTAACACCATCTTCCATCGGTCTCTGGAAAGCTTTTCTTCCTGAAATTAATCCCATTCCACCAGCTCGTTTATTGATAACAGCAGTTCTTGCGGCTTCTGCAAAATCATTTTCACCGCTTGCACCGCCGCTGTTAATTAATCCTGCACGACCCATATAATTGTTTATCACCTGATATCTTGTTAAATCAATCGGATGATCGGATGTTAAATCGGAATAAACTTTTTTATGTGTCTTTCCGAAATTCAAAGCTGTGTAACCGCCATTGTTTTCGGGTAGTTTTTGTTTGATTATATCTGCCTCAATAGTAACACCGAGATGATTTGCCTGTCCTGTTAAATCAGCAGAAACATGATAATCTTTTTCTTTTGTTTTGAATGCTGAGTTTCTCAGATAACACCAGAGAATTGTAGCCATTCCGAGTTCGTGTGCATAAGCAAAAGCATCGCTTACTTCCTGAATTTGTCTTGTACTTTCTTCAGAACCAAAATAAATTGTCGCACCAACTGCAGCAGCTCCCATATCGTAAGCTTGTCTAACTCCGGCAAACATAATCTGATCATATTTGTTAGGATAAGTAAGCAATTCATTGTGATTAATCTTTACGATGAAAGGAATTTTGTGTGCATACTTTCTGGCTGTCATACCAAGTACACCAAGAGTAGAAGCAACTGCATTGCAGCCGCCTTCGATTGCAAGTTTAACTATATTTTCGGGATCGAAGTAATCCGGATTTGGTGCGAATGATGCACCTGCGCTGTGTTCAATTCCCTGATCAACAGGAAGTATGGACAGATAACCTGTTCCGGCTAATCTTCCGGTGTTGAAAATCCATTGAAGGTTTCTTAAAACATTAATGTTTCTATCTGACGGTGCAAAAATTCTGTCAACAAAATCAGGTCCCGGCAGATGAAGTTTTTCTTTTGGAAATTTTGCCTTGTAATTGAGCAGTGAATCAGCTTCGCTCCCAAGTAATTCTTTTATTTTGTCTATCATATTAGCTCCTGAGATTTAATTTATATTTTCTGTTTTCTACGATGTAAAAATACTAACGACTATCAGCTATTACAATCAAACTCTATCTATGAATTTTTATTTGTGATATGGTCAAATATCTTTTCTGCGTGGTCTCTTGAATTTTCAATAAACCATTTGTTGGTTTCCATCCCGCCGCAAACAACTCCTGCAAGAAATAACCCTTCAACATTTGTTTCAAAAGTATCGGGATTAAATATCGGCACTTTATTTTCATCTGATGAGAATTTAATTCCGGCTTTGGAAAGAAAATCATAATCAGGATGATAACCTGTCATAGCAAATACAAAATCATTTTGAATGGCTTTTACTCCTTCGGGAGAATTTATAACAATTTCCTCTTCTTTTATTTCTTTAACTGTTGAATTGAAAAATGCTTTTACAGAACCTTCTTTAATACGGTTTTCAATATCCGGCTTAACCCAATACTTAACGCTGTCTTTTAATCTTTCTTCACGAATAATCATTGTTACTTCAGCACCTCTTCGGAATGTTTCAAGTGCAACATCAACGGCTGAATTGCCTGCACCAATTACCGCGACTTTTTTATATGCATACGGATGAGCTTCTTTGAAATAGTGAAATACTTTTGGTAAATCCTCTCCCGGAACATTAAGCAGATTGGGATAATCAAAAAATCCTGTTGAGATAATTACATTCTCGGATTCATATTTTGCCTTGTTTGTAACAACGACAAAACGATCTTCATTTTTCTTTACGGAAAGAACATTTTCATAAGTATTTATTCTTAATTTCCAGACATCAACAACTCTTCTGTAATATTCGAGGGCTTCTCTTCTTGTTGGTTTATCACCATGAGAGACGAAAGGCACATCTCCGATTTCAAGTCTGTCCGAAGTTGAAAAGAAAGTCATATTAACAGGATAGTTGAACACAGAATTGACGATGCAGCCTTTCTCAATAATAAGGTATGAAATATTTCTTTTTGTTGCTTCAATTCCGCAGGTTAAACCAATCGGACCGGCGCCAATTATAATTGTGTTTATTTTCATTTTTTTAGATGCAAAGATAAAATAATTTAGAAGATTACTCAGGCGAGATAAAAATACTCAATAGTCACCAAATAATGAGGCGACTCTTTTAGTCGCCTCATCAGATTGTGATATATTCTGATTAAAATTATCTGATAATTTCGATCAAAGAACTAGCAACTGTTCTGTCATCTTCATCAAGAAGAAAAACTCTGTAGAATCCCGGATCGTCAAAACGCATATCGCTTTCATCATTCTTTGAGAAAAAGACATACTTCATATCCGGATCAACAGAAAAGTAAAACTTCTTGTAATAGTCAAACTTTCCGGTTCTTTCATTGTATTTATCATACTGAATTGCACAATCTGTCAGATTAAGTGCATAATCACATTTGACCATTACAGTAAGAAATCCGGTGGTAAATCTGTCGCTTATTCCTACTTCCCCTTTTCTGCTGTCATATTTTTCGCAGAAATAAAGAACGGGCTGAGATTGCGCATAAGAGATTGCACTGGCAGCAAACATTACAGCAAATACGAAAAGAAAAAAGAATGATGTTTTTTTCATGTGGTTCGCTCCTTATAATTTGTTGGTAGTTAATTTATTTGGTTTTTTAACCCTTGTAAATAAAGTGCCAATCGGATTAATTTTTGCAAAACGAAAATGCATTCAAAAATAATTAAATACAATATTTATATTTAACATCAGTAAAATCCAATAGTTTATTTATAAGATTTACTGAAAAAAATTTCATTAATATGAAATGCGAGAAAAATTTTATCTGTAGCTGGTGCAATCAGCCGTCAACAATTATCTGGGTTCACGGTCATGGCCAGTGTTCTGTCTGTGGATACAATATAGATGAATGCTGTCGCGGTGAAAATATTCAGAACATCAATTCCACAGAAAAAGAAGAGAAGGAAGAAAATTCTGATGACAAAAATTAATCATGTTTGTTTTGATCTCGACGGAACTTTAGTTAAGTCTGCAAAAACAATATATAAAACCACAATTCATTCTCTTGACCAGCTAGGAATTAACCACTATTTACCTGAAGCAGAATTTAACAATATGATTGGGCAGCACTTTCATGATATATTCAGGCACTTTGCTGTGAATGTTCCTGATTTTGGATACTTCATCCGGATCTATAAAGAAAAATATTTTGATTTTATGGATGAATCTGAATTGTATGATTCAGTTCGGGAGGCATTGACATTTCTTAAATCAAAAAATATTAAAGTTTCGTTATTAACAACCAAAGCACAGGATCAGGCGGAAAAGATTATTACTCATTTTAAACTCGATCACTACTTTGACTTGATAATGGGAAGAAGAGATGGCATTCCGCATAAACCATCGCCCGAGCCGCTGTTAATGATTTGTAATCAGTTAAATACCGCAGCATCAGGAACGCTTATGGTTGGTGATTCAGAGCTTGATATCCAATGCGGAAAAAGTGCTGGTTCAAAAACCTGCGGAGTAACTTTTGGATATCGTGAAACCGAAGTATTAAAAAATTACAATCCAGACTTTCTGATCAGCTCACTTTCAGAAATTAATCTTCTTCTAAGCTGAATTTCCTTTTACAAAAAAGGCGAGTTGTTTAACTCGCCTTTAATATTTCAATTCATTCCAAAGCATAAGTTTACTTGATAAGAACCATCTTCTTCGTTTGAGTAAATGTCTTGCTTCCATCAACCGAGGTTGCTTTGATGCTATAGAGATAAATACCAGAAGCACTTCCCTTGGCATCGCTCATATTAAATTGAACCTGATGTTCACCCATTGTATAAAGACCGTCAACTAATTCTTTAACAACTTCGCCGTTGATATTATAAACAGTTAGTTTGACATTGCTGTCATATGGCAATGCAAACTTAATTGTTGTTGATGGATTAAATGGGTTCGGATAGTTCTGAGCAAGTGAATAATTATCAACTATATTTCCGAGATTGACCTTCAGTTCTTTGGTATAGGTTGCTGTGCCATTGTAATCAACCTGACGAAGTCTGTAAGAAACTTCTCCGCTCAATCCACTTTGCTTTGGATTATCAGTGTATGAATATTTAGAAATCTCAGTTGTAGTACCATTGCCTTTAACAAATCCGATTTTTATCCAATCAGCGCCAGATTTTCTTTCTATTTCAAAACCATGATTGTTTGTTTCAGTAGCTGTTTCCCAACTAAGAACAACTTTCCCATTTTGAATTGAAGATGTAAAAGAAATCAACTCAACAGGAATAACCTGACCAAGAGCTACTTTTGTCTTTAGCAGAACATCAAATGCAAATTTTGAGTTATGCATTCCCTTGCTCTGATCATTCTTTATAAACTGATAGTTGTAATATGCTTTCCTTACTGTCAGATCATTCAAATCTCTGATCATCTGCCATGAAATTGAATCGATTCCGGTTGGTGGTAATAAAATTCTGATAACTTGTAACATACCATCAAGTTCGTTTGGAATACTTTCAACTATTCCGTCACCATCATAATCTACAAGAGCCTGGAAATCGTTCCAGCTTGTTATAGGTCCGTGGCAAGGTGTACAGGAAGTTGTAAGATAATAACCTGTATCTGGATTGTAGAGTTTGAATGAGTGTCCGCCGACTTTGTCTCTGTTAACATTGCCGGTATCTACAGTGGCTACCATATGACAAGTCACACACGCATCGCCGATTGCGTAACGGTGTGCACCACTTAAATAAGGGGTAGTAAACTGAGCAGCATTTTGTCCAAAGAATACATCTGCTTGAACAGAATAGTGTGGACCCCAAAATTGAGAAGTAACCTGAGTTTGTGTGAAAGTTACATTATCTCTTCTTCCTTTATGACAATTTATACAGAGATTGCCCTTTCCTCCTAAACCGGTGTAACTCCATCCATTTGCAAGTGTATCCGAACCAGCGGGTGTATTCCTAAGCGAATACTGATTACCATTTCCGTGCGGATCGTGGCAGGTTGCACATCCAATCATAGTATGTTTGGCTTCAGTCCAGCCTGTTGTATTTGTAGTTTGACCTTTTGTAAAATTCACAAATCCTCTTCCATCGTGGCAGCGAATACAATTCTGTAAGTTGTTGTTTTGAGATGAAGACCCTTGAGCAAATGAACCTGACCAAAGTGCTTCGCTATGAGATGAATTTTTCCATTGAGCATATTCGTTATATCTCCATGGGTAATCATGGCATTGACCACAGTTTCCAGAGTTAGCCAAAAGCATATCGCTTTGGAGAATGTCGCCTTTAATAACATTTCCGCTAAGAACACCCGGATGTGAACCATTTGCCCCGTGGCAGCTCTCACAACCGATTGTTGCAAACTTAACTAAACCAGGAAATCCTGTTTTAATTGAATCCCATTTTGTTGGATGTGGAGGTCCATACCATGTCCAGCCAAGTGTTAAAGCTACATCATCAAAACCATTGTTATTTGCTGGATTGTTGTGATCATACCCTGTGGTGTGACATTTCATACAGGAAGTGGAATAATAAACTGGTCCGCTTGTTATCATTGTCTTGAACATTTGTGCATGAGGAGAATTTTTCCAATTATCATAAATCGGAGTAAACCACGATGAGGAGCTATGACAGCTTGTACAGCTTGGGAACTGACCGGTTACTCCATCAAATGTTCCAACTCCCATATAGTTTGAAGAGTAAATGTTGATGGTTGTATCGTGAGATCCGCTAGCTGTTACGATATTCAATGCAACTACATATTGACCGTTAACATCTGGCTTAAGCATTATCCAGAAAGGTTGGCCGGGAACCGCTTCCAAAGTTGCAACTGAGCCACTGGGTTTTGTAGGTAATGTAAATGTAGCAGATGTTATCGGCTCAGTGTTTCCTATGTTTTTTGCTGATAAATAAACATAAGTTTCTTTAGCAATAACATTCAAACCATTGGAAACTGAGTTTGTAACACCAGTCAGTCCAAGCGTTCCTAATCTATGGGGAGTAACAGGTTCAACAATAATCTTTCCTCTCGGCTGAGGAAGAATTATTCCGGTTATAAAGACTAAACAAATAAGAGACAGTAATACTTTTTTCATTTGATACCCCTGTATATGTAAGTTGAATTACTCAACTATACTTCAAATTAAATTCCATTTTTGTTTTTTTATCGAAGGATAAAAGATTTGATATTTCCAAATAAATCAACTTTCTCTGTTTCAGTCTTGTTGTATTTCTTATTTGTGAAAAAATAATATTTATTTCGATGTCATTATTGAGAGAAGTTAAATATTGTTTAGTAATGACATTCGTTCATGCTTGATACTTGGCAATCCTTGAAAATGTTTTATGATTTTTATTTAAATGCAATTGTTTATTAGTTTTCAATAAAACTTCAAGGAGATTTTTCTATGTCTTTCAGAATTCAAAAAGTAGAATACTTTTATACTACAGTTGTTGATCAACCCGGAGAAGCTTATAAGTTTCTTTCTACTCTGGCTAAAGCCGGAATAAATCTTTTGGCGTTTACTGCTGTGCCGGTTGGTCCAATGCGTACTCAGCTTTCAATTTTTCCTGAGGATCCTTCCAAGTTTGTAGTGCAGGCAAAGAATGCGGGAATTCAGATTGACGGACCCTATTCTGCAATACTTGTTCAGGGTGATGATCAACTCGGAGCTTTTGCTGAGGTTCATCATAAACTTTATGAAGCGAATGTAAATGTTTATGCATGCACAGGTGTGACTGATGGGAAAGGCACTTTCGGATATTTGCTTTATATCAGACCAGAACAATTTGATAATGCAATCAAAGCTTTGAATCTGTAATTGAATTTTAAAGTGACCCGCTTCTTTATGCTGTCACGAACTAATCGTGGCAGCATTGAATTTGCTATTGTCCATATTTTCTGACTTCCACTTTTTCCATTGTAAGCATTGCACTGCAATTCGATTCGTCAAGTACTTTATGTAAGTCATTTATAAAGTCTTCTATTCTGTCAAGCTTATCAACAATTTCAATAATCATTGGTAAATCTTCTGACAATCTTAAAATCTTTGCAGTGTGAATTATACTTTTCTTTCCGAATCCCATTACACCTTTAGTAACAGTAGCGCCGGCAAGTCCTTTTTCTCTTGCAAGCAGAACAATTTTTTCGTAAGCGGGAACACCTTTTATCTTATCGCTTTCGCCGATAAATATTCTTAAAAGTTTTGCTTCACCGGTTTGGAACATATTTCACCTAAAAAATTTTTGATAGAAAATATGCAAGGTAAATTGCAAAGAGAGATAAAATAACATTCAATAAAATATTTATAGTCGCATAAAGAAACTGAGCTTCCTGAATCAGCACTAAAGTTTCATAAGAAAATGTTGAGAATGTTGTAAAACCTCCGCAAATCCCTACAGTTAAAAACAATCTTAATTCGGGCGATATGATTTCTCTTTCACCAAGAAAGAAAATAATAAAGCCAAGCAGAAAGCTTCCGAGAATATTTACAGTCAGTGTTCCGAATGGAAAAATTATTTTTGCATTTCTCTGAACAACATCTGCAACAACATATCTCAGCAATCCACCAATTGCCGCACCAGCAATTACATAAAAGTAGTTGAGCATCTTAAGTTTAATAGTTAGTTTTCGTTGTACTAAAATAAAAATAATACAACATTATAGAAAAAGTTATGATTAAACATATTGTTATGTGGAGATTAAATGATTCTGCTTACGGAAAAAGTAAGGCCGATAATGCACTTGAACTAAAAGATAAGCTTCTGGCAATGCGTGGAAAGGTTAATGGTTTGATTCATATTGAAGTTGGTTTTGATTTTAGTGAAGAAAAAGATTCTTCTGATGTGGTTTTATACTCTGAGTTCGAAAGCAGACAGGCGTTGAATGAATATCAGATTCATCCGGACCACGAAGAAATAAAAAAATGGCTTTCTGAAGTAAGATACGAAAGAAGAGTTATTGATTATGAGATTTAATCAATTCATATATTTATTATAAGGGGAACTTTATGAAAAAAATAATTTTAATATACTGTTTAGTTCTTTTTTCAGGCAGCACTTTTTCACAAATAAGAGTTGACTCGCTTTCCTATGTATTAATTCCCTTTTATTCAATCGGTCTGGACGAAATGTCTGTAAAAACATCCGAATCAATTTTAAGAATGGAGCTCGAAAAGCTCGGAATAAAAAATTTAATTTCTGAGCAAAGAACTGAAAGTATCATGGGAGGCGTAAAATGTTCCAATACAGAATGTGCTGTTGAAGTCGCTGAACAACTAAATGCTGACAGAGTTATTTTCTGTAAGCTAAATCCTCTTGGTGAAAAAATTATCGTTCAGTATTATCTGATTGATTTTAAATCAAAAAGCAACTTGCTGATGGAACAAACTACCGCAAACAGTCTTGAAGATCTTGAAAATGTAATGAAACGGATTGCGAAAAGTATTTCATCAGTTAAAACCTTTTCAGAGAGTGCAGAAGTTGGTAGAATTACAGAAACCGAAACATTCGAATCTTTAAGACGATCATCAAAATATAATTTCGGGATTACCTTCGGCTATCTTTTTCCGCAAACAGGATATGATAATGATTTTGATAAAACATTTGTCTTCAACACTCACTTCGATTACGAATTGCCGGAATATGCAATTGGTTTAATGTTAGGTTTAAGAAGAGGGTTTGCTGCAAACATTTATGCTAACTATTTGTTTTCGAAAACAGACATTTGCCCTTATGTCGGCGGTTCTTTTGGTTTTCACTGGGTTACGCATAATGATGTTATTTATAACAATAATGAAAAGAAAAGTTCTGATGGATTTGAAATTGGTTTTGCAACGGGATTGAGATTATTCCACACTTATGATTTTCAGGTTGTACTGAATTTTGAATACATTATTACTTTCAACGACTATAATGATAAGGCGATAGTATTTACAATAGGAATTTTATAATCGGGAAAAGTTCAGATCAATATATAACATATTTATAAAAATTTTTGGAATAAATTGAGTTTGTACTAATAAAAATTTAAGTTGTAACAGAGAAAATAAATACATCGGATTACAACATTGTTAATAAATATTAAATGGAGTATTCTCAACTAAACAGAGATTTTTTTATGAAACACATTTCGATTTTATTCGTTGCTTTTCTGTTTCTCTCCTGTGATGAGCAGGAAGTTGTTAATTATCCAGACTGTATTAACAGACCCGACTCTATAGTACAGAGTTTGGGTTGTGGTAATCTTTTTCTCTATCAGTTTATTGACTCATCAAAAGCGATAACAGTTTCTCTAGATGCAAATAGACTTGGAATTACAAAGAAGTGCAGGACTTTTAATCTCTCAAACGCCGATTCAACTATTATAGTCCGACTTGAAATTGAAGGTAATTCTTCCGATAGCGTGTATTTTAATTTTTGTAACGATGTGATACCTCCGAATTTCGGAGTTACTAAAAAACTTAAAGCCACATCGGGACAATTATTCATTTCTGCTTCGGAAGATAGCCCGTTTGCAATTAATCAGTCATATCGAGTAAGCGTCAAATTAAAAGATTTGCGTTTATATGATTCGGATAGCAATCAGGAAATTTTCTTGGATGAAATTATTTTCTGGGATGTTCTTGTTGGTTTTCTACCGGGCTAATTTAATCCGCAAAATTTGACCTCTTACAATTAATTTTTAACTAAAGCTCTTTAAGATAATCCGTTCCACCGAGCGAATTCATCTGTTTTAGAATCCAGTTTTGTCTTCCTCTTACATAGCCCGAAGGTTTAACAACGGAATATCTTTTGGGATTAGGTAAAACTGCGGCTAAAAGTGCCGCTTGTGCCGGCGAGACTTTGTCAGGAAGTTTTTTATAATAAGCAAGACTTGCCATCTTTACACCAAAAATCATATCACCGAACTCAGCAATGTTCATATAAACTTCCAGAATTCTTTTTTTGTCCCACAATAATTCAATAAGAACTGTGAAGTATGCTTCAATTCCTTTTCTGATAAAACTTTTTCCTTCCCACAGAAAAAGATTTTTTGCAACCTGCTGTGTTATTGTACTTGCACCGCGAATTCTTCTGCCTCTTTCATACTGTTTAAGCGCTTTTTTAATTTCTCTTACATCAAAACCAAAATGCTCAGGAAAATTCTGATCTTCTGCTGCAACAAAAGCAATCGGCAGATAAGGCGAGCAGTCATCATAATCAATCCATGAATATTTTATGTAATCAAAATCTCCGCTAAAAATTGATTGAACTTGTCTTTGAACCATAATTGAACTTGTTAAAGGATTTATCCATCTGAGTAAAAAAACAATTATTACTGATGAGATAAATATCAGAAACAAAAATTTGAAAACTGCTTTTATAACGGAGATTATTCTTTTTCCAAAAGATTGATTATTGCCTGACATAATCTGACCTATGGAACTGGATCATAGCCGCTTCCACCCCATGGATGACAGCGTGAAATTCTTTTTATTCCAAGCCACAGACCTTTCAGAAGTCCGTATTTTTTTAATGCTTCCAATGTATAATGTGAGCAGGTTGGAGTATATCTGCACGAGGAAGGAAAAAGTGGTGAGATAAAAATCTGATAAATTTTAATCAGAATAATGAATGGAAATGCCAGAACCTTTAAAATTTTGTTAAGTATATCTTTAATCATCAACATAAAAATTTTTTTACTGCTCAAATATCAGCAAAAAAACGATTATTGTTAAAACTAAGTGATATTAGTCTGCTACTTTGTAATTGACTTTGATATTTCCGATTAGTTTAAGTTAAATTTGCAAGCGTTTTTATAAAATAAAGTTGAGTTATGGCAAAAAATCTTGTAATAGTCGAATCTCCAGCTAAGGCAAAGACAATTGAAAGTTATCTCGGGAAAGAATTTCTTGTTACTTCTTCCTACGGACACATACGTGATCTCGAGAAGAAAAATATGGGCATTGATGTAAAAAATCACTTTAGACCCATTTACAAAATTCCGGAAGATAAAAAGAAAGTAATCACTGAACTTAAAAAGCTTGTAAAGAAAGCTGAAACTATCTGGCTTGCAACTGACGAAGACCGCGAAGGTGAAGCAATCTCATGGCATCTGAAAGAAGCATTAGAACTTCCTGAAGAAAAAATCAGAAGAATTGTTTTTGATGAAATAACCAAAAAAGCAATTCTTGAATCAATTGAAAATCCAAGAGGCATCGATTACAATCTTGTTGATGCTCAGCAGGCAAGGAGAGTTTTAGACAGACTTGTTGGATTTGAAATTTCTCCGATCCTCTGGAGAAAAATCCGCACAAAACTTTCTGCAGGAAGAGTTCAATCTGTTGCAGTCAGACTTATCGTTGAACGCGAAAGAGAAATTGATGCATTTGTTCCTGAATCAAGATTCAAAGTATCAGGACTCTTTACATTTGTTGATGATTCAGGTAAAGAACAAACGCTTAAAGCTGAACTTTCCCGTTTCCTGAAAGATGAAAAGGAAGTTGAAGAATTTCTGAGTAAATGTTCTTCATCTGAATTTCTTATCGAAGAAGTTGAAACGAAGCCTTTCAAACGAACACCTTCAGCTCCTTTTACAACATCTACGCTTCAGCAGGAAGCATCACGCAAACTGAGATTTTCTGTTTCCAGAACAATGCTCATTGCACAGAAACTTTATGAAGCTGGTTACATTACTTATATGAGAACAGATTCAGTTCATCTGTCAGACTTTGCTCTTGATGCGGCTGAGCAGGCAATAAAACAGGACTTCGGTAATCGCTATCATCATAAAAGAACATATCAGACAAAGTCGGCAAATGCACAGGAAGCTCACGAAGCAATTCGCCCGACTGACTTCGGCAGAGAAACAATCAGCGGTTCTAAAGACGAAAAAGCTTTGTACGAACTTATCTGGAAAAGAGCGATTGCTTCTCAGATGAGTGATGCTGAGATTGAAAGAACTACAGTAAAGATAAAAGGTTCTAAACTTGATGACTTATTTACTGCCAAAGGCGAAGTAATACTGTTTGATGGATTTCTTAAGGTTTATCTTGAAGATACTGATGAAGAAAATACAGAAAATGGCGAAGAAGGAATTCTGCCGCCTGTTAAAAAAGGATTAAAGCTAAATACCAGAATAATTACTGCTACTGAAAGATTCACTCGTCCGCCTGCAAGATATACAGAAGCAAGTCTTGTTAAAAAACTTGAAGAACTTGGAATCGGAAGACCTTCTACTTATGCGCCGACAATCAGCACAATTCAAAAGCGGGGATATGTTCACAAAGAAGAAAGAGAAGGAAAGGAAAGAGAATATCGTGTAATCACTCTTGCACAAAATGGTAAACTAAAGAAAGAAGTTAAAACAGAAATTACAGGTGCTGATAAAGGAAAACTTTTCCCAACAGATATTGCAATGGTTGTTACAGATTTTCTGATGAAATATTTTCCACAGATAATGGATTATCAGTTTACTGCTAAAGTTGAAGAAGAACTTGATGAAATTGCATTGGGAAAACTGAAATATGAAGAGATGCTTAAAGAATTCTATTTCCCTTTTCACGAAAAAGTTGTTCACACAACTGAAACAAGTGAGAGAACTTCCGGAGAAAGAATTTTGGGAGAAGATCCTGAAACAGGGTTGATTGTATCAGTCAGAATAGCCCGCTTTGGTCCGGTTGCGCAAAAAACTGATCCGAAAAATCCGGACGCTAAACCGATTTATGCGCAGTTAAGAAAAGATCAGAAAATTGAAACAATCACATTGGAAGAAGCACTCGAGCTTTTCAGGCTTCCGAGAGTTGTCGGAGAATATGAAGGCAAAGAAATTATTGCAGGAATCGGAAGATTTGGACCTTACATCAAACACGATAACAAATTTGTGTCAATTAAAAAACAATTTGATCCACACACAATTACAATTGATGAAGCTATTCAGGTAATTGATGCAAAAAGAGTTTCTGACTCAGAAAAATTTATCAAGGTTTTTGATGAGGATCCGACTTATCAGATATTAAACGGAAGATGGGGACCTTATCTGAAAGCCGGAAAGAAAAACATTAAACTTCCTAAAGATCGCGATCCTTCATCGCTGACTTTTGAAGAATGTGTTGAACTTGCAAACAATAAGGAAGAAACCGGAAAAAGTAAGAGAACAAGCAAAAAGAAAAAGTGAAAATATCACACTTTGAAATTAATGTCAGTTTAAACTATTTTTGAACGGGTTTTTAACCACCCCTTCGACTTCGGTCAAGGGCGCGGAGTCACTTCGGTGACTCCTGCTTTTTTTAAATTCAATCGCCTGCATTTTGAGAACAATAATTTATATAGATGGATTTAATTTTTATTACAGGGCAGTCAAGAACACACCCTTTAAATGGTTGGACTTTAAATCTTTATTTACAAAAATATTATCCTCAAATCATCAGATAACTCAGATTAAATATTTCACTGCGTTAGTTTCAGGTAAATACAATGCTTCCAAACCACTGAAGCAACAGGTTTATCTTAGGGCACTTAAAACATATATTCCTGAAATAAAGATCTACTATGGTCATTTTTTAACTCATGAAGTTTTTGATCCATCTGCTGATCCGGCTAACAAAAACAAAAGTGTAAAGATCATTAAAACCGAAGAAAAAGGTTCAGATGTAAATATTGATGTACATCTTTTGAATGATGCCTGGTTAAATGAATACGATTGTGGATTGATTGTTTCCAATGACAGTGACTTGGCCGAATCAATGAAATTAGTCAGAAAATATCACCCTAATAAAATATTAGGATTGGTGATGCCGGGTAAAGGACATCTGTCTAAGGAATTGATGAAATATGCAACTTTTATTAAAAGAATAAGAGAAGGTGTTCTTAGAGATTCACAATTACCAGATCACATTCCCGGAACAAATATTTCAAAACCTGTTGGTTGGTGAACATTTTTTATTATGTTAAAAAGTATCAGAAATATTTTTATTGAAAATTATGATTATTAATTCTATCTGGTGGCATGTTAGCCCCGAAATAATGAAGCTCGGTCCGATTTCACTAAGATGGTATGGACTTTTGTTTGCACTCGCTTTTGTATTTGGTTATATGATTCTTACCAAAGTTTATAAGCGCGAAAAAAAACCGCTTGAAGACCTCGAGCAACTTTCCATTTATGTTATTCTCGGAACTGTAATTGGTGCACGATTAGGTCATTGTCTCTTTTATGATCCTTCATATTATCTTACTAATCCGATTGAGATACTCAAAGTCTGGCAGGGTGGATTAGCTTCACACGGTGCTGCAATCGGAATTCTGACAGCATTGTATCTCTTTTCACGGAAGAAGAAAGATCAGAATATGATCTGGATATTAGACAGACTTGTAATTGTTGTAGCACTTGGTGGCGCGCTGATCAGACTTGGTAATCTTTTTAATTCAGAAATCATTGGAAAAGCTACTGATGTTCCCTGGGCGTTTGTCTTTGTACGCGTTGATGAAATACCACGACATCCAACTCAGCTTTATGAATCTTTATTCTATTTTCTTTCATTCATAATTCTTTATTTAATTTACAATAAAAAGTCATCATCAATTAAGCCGGGATTTCTGTTCGGATTATTTCTTATACTGATTTTTGGTTTCAGATTTTTTGTAGAATTTCTGAAAGAAAATCAATCTGCTTTTGAATCTGCATTGCCAATTAATATGGGACAGATTTTAAGTATTCCGTTTATCTTGTTGGGACTTTACTTCATCTTTCGGAAGAAGCAGTCGGTAATTACAGCAAAAAAATGAAATCACTTAAAATTATATTTTTATTCTTCACTCTCTTTATACTTGCCAACTGCTCAAAAGAAAAATCAGATGGTAAGAATATTGTCGTTACAATTTATCCTTTCAAAGCAATAGTTCAGGAAATTGTTGGAAGTGACATTACGGTTGATGTTTTACTTCCCGGCAGTGCTGATCCACATACTTATGAAATGTCACCTTCGGATTATAAAAAGATTCAGAATGCAAAAGTATTTTTTTATGGAGCAGAAACACTCGACGGCTGGGCAGCCAAACTTGAGGTTGAGAATAAAATTGAATTGTTGAAACTTGTACCCGAAAATTTTTTGCTACAGATTGAAATGAATGAAAATCATTCGGTACATCAGGATAAAAATTCTCATCATCATTATGGTGTTGATCCGCATTTCTGGACAGATCCTTTAACTGTTAATTCACTTCTGGATTCGTTAGCTATAGTTCTTTCACATTCTTTTCCCGAAAAGAAAGATTTATTCAGAAAAAATTCAGAAACATTTTCAAAAAAGCTTTATGAGCTCGATAAAAAAATCAAAGAAGAAATAAAATCAGTTAAGTACAGAAAAGTATTTTCCGCACATCCGTTTTATAATTATTTTTTCAAAAGATATGGAATTGAAGTTGTCGGTTCGCTTGAAATTTCACCCGGACAACAGGTTACGCCAAAGTTTCTGAAAAATATTTCGGATGAAATTAAAAGAAAGAATGTGAAAGCGATTTTTATAAACAAACAACACATCAGCAAGCCCGCTAAAGTTTTGGCTGAATCAGTTGGAATAAAAACTGTTGAATTAGATCCAATGGGTGGAACCACAGGTGTAGAGACTTATGAACAGATAATTTTACAGAATTTGAAAATCATTGTGAATGAATTAAAATGAATGCGGTTGAAGTAAAAAATCTTTCTCTCAGTTACGGAGATATTAAAGTTCTCGAGGATCTGAATTTTTCTATTCCTGAAAATGCTTTTGTTTCCATTGTCGGACCAAATGGTGCGGGCAAAACAACTCTGATGAAAATACTTCTTGGGCTGATTAAAGTTGATTTAGGTGAAGTAAAAATTTTTGGTAAACATCCCGATGAAATTGATCCGCAGCTGATTGGTTATGTTCCTCAGATAAAAACAATGGACAGAAACTTTCCCGCACTTGCAATTGAACTTGTGGCTTCAGGTTTACTTAGAAAATGGCCATGGTCTGTTAAAGGAGTTGACAAAGAAAATTCTATCAAAGCTTTGGAGATGGTAAAGGCGGAACATCTTGCCCTTCGTCCGATTACAGAACTTTCGGGCGGAGAACTTCAACGGGTTTGTCTTGCAAGAAGTATTGTGCGCAATCCAAAACTTGTTGTGCTCGATGAACCTGCAACAGGAATAGATGCAATCGGCGAAGCTGACTTATATAATCTTCTTGAGAAGTATCAGCAAAATTCCAAAGCAACAGTTTTAATGATTACTCACGATTGGCATGTTGCTCATCATCATTCTGATTTTGTTTTACTGTTAAACAGAAAGCAGGTTAGTTTTGGTCATCCCGAAGAAGCTTTAAGCGAACAAAATTTACGAACAGCATTCGGTCATATCGGACATGAACATAAAATCAGAATTAATTGATGAATGATTTGACTATCATATAATTTTATTGATGTTCTATAAAGATATTATAAAACATTTGGATATCGTTTATTGAGAGATAAATCTATGATTAAGAAAAGATTTCTCAGTTGCTTTGCTTCTTCGAAATGACAGTTTGAAAATTATCAGAAGTTTTAATCGACAAATCTAGATTGATGCATTTAAAATTTGTTAACAAAAATTTAAGAAATATTACAAGTGTTTGAATTTTTATCTCTTCCGTTTATGCAGCGCGCTTTAATTGCAGGAGTACTTGTTGGTATTCTTGCAAGTTATTACGGGGTCTTTGTCGTTCAACGCGGATTAGGTTTTCTGGGAAGTGGTCTTGCTCACGCTGCATTCGGTGGAGTTGCGCTGGGAATTCTGCTTGAACAGGAACCACTGTTGATTGCTGTACCCTTCACAATTCTTGTCGCAATCGGAATTACATATGTTAAGAACAATACTAATCTTGCCGGCGATACAACAATCGGAATTTTCTTTTCCGTCTCAATGGCTCTTGGAATTATTTTCATATTCATGAAAAAACAATATACAAGCGATGCTTTTAATTATCTGTTCGGATCAATACTTGCAGTTTCACTAACAGATGTAATTGCGCCTGCTTTATTAATTCTCATTTCTATTTTATTATCATCCTTTTGGAAGAGATGGGCTTATTCATCATTCGACCGCGAACTTGCACAAGCAGACAGATTACCTGTTCAGTTCGATGATTATATTTTGAGTGTGCTGATTGCAGTTACAATTGTTGTTTCAATCAAAGTTGTTGGAATTGTTCTGATTGCCGCATTTCTTGTTATTCCTCCGGCAACATCTCGACTAATAAACAAATCTTTCAGCAGAATGACTGTTTATTCAATTGTCTTTGGAGTTTCAACTGCAATAGCTGGTCTTTGGATTTCATATTATCTGGATGTTCCGAGTGGTGCTACAATTATTCTTTTGCAGGCATTGTTATTTTTTGTTGTGATGATAATAAAGAAATTAAACTATTAAAACGCTATTCTGGAATTCCAAAATATTATTGTCTAAATTTGGTTTGAAATTAATTACAATTTCCACTCACAGGAGTATTTATGTTTGACCGACAAATCTATATTAACCGCAGAGAAGAGCTTAAGAAAAAATTCAAATCAGGGTTGCTGTTATTTTTAGGGAATGATGAATCACCGATTAACTATCCGGCTAATACTTATAACTTCAGACAGGATAGCTCATTCCTATATTACTTCGGTTTACCGGTTCCAAATCTTGCAGGAATTATTGATGTTGACGAAAACAAAGAATATCTCTTTGGATATGAATTTACTCTTGAAGATATAGTCTGGATGGGACCTCAGCCAAAGCTTACTGAACTTGCTGAAAGAGTAGGTGTTCAGAATTCAGATTCAATCTCTAATCTTAAAAAATTTCTTAAGACAAAAATCAGCAAAGGAACGAAAATTCACTTTCTGCCTTTATATCGTGGTGAGCATAATCTGAAGCTTGCATCACTGCTTGATGATGATCCGTTTAAGATAAATAAGAAAGCTTCTAAGAAATTAATTGAAGCTGTGGTTGAACAAAGGTCTGTAAAAGCCCCTGAAGAAATTGCTGAAATAGAATATGCACTTGAAATTGCTTATCAGATGCACACCACTGCAATGCGAATGGCCAAACCAGGTTTAACTGAAAATGATATTTATGCTGCATTAAACGGAATTGCTTTATCACTTGGTAACGGAGTTTCATTTCATCCGATAATTTCTATTAACGGACAAACTCTTCACAATCATTTTCACGGTAATCAGCTTCAGGAAGGCAGACTGCTTGTTTGTGATGCCGGTGCAGAATCACTTGAATTCTACTCAAGCGATATAACAAGAACTATTCCTGTTGGTGGTAAATTTTCGCAGCGACAAAAAGATATTTATGAAATTGTTCTTACTGCTCAGAAGAATGCAATTAATATGATTAAACCCGGCGTAAAGCACATTGATGTACATCTTACTGCAGCTAAAATTATTGCAGCAGGATTAATTCAGCTTGGAATAATGAAGGGCAATCCTGGTGAAGCTGTTAAAGCAGGGGCACATGCATTATTCTTTCCACACGGACTTGGACATATGATGGGTCTTGATGTTCACGATATGGAAGGACTTGGTGAGCAGTATGTGGGTTATGATGATAAAACAAAACGAAGCGACCAGTTTGGTTTAGCTTATCTTAGACTTGCCAAAGAACTCAAACCCGGATTTGTCTTCACCTGTGAGCCGGGAATTTATTTTATTCCAGAACTGATTGATCAGTGGAAGGCAAAGAAGAAATTGAAAAATTATATCAACTATGATAAAGTTGAAGAGTACAGAAACTTTGGCGGAATAAGAATAGAAGACAATATTCTTGTGACTGAAAGCGGTTATAAAGTTTTAGGAAGGCAAATTCCAAAAGAAATTGCAGATGTTGAAGCGGCTTATAATGCTGTGTAGTCATTTGTTATTAAACAGAAAGCTGTTGTGATAAATAAAAACCTTCAGGGTTTTCTGAATAATTCTGAGAAAAAATCCTCAAGGTTTTATAACTGAACTTATGATCATCAAAAAGTTTATCAATGATATTTAAAAGCCCCTCTCCTTCCGTCGAGGTTCGGCCAAACCGAGACTGATTGGAGAAGGAACTTAGAGATGAGGCCTTTTACTTTATCAGCATCATCTTCTTACTTGATACAAAACCTGTCCTGCATTTAGTAGAGACACGCCGCGGCGTGTCTCTACTTTTCTTTCAATGCTAAAGATTCCTCACTGCGTTCGGAATGACATAGACAGATAAGGAGAGATGAATAAGGAAATAAGGTATAAGGG
>CALHAB010000014.1 GCA_937934185.1 uncultured Ignavibacterium sp. | reverse complement strand
TTTTCACTGACAAACAAAGGTGGATTATGAAAAATTTAATGGTGTTATTAAGCTTATTAATTTTTAGTTCCCTATCGTTTGCACAACTACCGTTAGACTGGCCGTCACAAATAGCAAATTCAGATTACGATTATCTTGCTAATTCAGTAATGAACAATATCATCTATAAAGAAAATAATGTTAATATCTCTTTGATGATAAGAGATATGTCGCGACCATTAGCAAGACAAATATTTTTATATCAGGGGAACTATAATACTTTTGATTCTTTGAATGTTTTCAATTCGCAAGGCGGATTTCCCAATATTGATGTTTCGCTTACCGGTAGCACTGCTGGCTTTTGGGGAATAAGTTCTGAGACGAATTCTAAAATTGCCATTAACACAAATTCGGGTTTAACAATACACAATACTCCACCCTCTCCGGTATTTGTATTTTCAAACGGAAGAATTTTCCTATGGTCTAAATCACAATCAAAACTTTATCGAAGCGACGATTTGGGGATTTCATTTGTTTTGATTGACAGCTTACAGAGATTTCATCCGGATATGATTTATAATCCACAAGGTTCTGATGCGAAAATTAAAAAGTCAAAGAATGAAAAATATATTCTTATAGTTGGAACAAGTTCCGGGGATGGACATGTTTATTCCGGAGTAGCTGAAAACAGAGCCGACAACCTTTGGATAATGTATTCAACTGATTATGGAAATTCCTGGAATGCAGAAAGAATAGCGGCAGACGGGGTACCAAACTTAGTCAGTAATTATCACACTGCTGATTTTGCCCCCTTGTTTGAAAATTTCGGACAAGTTGATGGTGCAATTGATGATTCCGGTTATGTTCATATTGCTGCCAATGGTTATGGAGTAGTAGTCAGCGGAGCACAACCATATAAAAATCAATTCCCTATGTTGTACTGGAATTCAATAACTAGGAACTGGATAGCTATTTCATCAATTAATATTGATACCCTTCAGGCAATTGCTGATTATTATCCGGGATCTTTAATAGGACAGTCTTATCCTTCAATTGTTGTTACTCCGATGAGGGGCTACATGAATGATGTGGTAGTTTGCTGGACAGCGCCAAGATTGGATTTATCTGACCCGAGTGGATTAGCACTATCCAACGGATTTTATAAAACCGATGCTGTTTATGCTTATCCATATGATTTAAGAGAACCGAATAATTGGGGTAGGATTAATTTAAATGATTTATATCCTGATGATAACATGATTTATGCAACTGTCGGGCCTGATTATCTTGGTTTCGATCCTTTTGATATTCCGTTATTATATATGAATGATTTGGAAGCTGGAATAAGTGTGTTTGGACAAGGTAATCCGACATTAAATCCAATTAAGCTATTTCTTCTGCATTTTCAATTTGCAAGCAACGACGATATTTATTCAGATATGGATTTTTTCCTTGGTCAGAACTATCCAAATCCATTCAATCCAAGCACAAAAATCAGTTGGCAGTCGCCAGTAAGCAGTTGGCAAACTTTAAAAGTATATGATGTGTTGGGTAATGAAGTCACAACTCTTGTTGATGAGTTTAGAGATGCTGGCAGATATGAAATAATATTTGATGCTTCCAGATTATCAAGCGGAATTTATTTTTACAGATTACAGGCAGTTGTTCCTTCGACAAGCTCAGGACAAGGTTTTGTTGAAACAAAAAAGATGATACTGCTTCGATAACAGCATTTCAAAATTTAAAGAGTTGTTAATTGCTTTTTAACAAAAAGGCAGTTGACAACTCTTCCCTCTTTAATTAACTTCACTCAGGCAGAATTAACTCTTCATTAAATCATTTAATAATTATTTATTCACATTAATTTGATTACCAATTACATCATATCGTTTTTAAGTTTTTTGCTGGCTGTAGAAGTATCGTTTGCACAAGATAAAATAACTGATGCAATTAAAAACTATACATCGGCTGATACAGTGATTGCAAATGAATGGTTAAATAAAGGCAAAGCTCTTTCGGACGATGCTAAGTATGATAGTTCAAATATTTATTTCGGGAATGCTTTAGAAATTTATAAACAATTAGCTGAAAAAAGTTCTGATACGAAATATTGGGAGACAGTAGTTTTTGCTTCAAACTCGGTAGGCTGGAATCTTTTAATGAAAGGAGACAATGACTCCGCACTATCCTTATTAATGAAAACCTTAGAACTTGGTATTTCAAAACTTGGAGAGAATAATAAAGAGGTTGCTCAATCTTATAACAACATAGGAACTGTTTATTGGTATAATGGGGAATATGATAAAGCTCTTGAGATGCATAATACCTCTCTTGCAATAAAATCTATAGTGTTTGGAGAAAGTTCTCTGGAGTCTTCGGTAAGTCATGTTAATATTGGATTGACTTATCATAAAATGGGTGAATATGAAATGGCTCTTAACCACTTTCATAAAGCTCTGGAAATTGCCGTCCCTGTATATGGAGAGAATCACGGACTTATTGCTTCAAATTATAATAATATTGGCAATGTTTATTTGTTCAAAGGCGACTATGAAAAAGCTTTAGAATACCAGTTAAAGGCATTGAGTATAAGAAAAAATGTATATGGGGAGAATCATCCTGTTGTAGCGACAAGTTATAATAATATAGGATTACTTTATGGTTCTATGGGGGATTATGATAAAGAGATAGAATTTTATCAGAAATCGCTTGCTATTAGATTATCAGCATTCGGGGAAAATCATCCCGGTGTTGCTCTTGTTTATGGAAACATCGGTATTGCTTATGAATATAAACAGGAGTTTGATAAAGCTCTGGAATATTATAATAAAGCTCTTGATATAAGATTGAAAATCAGTGGAGAAGAACACCCTTCCGTTGGTCTGCTTTATCATAACATCGGAGATGCTTACAGGTCAATAAAAGATTTTAATAAAGCTTCTGAGTATCTGAATAAGGCACTTCAGATAAGATTAAAAAAAATGGGTCCGGAACATCCTGATGTTGCATTTACTTATTCAAACTTTGGAAATTTATTTTCTGATATTAAAAACTATGAAGAAGCACGAGCTTATTATTTCAAATCTTATAATATTTGGAGTAATCTGTTTGGGGATAAACATCCCGAGATAGGTTTAATATACTATAATATTGCAAAGACTTATGAGCAACAAAATAATTTGGATTCAGCTTTATTTTACTGTCAGTTATCTATCAAATCCCTTGTTACAGATTTTAATGATTCCTCTGTTTCATCTATGCCGGGATTAGATAATGTAAATTCCGAGCTTAATTTATTGAAGACATTAGTGCTGAAAGCAAATTTATTATCGCATCCATCCAAGTCAAGTGTAACACAGAATTTGAAACTTTCTCTAACAAATTATCAATTAGCTTCCACTCTTGTTGATAAAATCCGTTCAGGAATTAAAAGTGAGGGCTCTAAATTAAATATAACAGAACAGGCCGCCGAATTGTATAATCACGCTGTAAAAGCCAGTTTGAGATTAAATTCATTAACGGATAATGAATATTACAAACAACAGGCATTAAACTTTATTGAGAAAGGAAAGTCGGTAGTTCTCTCAGAGGGATTAACTGAATCCAAAGCAAAAGAATTTGCAAAAATCCCTGCATCAACTATCGAGCAGGAGAAAGAGATTAAGATCGCTATTGCATTTTACAATACTCAGCTTGAAAAGTTGTATCAACAAAAAGATAATATAGACATCACCAGAATAAATGAATATCAAAACAAGTTGTTCGAGTTAAAGACTCAGTATGAACAATTTATTGATAATCTTGAAAAGGAATTTCCGGAGTACTTTAAACTAAAATACAGTTCCTTTAATGCTTCTGTAGAACAAATACAAAATGCTCTGAACATTAATGAAGTAGTTTTAAATTATTTTGTGGGCGATCAATCAGTTGTTCTGGCGCTCATAAGCAGAGAGAGGTTCGAAGTAATTGAGACGAATATACCAGATAATTTTACAGAAATTGTTAAGGATTACTATTCGGCGATCATCAAATCTGAAACAACCAAGTATATAAATTCTGCTAACAAGCTTACTGAGTTGTTGATTCAACCAGTGTCTTCGTTGCTAAAAACAAAAAGCCGCCTGATTATAATTCCACACGATGTATTATTTAAAGTTCCGTTTGAAGCTTTGCTTACTATGGTGCAAAAAAACAATACAAAAGATTTTACAAAACTGAATTATCTGATTAAAGATTTTGATATCTCATATCATTACTCGGCATCATTGTTTGTTGATTCACAAAAAGAAACAAAAAACAACGCATCAAAAAATTTTATTGGCTTCGCTCCAGTATTTCCTAAAGACAATAAAACAGGATTTACCATCTCTAATCTTAATTCATCTTTGCTGGCAGCGAATGATGAAGTGCTTCGCTCAGTTTCGGTTGATGGCAAAACTTTCGATGAACTTAAATACAGCGAGTGGGAAGTTAACTCTATTATTGATCTTTTTATTGCAAATAAACCGGAAGAAATTAATACTGCATACTTTTATGCTGATGCAAAAGAGGATTCATTCAAATTAAATGTTAAGGATTACAAGATTGTTCACATTGCTTCTCACAGTTTTATGAATGAAGAACAGCCGGGCTTATCAGGAGTAGTATTTGCTCAACCGACTGATTCAAGTTTTAATGACGATGGAATTCTTTACTCAAGCGAAACATATAATCTGAATTTAAACGCAGACTTAATCGTGCTCAGCAGTTGTGAAAGCGGACTTGGAAAGCTATTCCGTGGCGAAGGAATGATGGCACTCAATCGTGGTTTTTTATATTCGGGAGCTGACAACATAATTTTTTCTTTGTGGAAAATTCCTGATAAACACACCAGCGAACTGATGGTTGAGTTTTACAGACAAATGATTTCCGGTAAGTCTTATTCAGAATCTTTGAGAGCGGCAAAGTTAAAGTTGATAAAAAATCAGGTTACAGCAAGACCAAGATCGTGGGCGGGATTTTTATTAATTGGTGGTGATTAAAAATTTAGAACGCTGATGACGCAGATTTATCAGAATCATTAGGTTGTGTTGATACTACTATTCAATTACTAGCCATAATCTTCAGAAACTTTTGCAGAATTTGAATTATTAAATCTATTGCCGTTGACTTCAGTCAACTGCAAAGAGTGATAAAACTAATATTGGCTTTAGCCACATAATGAATCGCAAGATGTGACTGAAGTCGGATTTTAAGAGATATTATTCAGTTGACTAAAGTCAACTGCAATTAATAACTCTGAAACTAACTCATCAGTTTAATTTCGCTGGCTGATGCTTGTGGCTACCATAAAAATTTTAATTTTCAAACAATCTCTTAAATTCTGGGGAATCCGCTTAATCTGCGTTCTATTGTTCGTTAACAAAATAAAACTTACTTACAAAAAGAACTTCCCTCTCATCTTCTATCTTCCAGTAATAAAGACCGGATTTAAGAGT
>CALHAB010000013.1 GCA_937934185.1 uncultured Ignavibacterium sp. | reverse complement strand
AACAAACGGGAATAGATATCCATTCCGCGTTCACCGCGTCCGGTTTGTTCAATTACATAAGGTACTAATTGATTGAAGATTTCTAATTTACTGCTCATTTATTTCCTCTTTCTGTGGGTAAAGTGTTTTAGGGTCAACTCTTTTTATTTTGTTGTTGGCTTTAAGAAAATCAAAAAGTTTTTCGTCAATAATTCTTTCAACCTGATTTGAAGCTTTGTAATAATTCATGATTTTGTCCAACGGCAAACCTGTTTGTTCAGCTTCTTTCTGAGCATATTCTTTTAACTCTTCTTCGGTTACAGAAATATTTTCGGCTTTCTGAATTTGTTCTTTGATCAAATACCATTTGACTTCATTCTCAGCATTTCTAAACAGGCGGTTTCGGGCTTCCTCTCTGTTGAACGGAATTTTATTCTGCTTTGAATAATTCTCTTCGCTTTTTAAATATTCCTCCAAAATATTATTAACCAAAGTCTGAGGCGGAGTAAAATCATTATTCTTAATGATTTCGGAAAGCAGTCTGCTTCTTGTAATTTCTTCGACTCGCTGATCATAATATTTCTGAATGTCTTTTTTAATTTCATCTTTGAAAGCTTCAACATCAGATAGTCGGTCTTTGGTTACTTTCTTAACCAGCTCTTCGTTTAATTCAGGAAGAATGACTTTTTTGATGCTGAGAATTTTAGCTGTGTAATAATAGTTTTCTGTTATTTCTTCCTCATTCCCATCACTGTTTTTCTGTTTTCTTTCGTCTGTAAAATGAAAAGAGAATGATTCACCAACTTTTTTGCCTTTTGAATTTTCTACAATCTGTGGATGAATCTGTTCATTGGTAAGGTCAATTGTAAGTTTTTCCGGCTTTGTGTCAGGTAAGATATTGCCTTGTTCATCAGTACGATTTATTTCGACTTCGATGTGATAATTTCTGTCATCACCAATCTCATCTACTGTTTCAGTAGTCTGATTTGCTTTAATTATATATTCAATTTCTTTCTGAACTTCTTCATCTGTTACAACAAAGTCCGGAACTTCAATCTCAATATCTTTGTAATTTTTGACATTGATATCAGGAATAGTCTCATACTTAACTTTGAAAATAAGTTGTTTCTCAGGTTCAAAATCCAGACTTGTCATTGCAGGTTTGCCGATTGGTCTTAGGTCTTTTTCATCAGCAACTTTCCAGAAAAATTCTGTGGCAACTTTATCAGCAGCTTCATATTCAAGTGCATCGCCAAACATTTTCTTCAAAATATTTTTCGGAACTTTGCCTTTTCTGAATCCCGGAACCTGAATATTTTTTGTTTGTTTCTTTACTTCATTTTCGATGCTTTCTCTGATTTCATCATAGGAAAGCTTAATCTCGACTTCTTTTTCAGAAGCATTTATTTCATTTACCTGATATTCCAAATTATCCTCTTATTTTTATCTTTAGAAAATATTAAAAACTGGTGCGAGAACGGGGACTCGAACCCCGACACCTTTCGGTACTAGATCCTAAGTCTAGCGCGTCTACCAAATTCCGCCATTCTCGCATAGATTGAAAATTTTTGAGTGGTAAATATAAATTTGAGGTGCTTGTTTATCAAATAAAGCTTTGGTCATAAAGCACAGTACCACTGAATAATCTGATAATAAATACTTATTTTTGAACAAAGAAATAAACGAACGCATAATTTAATATGTTGTATGGATCATTATTTAATATCAAAATTTACAGCCAGAGGAACAAATAAAACCATCAATGAAGATGCAATTGATACCTTAATAATTGACGATGGTTTACTTTGCATACTTTGTGATGGCGTAGGCGCAGATTCTGACCCTGAAGTTGCCTCCAGAATCACTGTTTCAGCAGTTAAAAATCTTTTCGATGCTTCAAATAAACCTAACTATCTTGAAAGAATTAAAGAAACAATTTTTGATGCAAATGATTTTCTTTTGAAGTATTCACAACAGAAAAAAGAAAATAATCAGATGACAACTACTCTTGATATTCTTTACCTTAAAGATAACTTTGCTTATTGGGGTCATATCGGTGATTCAAGAATTTATCATTTAAGAGGTAATAACCTGAGATTATTGACTAAAGATCACACACTCATTCAAAAGTTGATTGAAGAAGGATATCTTACCTTAAAGCAAGCGAGTAATCACCCAAGCAGTCATGTTATTTTGAAGGCTCTTGGAAAAGAAAATCCAGAACCCGATTTGAGCAAAATGCGTTTAAGTGATATGGAGACGCATAGATTTTTCCTTTGCTCCGATGGAGTTACATCTCTCATAAGTGATACTGAACTTAATCAAATTCTTACCAGTAAAGATTTCGATTCAATTCAGAATAGTATAATATCTCTTGTTCGAAGTCGTGGTGCAGCAGATGATTATTCTTTTATCTTAGTTGAAAAAGCCAATAATGGTCGGAAAGAGAATTCTTAATTATCAGATAATTTCTCTTTTGGGCGAAGGAGGAATGGGCAGTGTTTATAAAGCTTATGATACTCAGCTTGAAAGATTTGTTGCCATTAAGATTATCAATCCTAAACTTGTAAAAGATCCAATCTTTATTGAAAGATTCCGTTTTGAAGCAAAGAATCAGGCAAAGCTTAACCACCCTAACATCGTTATGATTTACGGTTTTATCGAAACGAAAGAGGCTACTGGATTTGTAATGGAGTATGTTGATGGGTCAACAATAAGTCAGCTAATCTCAATGTATGGTAGACTTGATTTAATCTATTCGTTAAGAGTTTTGCAGCAGGTTCTGATTGCAATTGATTATGCTCATTCAATGGGTTTTGTTCACAGAGATTTAAAACCTTCAAACATTATAATTGACAGAAATGGAATTGTCAAGATAATGGATTTTGGTATTTCAAAGTCTCTGAATGAAAATCAGAACATAACAAGAGTCGGATTTAATATCGGGACAATTCATTATATGAGTCCCGAACAAATAAAAGGACTTGAACCATCACCGAGGACAGATATATACTCTTTGGGAATAACTTTGTATGAAATGATTTCAGGATTACCTCCGTTTAACTTTAAGTCAGATTATGAAATTTACGAAGCTCATTTGAAAATGATTCCTGAAAAGTTATCAGATAAGTATCCTGAAATACCAAATGAGGTTGATGAGCTGATTCTTTCTGCATTAAATAAATCTGATAAAAAAAATTTCGTAAATGCTTATGAATTCAGAACTTCTATTGAAAATCTAATTTTTAATTTACCTCTTCTGGTTGGAAAATCATCTACAACTCAGAATCAGATTAGATCTGTAGCTTATAAAAAAACCCGAATTACAAATTTGATTGTTACTTTCGTAATTCTTATTACTTTAACAGTTGTAGGAACTTCCTATTTTTTGGTTGACAGGTTTATTCTCAAAGAAAAATTGAACTCCTTATCTGATAATAAAACGGAATTTAGTTATTTAAACAATCATACTTATTTTTCTGCGGAATGGGAGCATTTAAACCCAAATATTACGGCTAATCTGAATACAATCATCAGCATCTCTTCAATTTTATTTGCAGCAGGATCAAACGGCAGCATTCTTTTATCCAAGAACTATGGTCAAAGTTGGGAAAAAATTAATTTCGAAAACAAGGTTGATATAAATTCCTCTGCATCCTTGGGCGGAAAATCATTGATGAGTACCTCAGATGGGCGAATCTTTATCACGGACGAAAAGGGTAAGCATCTTCAATCAATTAAATTGACTGATGAAAATTTATTATCAATCAAAATCGGTGACAGAATCTACATTTGCGGCAGCGGTGGGATAATTTTGAGGTCAGATAAATCCAATTTGAATTTTGAAAAAATAAATTCTCCGACTAAAAATACTATTTATGATGTTGCTGAAATTGATAATTCCTCTTTTATTGTTTGTGATTGGAATGGAACAATTTACAAAACATCAAATAACGGAATAAGTTATGACGAAATAAAACTTTCTCAAAACTATCTTAAAAGATTATTATTTATAAACCAATTTTTGGGATTTGTAGGCGGCTCAGATGGAAAGCTTTTCAAAACCACAGACGGTGGTGTAAACTGGAATAAAGTTAATATAAATACCACAGCAACAATAAATGATATTATTTTTGTAAATCAGAAAACAGGTTACATTGTTACCTCTGATGGTGAATTCTTCATTTCAGAAAATTCTGGTGAGGATTGGTTAAAAATTCAAATAGGTTTTAAGGGTGCACTAAACAAGATATTAATTCTAAATAACGGTTTGATTTTTTTAGTCGGAAATAACGGACTAATTCTAAAAAATAAAATTTGATCAGGAGTATAATTGGATAAATTTATAATTCGCGGTGGAAAAAAACTCAAAGGAACTGTAACTGTAAGTGGTGCAAAGAATGCTTCGCTTGCTTTGATGCCAGCGGCATTACTAACAAATGGTGTTAATAAACTGTACAATACACCAGAGCTTAATGATGTTTATACTATGTTGAAATTATTATCGCAAATGGGAGTTAAGTATTCATTTAATAATCATTTACTTGAATTAGATACAAATAAAATAAGCAGTTACGAAGCACCATATGAACATGTAAAAAAAATGAGAGCTTCAATTTATGTTCTCGGTCCGCTGTTATCTCGTTACGGTTATGCAAAAGTGTCAATGCCCGGAGGGTGTGCCTGGGGTCCAAGACCAGTTAACTTGCATCTGATGGCGATGGAAAAATTGGGTGCGGAAATAGAGCTGGAGCAGGGTTATATAATT
The DNA here is from genome assembly GCA_937934185.1 of uncultured Ignavibacterium sp. GTDB lineage: Bacteria > Bacteroidota > Ignavibacteria > Ignavibacteriales > Ignavibacteriaceae > Ignavibacterium. The sequence continues at coordinate 40,051 of CALHAB010000013.1, read as the reverse complement.
GCAAAATCTAAAAAGCTTAAAGGTAATTACATCAATTTTGATATTCCGTCTGTTGGAGCCACAGGTAATACTTTGATGGCTGCAGTATTAGCAAAAGGGAACACAATTATAAATAATGCAGCTTGCGAACCTGAGATTACAAATCTTTGTAATTATCTGATACGTATGGGAGCAAAAATTAATGGGGTAGGAACATCAATCATTGAGGTTGAAGGTGTTGATGAATTAAAACCTACCGAAATTGAAACTATTCCTGATCGCATTGAAGCCGGAACTCTTCTGGTTGCTGGTGCAATAACAAGAAGTAATATTAAAGTTATCGGCGGAGTTACTCATCATTTACATTCAATCTTATCAAAACTTGAAAACAGCGGATGTAAATTATTTTACAATAAGGATTATATCGAAATAGACGCTGAAAATGTTGAGATAAATCCTGTAGATGTAACAACTGCTGTCTTCCCAGGATTTCCAACTGATATGCAGGCGCAGTGGATTGCTTATATGTCTTTAGCAAACGGAACCTCTAATGTTACAGACACAATCTATAAGGATAGATTCAATCATGTTCCGGAACTGGTAAGGTTGGGAGCTGATATTGTTGTGAATGAAAATACTGCAAGAGTCGTGGGCGTAAAAAAATTAACCGGAGCAAAAGTAATGTCAACTGATTTAAGAGCCAGTGCTTCGCTCGTTCTTGCCGGTTTAGCTGCTGAGGGAACAACCGAAGTACTTCGTGTTTATCACATCGACAGAGGTTATCAGAAAATAGAAGAAAAGTTGAAAACATTAGGCGCTGATATCGAAAGAGTTGAGGGAAGTGAATATTAAAATCTTTAACTTTAAATCCATTTCCATTTTTCTGACTTCAACAGTTGCGGGTGTTTCCTTAATTCTTTTTCAGCTTCCACTGGTATCTACTTTTGGTTACGAATTTGCAATTATTCTCGCATTTCTTTTTTTTCTGCTGAGTGGATTTGTTAATCTATGGAGATTAAAGAAGAATATTCCTTCAAAAGATTACTTTAAATTTTCTTTTATTGTTTTACTTGTTCCAATTTTTGTTGCAATACTTATATCATTTACAAAAGATATTTGTTCATTTTGGTTTGGTGTTTCCTTTTATCTCACTGTAACTACTGTCTCATACATTCTCAGTTTTTTTATCAGTGAAATTATTTATCAGTCATTTTCAAAATTTCACAAAATAATTTTCCTGACTGTTATTATTGTTATTATCTTCATTCCAGTTTATGAGATTTACTTCAATCCACAGGTCTATTTCTACTCACCGATAATCGGATATTTCCCCGGTACTTTATATGATGAAGAACTAAACATTTCTTTGTCTTTGATTTTATACCGGCTATTTAATTTATTCTACTTCGGAATTTTTTATTTAGTTGTTAAAAGAAATCTGATAAAAAATAAGTCCTTATCAATAATTCTCTTTGGAATTATTGCAATACTTTTCTTATGGTTCTCTCCTGAACTGGGGTTCTCAACAAGTCGCAGCAAACTGGAAAAAGTTTTATCTGGAAAAATCGATTCGGAGAATTTTATTATTCAATATGATAAAGAAATACTTGATTCAACCGAGATAAAAATTTTGTTATTAAATCACGAATACTATTTTGCTAAGTTAAAACAGCAATTAGGTTTCAGTCCGGCAGGAAAAATCACTTCTTTTATTTTTAGCGATCGAAAACAGAAGAAAAAATTTTTCGGGTCTGAGCAGGCAGATATAGCAAAACCATGGTTGAATGAAATTTACATCAGCAAAGATTCCTATGAGGCAACATTGAATCACGAACTTGTTCATATTTTCTCTGCAGAAATCGGAAAAGGAATTTTCAGACTTGCTGATTCGTTTAATCCTGCTTTGATTGAGGGCTTTGCTGAAGCAATTGACAACAGTTATGATGATATTGATTTACATACACTTGCTTCCTCAGCATATCATTACGGATATAAAATCCATATACCGGATTTGTTCAGTGGATTAAATTTCTTTAGATCTTTTTCAGGTCTGTCATATTTATATGCTGGTTCATTCTCAAAATATCTTATTGAAAAATATGGTTTAGGTTCTTTTTCTGTTTTCTATCATTCAGGTGATAGTCGGAAGGCATTTGGTAAAACTTTGGATGAGCTTTCCAATAATTATTATGACTTTCTAAAAAATCAGAATATCAGTTTATTCAAAAATCAAATTCAATATTACTTTGGAAGAAGTTCCATATTTCAAAAAGTTTGTCCCAGACAAATCGCTTATGATTTGAAAGAAGCCGAGGATTTAATTATCCAGAAAAAATTTTCAGAAGCTGAGAAAGTGCTCAAAAGAATTCTGGATAAAACTCCAAATTATTCTGCAATAGCCGGACTGATAAACATTTACATTGAGCAGAAAAATTATACTCAGGCAAAATCTTTAATTGATAATTACATAAAAGATTTTCAAGAAACACCGTATTATTATCTACTAAAGTTTCTTAATGGTGATGTTAATTTATTAATTGGTAACGACTCGCTTGCTTTGTTTGATTACAGATACATAATTAATAGAAATCCTCACATTCAGCTGAAATTAATAGCAGAATTAAGAATCGAACTGCAAAAAAAATCTATGTTAAAAATTTATCTTGAGAATAGTGATTCAGTTAAATTTCAGATATTAGTTAAAATAAACAGGGATAGACTTCTGATGTCTTCAATTCTATCAATGATTAGTTTAGCAGAGAAAAACAAAATTCAACCAAAAGTTTTGCTGGAAGTTTTTCATTCACCGCTTATTCCTGCAAGTGTTGAGGATGCTTATGTTTTATACAGGTTTTCGAAGTATCTGTTAAAGAATAACGATTTTATAAATGCAAGAAAATTAGCGTCGTTGGCAAACAGAAAATCATTTGATTCAGTTTATTATTTTGCGATTAAAGAACAATTCGAAAAATGTAATTGGTTTATTAAGAATTATGAAAGAGTTATTAATCTGGAAGAAAATCAATAATGAACTTTAAAGATGAAATAGAAAAAATCCCTGTTATCAAAACCATATCATCAATTGCGGATGAAGATAAAGTTGATGTTTATATGGTTGGAGGTGTTGTAAGAGATTTAATTCTTAAAAGAGAAAGAAATGATCTGGATTTTCTGGTAATTGGAAATAGTCTTGAGTTTGCAGAAAAAGTTGCTGAAAAACTTGGAATACAAAAAGTAACTAAATATAAAAATTTTGGAACAGCACATTTCAAATATGATAATTATGACATTGAATTTGTCGGTGCACGAAAAGAATCTTATGATAGAAATTCAAGAAAGCCCATCGTTGAAAATGGCACTTTTGAAGATGATATCAGAAGAAGAGATTTTACAATTAATTCAATGGCAATTTCGTTGAATAAAAATTTTTTCGGTGAACTGATTGATTTATTTAAAGGTTATCAGGACCTTCAGAATAAAATAATAAAAACACCTCTGGATCCGTTCCAAACCTTTGATGATGATCCGTTAAGAATTATGAGAGCTTTTCGTTTTGCTGCACAGCTCGATTATAATGTTGATGAATCTGTTATGATAGCTGCAAAACAGATGCGCGAACGATTACGCATTGTTTCTCAGGAAAGAATAACCGATGAGTTTATGAAAATTTTAGCTTCACCGAAACCATCAATCGGATTAAAATTACTTTACGATTCTGAAGTATTAGAAATCGTTTTTCCTGAAATTCATAATCTTGCAGGTGTTGAACAAAGACAGGACTACCATCACAAAGATGTTTTTCTTCATACATTAATTGTCGTTGATAATATTTCTCAGGCAACTGATAATCTATGGTTGAGGTTTGCTGCATTGGTTCACGATATTGCCAAACCGCAGACTAAAAAATTTATTGAAGGAATCGGCTGGACTTTCCACGGTCACGAAGAACTCGGTGCAAGGATGATGAAAAATATTTTTCATCGTATGAAATTGCCAATGCATAAACTTGAATATGTTGAGAAACTTGTAAGACTTCACCTCAGACCAATTGCTTTGGCTAAAGAGGAAGTTACTGATTCAGCAATAAGAAGATTAATTGTTCAGGCAGGAGATGATTTGCAGGACTTAATTACATTGTGCCGTGCTGATATAACAAGTAAGAATCCACAAAAAGTTGAAAAGTATCTCGCCAATTATGAAGCAGTGATGCAAAAAGTTTTGGAAGTACAGGAAAAAGATAAGCTGCGTGCTTTTCAATCTCCTGTAAAAGGCGATGAGATAATGAAAATCTGTAATCTTAAACCATCAAGAAAAGTTGGTGAAATCAAGAAGGCAATAGAAGAAGCTATTCTTGATGGTATTATCGAGAATAATTATGAAGCTGCATTATCATACCTGATGAAAATAAAAGATGACCTTCTCAAGTCTGATGACTCAAAATAATTCCTGCAATTAGAACTAATAGTTTTTTTATTTCGTTATAGTTTGCTGATGCCGATAGTGTAATTATTTTGCCGTTCATAAAGATTGAATCAAAAACAACCATAATTAAACTATTTTTGAGCAGCAATTATAAAATTCTTAATCAAACAAACTTATCATTGGAGTATCAATGATTATGAACTTAAAATATTTTCTTCTGATATTCTTAATTAGCGGACTTTCATTCGCACAAACTAAAATAACTTTGAAAGACGCAATTCAATTAGCACTTCAGAAAAATACAATCCTTAATCAGGCTGAAAACAATATCTTATCTCAGGAGTCAGGTTTAACAGCAGCTTATGGAAATTTTCTTCCTTCATTAAATGGATTTGCTTCCTGGGGCTGGGACAGAAATGAACAAGCCGGATCGATTCGTTATATAAATGGAATCCCTTTCAACATTCCCAGAATCACAAGCGAAACCAGAAGTTTCATTGCATCAGTAAATTCCGATATTACTTTATTTGACGGGCTCTCAAACTTTGCTAATCTGTCGGCTGCAAATAAAAATCTGAGCTCGACTAAATTTTATGTAGAATTCTTAAAACAGCAAACCGTAGTTAATACTATTACGCGTTATTATAATCTTATGACTCAAATTGCATTACTGAAAGTTCGTGAGGAAAATGTCAAAAAGCAGGAAATAAATTATCAGACAATCGAAGAGAAGAACAGATTAGGCGCTGCTACTCTGGCTGATTTGTACCAACAACAGGTGGAACTCGGTAATGCTGAATTGCAGGTAATCAATCAAAGCCTTGAAGTACAGAAAGCAAAAAATAACCTGCTCATCTTTTTAGGACTTGATGTAACCGGTGATTACACATTCGAAACAGATTTTACAATTCGTGAAGAAAATATTCTCTCAACAGATTTAGAAGAAGATTATAAAAATATTCAGGAAAGAATCAGTGATGCTTACAATAATCGTCTTGATTACAAAAGCAAATTGTTGGAATTAGAAAGTTCAAGTGACCAAATTACAATTGCACGGTCAGGGCATTTTCCGAGATTAACCGGCTCACTCGGGTTTTCTTCTTACTCAAATAAATTTGAAGAATTATTTAAATCACGAACATACTCTGTGGGGTTGAATCTTAATATTCCAATCTTCTCAGGATTTTCAGTTTCTAATCGTGTTCAGATTGCTGAAGTTCAATCGATGAACAAAGAACTTGAAGTAAGAGAATTAGAGAGACAAATAAAACAACAGATAAATGAGTCATATCTATCATTGATTACTGCAAAAAAATCCCTATCTGTAAGTGAAAAGAATGTTAAAGCAGCTGAAGAGAGATTAAAAATTGAACAGGAGAGATATAATCTCGGTTCAGGCAAACTACTCGATTTGGTAATCGCAAATTCATCATACATCACTGCAAAAACTGATTATGTAAATGCTCAATACTCATACATAATAATCAGTGATCAGATTAGATATTACCTCGGAATACTTGATATAACTAAGTACGAATAAATTTTAATTATAGGAGAATATTAAATGGCTAACGGAAAAACAAAATCGAAAAAGAAATTATTTATTTTCGGCGGATTGGGATTATTGCTTGTTATTCTTCTCATTGTAGTTTTTGCTGCCGGAAGTAAAGAAAATATAATTTTAGTAACAACTGAAAAAGTTTCGAAAAGAACCATCACTCAAACCGTTGCTGCAACCGGAAAGATTGAGCCCGAATTTAAAGTTGTAATTACTCCTGAAGTTACAGGTGAAATTATTGAATTACCAGTTAAAGAAGGTGATCAGGTTAGAAAAGGACAATTATTGATACGAATAAAAGGAGATCAATACAAAGCTCAGAAGGAGCAGCTTGAAGCCGGTTTGCAATCAGCGAAGGCATCACTGAAGATAAGAGAAGCTGAATTGCAAAAAATCACTTCTGATTACAACAGAATAAAAGAACTTCACGCAAAAAATTTAGCTAGTGATGCAGAGAAAGAAACTGCAGAGGCAAATTATCTTACTGCAAAAGCTTCTTACGATGCCGCTGTTGCTAATGTTATGCAAAGCGAAGCAAGACTGAAAGAAATACTCGAGTCACTTTATAAGACAACAATCTATTCTCCGATGGATGGCATTATTACTTCGCTGAATGTTGAACTTGGCGAAAGAGTTCTCGGAAGTGGTTTTACTCAGGGCACTGAAATAATGACAGTTTCTGACTTAAAAAATATCGAAGCTGTTGTTGAGGTTGATGAAAATGATGTTATTCTTATTTCAAAAGGTGATACTGCAATAGTAAAAGTTGATGCATTTAAGGATAAAGAATTTAAGGGAGTTGTTACTCAGATTGGAAACAGTGCCAAGACAAAAGGTTTAGGAACTCAGGAACAGGTCGTAAACTTTGAAGTGAAAATCAAACTGCTCAATCCCGATGAAAAATTAAGACCCGGAATGTCCTGCACAGCAGATATTCAGACTGAAACTGTAACGGATGTTTTAGCTGTTCCGATTCAAAGTGTAACTATAAGATCAACAACACCTGAAAAACCAGCAGAAGAAGGCGAAGAAGCTGTGGAGAGAAAAAGCAATGGTAAAACTGATAAACCAAAAGAAATAGTTTTCATTGTAGTTGATGGAAAAGCACAGTCCGTTGAGGTAACAACCGGAATAAGTGATGCAGATTATATCGAAATCAAATCTGGTTTGAAGGGTGGTGAGGATGTTGTATCAGGAAGCTATCGTGCGATTTCGAGAGAACTTCAGGATGGTTCAAAAGTTCGTGTTGAAGAAAAAAGAAAAACTGCAGTAACTAAAAAATAATTTGAGTTTGAAATGAACATAATTAACATAGAACACATTACAAAGATTTATAAAGTTGGTCTTGAAGAAGTTCACGCGCTTCGTGATGTATCATTAAGAATTGATAAGAATGAATATGTCGCAATAATGGGTCCGTCTGGTTCAGGAAAATCAACTTTGATGAATATGCTCGGTTGTCTGGATACTCCGACTTCAGGGAAATATGAATTCAAAGGCGTAAGTGTAAGTGAAATGACTGATAACGAATTAGCAAAGATCAGAAATAAAGAAATTGGTTTTGTATTTCAGACATTTAATCTTCTTGCAAGATCAGATGCCGTTCACAATGTTGAATTACCATTAATTTATGCGGGTATTCCAACTGCTGAAAGAAGAGAGCGGGCAATTCAGGCACTGATTGATGTAGGTTTGAAAGATCGTCTTCATCATAAACCGAACGAACTTTCCGGCGGTCAGAGGCAAAGAGTTGCAATAGCAAGAGCACTTGTAACTAATCCATCAATAATTCTTGCGGATGAACCAACAGGAAATCTCGATTCGAAAACAGGCGAAGAGATTATGGGACTTTTTCATGAGATCCATGAAAAAGGAAATACAATTATTCTTGTAACTCACGAAGAATATATCGCCGAACACGCAGCAAGAATCGTTAGATTAAAAGATGGTTTGATCGAAAGTGATGAACGTGTTGAAAGAAGGTATATTCCTAAAATTAAAACTACAGTTGCACAATGAGAATAATACTTTTTGAATTTAAAGAAGGAATGATGATTGCACTCAGAGCAATTGCATCAAATAAAATTCGTGCAATGCTTACGATGCTCGGAATATTTATCGGAGTTACTGTTGTTGTAACTATGTCAACAGCTATTAAGGGAATTGACAATTCATTTCAACAGGGAATCAGTTCGCTTGGTTCAGATGTTTTATATATTGACAAATGGGCTTGGTTCTCAAATGTTGAATGGTGGAAAATGCGTAACAGAAGAAACATCACGATGGATGAATTTGAGAAGTTTAAAAATCTTGCAAAGCTGCCCGTTGCAGTTGCACCGGTTATAAATACTGTTCAGACAGTTAAATATCAGGAAAGAAGAGTTGAAAATGTTTTTATCAACGGATCAAATGCTGACTATGTGAAAACTACAAACTTTTCTTTTTCTGAAGGCAGATTTTACTCAGAGATTGAAAGCAGTGGTTCAAGGCAGGTTGCAGTAATCGGAAGTGAAATAGCCAAAAAACTTTTTCCTAATATATCTGCTTTGGATAAGACAATTAAAATCGGTGGAGAAAACTTTCGCATTGTTGGTGTGTTAGCCGAGCAGGGAAGTTTCATCCTTGGACCCTGGAATCCTGATAATCAGATTTATGTACCAATCGGAACTATTTTCAAAAACTTTGCAAGCAACAGATGGAGATCGATTACAATCAATGTAAGAGCTGCTGGTCCTGCTATGGTTGAAGAAACAAAAGCTGAAGCAGAAGGAATTATGAGAAAAGTGCGCGGTCTTTCTTACGACCAGGAAAATGACTTTTCTATAAATCAGCAGGAAGGTTTGCAGGAAAATTATAATTCAGTTGTCGGTGTAATTCAGATTGCAGGATTATTTATCACTGGTCTTTCATTGTTTGTAGGTGCAATTGGAATAATGAACATAATGTTTGTATCAGTTAAAGAGCGAACAAAAGAGATCGGATTGCGTAAAGCGATTGGTGCAAAGCGAAGAACAATTCTTGCACAATTTCTGCTTGAGTCCTCTGTTATTTGTCTGGTTGGCGGACTTGCAGGATTAATTGCTGCAGTAATTCTGAGTATGTTAATAAATCAGTTTATCCCAACATCAATTCAGATTGGTTCTGTTATACTTGGAATCGGTATTTCACTTATAACCGGAATAGTTTCTGGAATTGCGCCAGCTTATACTGCTGCAAAAATGGATCCGGTTGAAGCTTTACGATATGAATAAACCTTTAAATCATTACAATCAATCAATATGAATATCAGTCAAACTTTTTCAATAGCTGTTCAGTCATTAAGAAATAATAAACTAAGAACCGGCTTAACAATTCTCGGAGTTGTGGTAGGTATATTTTCCATCATAGTAATTATGACAATCATAACTATGCTTCAGAAAAGTATTGAAGAAGGTTTATCGCAGTTGAATAAATATACTTTTCAGATACAAAAAAATGACCCAACTTTTGGCGGCGGACCAAGATTCAGAGAAACAAGACCAGACATTAAAATTGAAGAAGCATACAGACTTAAAGAATTACTGACAAATGCAAAGTATGTTGCTGCCGAACAGTGGCAGTTCGGTATTGTTGTTAAATACGGTAACAAAGAAACAAATCCAAATATTCAGGTTGCGGGAATTACTGCTGATGCTATTAAAACAAATAACTGGAATATTGAGTATGGTAGAGAAATCAGAGAAACCGATGTGCAGTATTCTGCAAATGTTTGTTTAATTGGAAAGGATATTGTTGACAAACTTTTCCCGAACATTAATCCTGTCGGACAAACAATAAGAGTGGGCGGAAGACCATTACAGGTAATCGGAGTTATTGAAGCACAACCAGCTTTATTCGGACAGAGCAGAGATAATTATATTGTTCTGCCAATTACCACCTGGCAATCAATGTACGGGAAATACGGAAGAAGTGTTAACATTACAGTAATGTCATATGGCAAAGAAGATTATAATGATGTAATTGAAGCTGCTACAGGTTATATGAGAATAATAAGAAAACTTTCTCCCGGCGAACCAGACAATTTTTATATCTACAGCAATGAATCAATGATTAGTCAGGTTAATGATATAACAGGACCAATAAAAATCGGTGCGCTTGCAGTTTCAATTATCGCATTGATTGCGGCAGGAGTTGGAATAATGAATATTATGCTTGTATCAGTTACAGAAAGAACCAGAGAGATTGGAATTCGAAAAGCGCTTGGTGCAAGAAAAACCTGGATCCTTACTCAGTTTCTTATCGAAGCAGTTGTATTATGTTTTATCGGTGGTATAATAGGAATTCTTCTTGGGTTGGGAATCGGAAATTTTGCAGGAAGTTTCTTAAACGCACAAACTGCTATTCCTGTTGATTGGGTTATTATTGGTATAACTCTTTGTGTTTTAATCGGAGTAATTTTCGGAACCTATCCGGCATACAAAGCAGCCAATCTTGATCCTATCGAGGCATTAAGATATGAATAACATCAGTAGTTGATATCAATCTGAAAACTTATCCGGTTATCTATGTTATTGTTAATCAGGTTATTGCCTGAACTCAAAGTCTTTGCATCTGGTTTATAGGTTTCCGAATATTTCAGTGAGAGTGTTATAAAGTTGGCTGGTTTATATCTCATCATCAGATACCATCTCATTCCTTTATCATACATTGCAAGATTTGTTAAAACTCCTGCTAAATCATTTTCAAATTCATATACTGCTGAGTTGAATGAATCAGTTTCAAAAAATATAATTCTGCCATAAAGTTGAAGATCTTTCGTCAAAGCAAATCTTGCATCCTGTAAGATTAAATATCCTTTTTCATTTCTGCCGACTTCACCAATTTCAAATGTGTTGTATTCAATCCTTGATTTCATTCTTAAGCTGTTTGAAACATCATAAATGAGTTCAGCACGATAAGAATTTCTTATTCTTTTTAAGACTGACTTTATTTCTTCAAAGTTTTCTGAAACATCCTTTCTTTCGGATTTAAATCTCAATGTTAAATTTGTCTTACTGAATATTCTTCTCGAAAAGCTCAAATAGATTTCATCACCGGTTGATGGTACAGGATTCTCAAAAGTTGCATAAGGAAATCTGAATTGATCATAGTAAAGATTAATTACTCCAAATTTACTTGCCCACTTTATTCCATAATATATTCCGAATTCATTGCTGGTTTTCCCTGACTGTTCACCGAATCCAAATCCGTGTAAGTTTATAAAATTTGCCGGGTAACTTCTTAAACTGATTGTCAGAATAAAATTTTTAATCGGGGATATTATCAAACCATTTAATGATGCAACTGATTTTTCGTTATATACAAGCTCGCCGAAAAAGTTTAGTTGATTAAAATTTAAATCATAATCAAATGAATAAAATCTGAATTGACTGCCTTTCAAATCATAAATATTTGATGGCTCAAATTCGTTACTGAATTTTGAATCGTAACCTGCTAAACCAACATTAAAATAATTCTGATACTTGTAAGAAATTCTTCCTCCAATAATGTTTTCCTTAACACGATTTTTTTTATTCAGATCATTAACAGTTAAATGCAATCCTGTTTTTGGTGTTGAAATAATTTTATTCGTAACTGAATCAACATTAGCATCAATTTTTTTTGATGAATAAAAAGCTGTTACAGAAAAATCGGAAAAATTGATTGTGAAAGCGCCGCCGCGCATAAAATCATATTCAGTAGCACTTGTATATGGTTTAACTGTTTTTCCTCTCCGCTTAACAGGGAATATTGCATCAGCTCCTTTCGAAAAACTGTATGGACTCCAAAGCATTAAACCCTGACCGAATTCTAAAACATAATCACCAAGAACAATATTTTTAATCATTCCGATGTCTTTGGCATTGATATGAAAAGAATTGAAGTCATTAAAATCTTTTTCCCCGGCATCTTTATCGAAAATAATTCCAGCCTGAATTTGATTTGAGTATTTTATCAGCATTCTGTTATAAGCTCTTAATTTACTTCCGAGATAAATTCCTTTTTCAAATCCTTTTCTTGTCTGCAAATCGTTCCCATAGCGGCTTCTTAATTGTACTTTTAATTTCGAAGGAATAAAAATTTTTCTCTGAAATGTTTCCTCTGTTGCAGAAGAATCAAACTGAAAAGCTTTTATGTCGGTTTTTAAAAATGGAATAATTTTATTTATCAGCTCTCTGTCTAATTCTCTCATTGCATAAAGTTCATTCACAGAATAAAAAGGACCAAATCGGTTACGGTATGATAGAATTACTTCAGCAATGTTTGAAGTTACGCCCGGAATTTTTTGCAGCTCAAAAATATCAGCAGAGTTTAAATCAATAGGATTAAGAATTAATTCTTCAATTGAATTGTACAAATCTGAATTATCATCTTCTTCAAAAGATTCTTCAAGAAATTCATCCAATGCATCTTCAGTTTTAATTTCAGTAGAATCAATAACCTGTGGATAAATGATTTGTAATGATCCTGTAAGCAGATAAAAAATAAACGCAAGGGTTTTCATTATTTAATTCCAAGATAATTCCTGATCATTTCTCTTCGACTTCCGTTTTTGTCAAAGCTAATAATAAGACCAACCTGATGCGTTAATCCCAAATCAGAATGAGTAAACATTGCATAATCCAGACTTAACAAAGAATAATTTATTCCTAAACCGACAGAAAACCTTGACGGCTCATTTGAGAATCCGGTTCTTAGTGAGAGATATTCAATCAAATCATAATCAGCACCAAACATAAAGGAAGCTTTATGTTTAATGTCTTTCTCAATTGCTGCGTTTAATGTGAGCGTATTAATTACATCATAACTTATTCCGGTGTTCAATACCACTGGAATCTGTCCATCGTCATTCCCGAAAGAAGCACGATTGATATTATGAAATGAAAAACCAAATCTGAAATCGTTTGTTAAATATGCTAATCCTCCCAAATTAAAATAGAATGCGTTATCGCTGCCGTAATTCTGAATTGAAACAGTGTGATAATTCACTGCAGCACCAGCAAAGAATTTATTTTGATAGTTGTAAGAGTAAGCTAATAATACTTTTGATTCCCGATAAACTTCATAGCCGTAAGTCATTCCGCCAAGCGATACAGAACCAAAACTAAATGGTTCGTTAAAAGCTACATAACCATTTGCAAGTTCAGTTAAACCGAATGGAGCAGGTGAGTAATAAATACCAACTTCCCGCCAATTCAGTTGTGATAGTCCTGCAGGGTTATTAAACAATGAGAAAACATCATTGCTTAGTGCTGCATCTGAATTAGCCAGAGAAATTTGTTTGGCTCCGGGATTAAATTGCGCTAATGTTAATGTTGTGCAAAACAATATCAGAGAAAGATATTTCATCAATTATTTAATTGATTGTCAGATATATGCTAAATCTATATATTAAACTTGTAAAAAATAGCTGGTTCAAATATGAAAAAAAATATTTTAATTATCTTTAGTTTGTTACTCACGATTAGTATTTCTGCTCAGGAATTAAATTGTCGTGTAACAGTTAATTATGAAAAACTTCCGATAAACAACCGTGAACTGCTTGCAAACTTTGCCTCTGAAATAGAAACATATATGAACAAAACTCAGTTTACAAACGAGCCATTTGAAGGTGAAAAAATTAATTGTGCATTAAATATATTTTTTACAAATGCTGCAAGTGATATTGAATATTCTGCTCAGGTTGTTGTAACGAGTACAAGACCAGTTTTCAAATCTGACAAACAATCACCAATGCTTACAATCAATGACGGTAACTGGAATTTTAAATATGAAAAAGGTCAGCCACTTTATTCTAATCAGAGCATTTATGATCCGATAACAAGCTTTCTTGATTTTTATGCTAATATAATTATCGGTTTCGATTATGAGACCTGGGGCGAATTTTACGGTACAGAATTTTTTCAGAAGGCATTTAACATTGCCAATCTTGGTATGAACAGCAATTATAAAAAAGGTTGGGAAAGAACAAGCGATGCATACAATCGTACAAGACTTTGTGAGGATTTGCTGAATGATAAATTCAGACCTTTCCGCGAAGCTTTTTATGAATATCACTATGGATTAGATCTTTATCAGGTAAATAAACAGGAAGCTCAGGAACACATTGCAAATCTTGTTAATGTTTTGAACGATATGAAAAACAAAACTGATATTAACAGTGTTCTGATCCGAACTTTTTTTGATGCTAAGAATGGCGAAATAACTGACCTTCTCAGAGATTATCGTGATATAAATATTTTTAACAGATTAAAGAGAATTGATCCTTCACATATCTCAAAATATAATGAAGTGCTGAAGTAATTATTTCACTATTTCAATTGAAATAATCTGATCATCTTCAGATATTCTCATTGCAACATCAAGTCCGCTTATCACTTCTGCAAATAATGTGTATCTTGAATTTAAATGTGGATAATAACCTTGCATAATAAAGAATTGCGAACCTTCGGTATCTTTTCCGGCACTTGCGATTCCAACTGAACCCGTTCTAAATTCTTCTGGCGAAAATTCAGAAATAATCTCATAACCAGGTCCGCCCCAGCCGGTTCCTGTTGGATCACCAGCTTGTATTACAAACCCCGGAACAACTCTGTGAAAAATTATTCCGTCATAAAAATTATTCTTTGCAAGAAAGATAAAATTACCTACAGTTATCGGAGCTAATTCCGGCCTGAATTTTATTTCGATAGCACCTTTGTTGGTTTTTATTATTGCGCCGGAATAATTAAACGCATCCCGTAGAAGCTTTGATAAATTATCGAAAGATTTATTGATTGCCCCTATTGCAGGATTAAATTTCTTTAAGAATTTTCTTAGAGAATAAAGTTGTGTATCAGATAAATCTGCAATTAATTTTCTTTGATAATCATCGGAAATCTTTCCCGCAAGATTGATCAATGATATCTCTGCTTCAATAAAATCTGAGCTGTGCTTGAATTTATTAGCTTGACTCTGAATTATTTTTAAGAGCATATCAGAATTATTCGAAATAAACACTGAATCAACTCCATCTGCAATAATAGAAATAGCTGCAGGATCTTCTGATTGGAGTTCATTAAAAATAAAATTATTGAAGTCTTTATCTCCTGAAAATTCATTACTCAGATTCAAAATTATTTCCAGAGCATTAAGTTTTTCTTTTGGTGCTGAAATTCTACTATAATGGTTGAGCAAAGAGGAAAATTGTAAATCATTACTTTCAATAACTAACAATTGAATTAGGTTAATTTCTGATAGGTTCCTTATGAGTAAAGTATCCTGACTTAAATCTTTGGTTCCATAAAGATGCGAATATGATCTAATCGCTTCAGTAACTATAAAAGTTTTCTCCTTGTTTTTAATTATCTGTTTAAGAAGAGCCGCGATGCCATAATTATGCAATAAGTCAGTTTCCCATTTTTGAATTTGAAGTGCTCTGAGTGTTTCAATCAAAATATTTTCATTCATTGTTGTATCTGATAAGATCAATGTGAAAAGCTTAAGTACTTCATTTGTTGCTTTTGAGTAAGGAAGTGCTTTTATTAATTCTATTCTAACTTCATCATCTTCGTTGAAAAGCTTGTCTATCAGTTCAGAATTATCAGGAAAATATTTCTGAACTCTGAAATTCATCAGAACTAACTGAAGCATTTCATTATCATTACTCTTGGAAAGTATTTTAATTAACTCACTATTTAATAAACTATTACTGCCTAACCTTGCAAGTGTGAATAAAATTTTTTTCTTTCTCTCGAATGATGATTTAGAATTATTGAATTCGTTTATTAAAATTTCCTTGCTTCGTTCATCTGTTATATTTCTATTACGAAATTGAAGTATAGCTTCCTCGATTCCTTCAATTTCCGGATGTTCATTGTAAAAGTTTATTAGTTCTGCAAGGGCAGTTTGATTTCCTGTTTTTCCAAGAGCGCTAAAGATAAACTCTGAGCAATTACAGTCGTTCTGAGCTAATTTATCAAAAAGAAATTCTTTGGAAGAAAAAGAATTCCCAATCTGGCCTAATGCAAAGGAAATCCATTTACCATATTTGTTAAAATTAAGTTTAGTTAAGTCCTGAACGAATGAAGTGTCCTCGGAATGAGAAATGGATAAAAGAGCAGCAATAATATCAGTGCTGTCAGATGATAAGAGATATTTATATAAAATATTTTTATCGAATTCTCTTTTAGCAGTAGTTTCAATTAAATCAATTTTATTTGAATCGAATTGAGCAAAACATATTGAAGAAGTAAAAAATAAAACTGAATAAATTAAAATCTTTTTCAGATAGGAATTTCCCATACACGATATTTTTTATAGATTTCTGCATTGAGAGCTTCTGCACCGCGATTCATCATATCGTTGTCTTCGAGTATCCAGCTTGCTTCGCCTTTATAAATTCCAACTTTAGCAGCGCGGTTTACAATTTCCCAATAGAAAACTGCATCCAAACCTTTCCTTTGATATTCAGGAATAATACCTAAAGTAATTATTCTTGCCCAGGTGATATTTTTCTTTTTTGTGTATAGCTTGATAAAATTAAAAGGGAACAGATGTCCGTTCATTTCCTTAAAGACTTGATTGTAGTCAAGCATCACAAGAGCAAAACCAACCAACTGATTGTTTATCTCGCCAAACAAAACAAGTGAAGGTTCAGCAAGTGGTTTTAGATCTTTTGCAGCAGCGTCAATCTCTTCATCAGTCATCGGAACGAATCCCCAATTGGGAGCCCATGCTTTGTTATAAACATATTTAACTTTCATAAGCTCATTCTTAAAATCTTTCATATTCAATGAAGTGATTTTTATGCCTGTTCGTTTAGCTGCAATCTCAGCAACTCTTCTTACTTTATCAGAAGAAACAACTTTGTCGTGTTCAAGACTATAAGCATAAAGATCCTTAGCTTTTTTAAATCCATAATTTTCGCAAAGATTAATGTAGTAAAGTGGATTGTAAGGCATTAGCAGTCTTGGTGAATCGTTAAAGCCATCAATCAGCATTGCATACTCATCATTACTTGATGGATTTGCCGGACCGCGCATTGCATTAAATCCTCTCTCTTTTAACCAATTCTTTGCTGCATCAAATAAAGCATTGGCAACTTTCTGATCGTTGATGCTTTCAAAGAAACCAAAGAAACCAACCTTATCGTGATGATATTTATTGTGCAGGTCATTTCTTATTGCGGCAATTCTGCCTACAAGTTCTCCATCTCTTTCCGCAAGAAAATATTCAGCATCACCGTGTTTGAAAAAGGGATTCTTTTCTTTACTTAAAAGTTTTTTCCTATCCATTATCAAAGGCGGAACCCAGTATGGGTCACCTTTGTAAATTTTCCATTGAAATTTTATAAACCGCATTAAATCGGATTTTGTTTTAACTGTTGAAATTTTTATTTCACTCATTGATAAACCTCTTAAATAAAAATAGCATACTCAAAAGAGTATGCTATCACAGGAATGAATTTGGTTATATGATTCCAAGTTTTTTACCGGCTGTTTCAAACACATTAAGAATTTCATCAAGATGACTCTTTTCATGTGTAGCCATATAGCTTGTACGCATCATTTGTCTGCCCGGAGGTACACCAGGAGATATAAATACATTTACGAAAACACCGTTATCATAAAGCATTCTCCACATTTGAAAAGCTAATGCATCGTCACCAACGATTACTGGTACAATAGCTGTTCTTCCATCAAGAACATTGAAACCCAGAGAACGAAGATTTGTTCTCATATAATTTGCGTTGTCAATTAATTTATTAACTAATTCAGGGTGTTTCTCAAGTATATCCAAAGCAGCTAAAGCAGCAGCTACAGAAGCAGGGGTAGGCGAAGCGCTGAAAATCAAAGCCGATGAAAAATGCTTAAGATAGTTAATAACTCTTTCTGCACCAGCAACAAATCCACCCAAAGAAGCGAAAGTCTTACTGAAAGTTCCCATGGTGAGGTCCACTTCTTTTTCAAGATTGAACTCACTTGCTGTACCTCTTCCACCTTTTCCAATTACACCTACTGCGTGAGCATCATCAATAAGAATTCTCGCATTATATTTTTTGGCAATTTGATTCAAGCGAGGCAATTCAACAATCTCACCACCAGTGCTAAATACACCATCACTAACGATCAGCTTTCCTGCATCAAGCGGAATTTTTGAAATGACTCTTTCAAGGTCATCCATATCATTATGTTTATAACGAACTAATTCTCCCATTGAACCTTTAGTCATCAAAGTACCAGCAACAATACAAGCATGATTATCTTTATCTGAAATGACATATTCGTTTCTCTGAACAAGTGTTGGGATAATACCTTGTGCTGTTTGATAACCAGTGCTGTAAAGTAAAACAGCTTCGGTATTGAAAAATTTAGCTAGTCTTGATTCAAGCTCGATGTGTAAATCAAGTGTGCCAGTGAGATAACGTGAACCTGAGCAGCCTGTTCCGTATTTTTCAACAGCTTTAATTGCTGCTTCTTTAACCTTCGGATGTCCGGTCAGCCCAAGATAATTGTTGGAGCCAGCCATTATGATTCTCTTACCTTCAATCTTAACGACAGGTCCTTCATTTTCTTCGATTGGTCTGAAATATGGATAAACCCCCATTGCTTTAACTTCATCAGCTCTTGTGAACTCGTAACACTTTTTGAATAAGTCCAAAATTCCTCCTGTATTATACAATATTAAAGGATAATTATTCTTTTTAGTAATTTTGTCGGCGAAAATTAAAATATAAGTTTGTAAAATCAAATTAAGACGGAGTATATGGGAGATAAACAAGTTGCTGTTGTTACCGGAGGAACCGGTTTTGTCGGTAGTCATTTAGTTGACTTATTGCTTGACAAAGGTTATGAAGTAAGATGCATTACAAGAAAATCCTCTGATCTGAAATGGCTTCAAGGTAAAGATGTTAAAATATACGATTGCGGATTGTATAATAAGGAAGCTTTGAAAGAAGTAATTAAAGATTCAGATTATATATTTCATGTTGCTGGTGTAGTGAAATCAAAAACCAGGGAAGGCTACTTTAAAGGAAATGTTGAAACCACCAGAACTCTGATTGAAGCAGCATTAGAAAGCGGAGCTAATCTGAAAAGATTTTTGGTAGTAAGCAGCCAAACAGTTACAGGTCCATCTTATGATGGAAAACCGGTTAATGAAGAGTCTGAGTGTAAACCAATTACCACTTATGGCAAAAGCAAATTAGAAGAAGAGAAGTTGGTTCTTTCATTTAAAGATCAGTTACCTGTAACAATCTGCCGTGCACCTGCGGTCTATGGTGAAAGAGATACTGAGATATTTATATACTTCAAGACATTTAGTAAAGGATTAACTACTACAATAGGTTTTAATGAAAAGAAATTAAGTTTAATTCATGTTCAGGATTTGGTAAATGGCTTTTATCTCGCTGCTACAAATGATATTGCAATTGGAAAAATTTATTTCATAAGTTCAGAGGAATTTTATACCTGGCCTCAGATAAATAACATCACTGCAAAAATTATTGGTAAAAAACCGATTGTCATTAAAGTTCCACACTTTTTGGTTTATACAATTGCTGCAGTTGCACAATTTGCAGCAATGTTCAGTTCGAAGCCGGCAACATTGAATATTGAAAAGGCAAAAGACATAACACAGCAATATTGGATTTGCGATACTTCGAAAGCAATCAGAGATCTTGGTTATCATCAGAATATTTCAATTGATGAAGGAATAAAAAGAACAGTTGAATGGTACAAAGAAATGAAATGGATTTAATTATCTAAGGCACCTTCAGCAATCCAAATCTTAATTCCTTTAATCTGATTGGGTGTTAACTGAGGCATAAATTCCGGTGGCATCGGATTAAATCCTGCTCTCGGAGGTCTGTCAATTCTCCAAACTAGAATACTTGTTAATGTATCTCCGGGAACTACAATTCTCCCATCAACAAATCTTGATCGAAGAGTAAGATCCAGACCAGCTTCATATATTCCGTTTCCGTGGCAACTAAAACACTTAACCTGAAATACGGGATAAATATGCTGAGAGAAGCTAACATTGGAATTTGGAATAATCATATTATCAACATCCTGATTAGTGATTGTATCATCACAAGCCGGGATGAAAATTAAAACATAAAGAAGAAGAGGTATTTTGAAAATTATTTTCATATTCATTTCAAACCTATTTAATCAATTGAAAGAAAAAAAGGCAGAATTATTGGTTTCCGATAATTGTAAAAAGTTAACAATTAACTTAAATTTGCTGTGCAAAAATATAAATTTCTGGGGCTATAGCTCAGCTGGGAGAGCGTCTGAATGGCATTCAGAAGGTCAGCGGTTCGATCCCGCTTAGCTCCACGATATTTTACATTTTATTGTCAGTCTCGGAAAAGGGGCTGACAATTTTTTTATTTAATTTTCTGAATGAATACATTATTACCAATTAATAACTTCTATAAGAAAATTCTCCGCATTGCATTACCAGCTATTGCAGGCCTCTCAACTCAAATGGTTGTTTCCTTAGTGGATACTGCTATGGTTGGAAGATTAAGTGAAGCTACATATGCTCTGGCCGCAATGGGAATTGGAGTTCTTGCAACCTGGGCTTTAATAAGTTTTTTCTCAAGTCTTGCCACAGGAACCCATGTTATAGTTGCAAGAAGATTTGGTCAAAATGATTTTGTTGAATGTGGAAATACTTTAAATAACTCACTACTCATTTCGTTATCAATTGGAGTAATTGTAGCTGCAATTGGGGCTTTCTTCGCAAAACCAATTTCTGATTTATTTGCTTCAGATGATACGGTTGCACACTATGCGTCTGAGTATATCTTTTATCGCTTTCTTGGGATTCCATTTTTTCTGATATCTGTTTCATACCGCGGATTTTATTTTGGAATCAGTAAAACAAAAATTTTTATGTTCTCAGGAATCATCACAAATCTTCTTAACATTATATTTAATTACATTTTCATATTTGGTAATTTCGGAATGCCGAGAATGGGTTTGGCAGGAGCCGGTCTTGGTTCTACATTAGCTTCATCATTTGATTTTTTCTTTTATACTTCAATAATGCTTTTACCTTCTTACAGAAACAAATTCCAAAACTTTAAAAAAATTAAAATTGATTTTGATGTGATAAAATCCATCTGGAAAATTTCGATTCCCGTTTCTCTTCAGAATGTTTTTATTCTGATTGGCTTCTTAATTTTTGTTGCGATAACAGGAATTATTGGAACTCAGGAACAAGCAGCAACTCAGGCAACAATTAGCACTTTGTTTATATCATTTCTACCTTGTTTTGGATTTGGTATAGCTGTACAGACTTTGGTTGGAAATAATCTTGGTGCAGGTAAACTTAATCTCGCAAAAATTTATGGACTTGAGACTGCTAAAGTTGCAACAATTTATACATTGGCTTTGGGATTTATATTCATACTTGTACCTCAATATGTTTTACTTATTATAACGAATGATTATTCAATCATCGAGACAGCAAAACCTGCTCTTAGAATTGCCGGCTTTGCTCAAATCTTTTATGCAATCGGAGTTGTGCTTGCGAATGCATTGCAGGCAGCCGGAAAAATGTTATTTGTAATGAAAGCAGAGATCATATCAAACCTTTTGATTTTAGTTCCGCTATCATATTTATTTGGAGTAGTTTTAGGTTATGGTCTAACAGGTGCCTGGATGGCAATGCCGGTTTATATTGTTATTTATTCCGGAATTATTCTATCGAAATACTTATCGAAAGATTGGTATGAAAAAATTCCCTTAAAAAATTCATAATTGATGAACATTGCCTGAGAACTTTATTTGTAAAATCTATTGACAATAAGAAATGCTTGGAATATATTTTGGTCGTGAAAAATACACTTTTGAAAATATCATTAATTTTACTGCTAATTACTTCTGTTTTTGCTTCGGCTTTTATTCAGAGCATCACCGCCAGAAGTGACGGCGAGAATATAATAGTCGAATGGAAAACCGGAGAAGAATCCTCATCTCTCAGCAAATTTGTTGTTGAAAGAAAAACTCCTAACAACGGTTTCATTGAAATTGGAACTGTAACGCCCAAGGGTTCAAATTCATTTTATACTTTTGTTGATAATAATATTTTCAAAGGTAACGATTACATTTTCACTTATCGATTAAAAATAGTCGATAACAATTCTCAGATTACTTACTCAACTGAAGTATCAGTTTCCCACAGTATTTCCGGTGTTAAACGTACCTGGGGAAGCATCAAAGCTATGTTCCGGTAATTTATCTTGAATGTATTAACCAATCTAACCCTACACAACAAAATTTTCCTTTATAAATTTCTTTCGCTTTTAACCTTTTTTATTTTAATCTCATCTTGTGCTCCTTCAAAAAGATTCACTGAGTACAAAGAAACAAAAATTGAAGATTATAAAAATGAAGTTCGTGTTTTACTTGGCGATTCTGCCCGTGAGTTAAAAATAGATTCTGATGTTTATCTGATTTCAGAAAATGAAAGACTGGCATTGATAAAAGCCGGAAATAAAATTCTTGTTGAGCCAATCAATCAGATTTTATTTATTAAACTTGGTACAAAAAATTTTAATTCAAAAGTATATTATCTGGAATCTGTAAATGATTCTTTAATTAAGGTTAATAATAAAAAATATCGCGGCAGAATAAAGTTGATTAATATTGATAAAGAATTAAAAATGATTAATCAACTTTCTTTGGAAGATTATATAAAAGGAGTAATGACCAAGGAAATGCCTGTAGGTAAAGGTTTAGAAAATTATGAAGCACTGAAAGCTTTTGCTATCACTGCACGAACTTATGCTTTGAATAAAATTTTCAAAAGCACAACATATTATGATTTGCTTCCTGATGTTCGTGATCAGGTTTATGGTGGTGCTGATGCTGAACATCCTCTTTCGAATATGGCTGTTGATGAGACTAAAGATTTGATTCTCTTATACAATGGCAAACCAGCAATTGTATTTTATCATTCAACCTGTGCAGGATTTACAGAAAACTCTGTAAATGTTTTTACGAATGATGATATTGAATATTTACGATCAATAAGGGACGG
Source organism: uncultured Ignavibacterium sp. (assembly GCA_937934185.1). Taxonomy (GTDB): domain Bacteria; phylum Bacteroidota; class Ignavibacteria; order Ignavibacteriales; family Ignavibacteriaceae; genus Ignavibacterium. Next base: position 17,037 of record CALHAB010000013.1, on the reverse strand, counting down.
AGATACGCCATTTTGTTCTGTTTCTCCGAATTTTAATTGGAAGGAAGTTCTGCCGGAAAAAACCTTCATCAAAAGATTATACGATGCAAAACTGATAAAAAGTTCTGATTACTTTATAGAAAAATTCAATATTAAGTCAAGATTCCCTTCAGGCAGAATCAATGAATTAGAAATCACTTTAAAAAATGGTGAAGGTTTATCCACCATCAGTATCTTTGGGAATCAAATCAGAAGTATTATTAAAAATCAATCAGGCAATGGAATTTTGAAAAGTAATAATTTTACTATTGAACTAACAGCAGAAAGAAATGTTGAGATAATTGGTAAAGGATACGGACACGGCGTTGGGCTTTGTCAATGGGGTGCAATAGGGCAGTCAAGATTGGGCAAATCGTATAAAGAAATTCTTTCTCACTATTTTCCCGGTACAGAAATAAAAAAGCTCAATGATTAAAACATCTTTAACACTTTATCTTGCTTCAAAATCTCCGAGAAGAAGGAAACTTCTCAAACAACTTAATCTTAAATTTAAATCGTTGTCGGTTGATTCAGATGAATTAGTAAAACCAGATGAATTACCTCATCGAGCTGTGATGAGAATTGCAAAAGAAAAAATGTACCTGGCAAGAAGGAAAATTAAAAGTGGAATTATTATCACTGCTGACACTATAGTTTTCCTTAATAACCAAGTACTTGGAAAGCCCAAAGATGAAAAGGATGCTTTCAGAATGTTGAGAAAACTCAGCGGAAAAACTCATCAGGTTTTCTCAGCTTATTGTATTCATAACACACATAGTGGTAAAACGATAACAGAGTTTGTAAAAACAAATGTAACATTTAGGAAACTTACTGATCAGGAAATAAGAGATTATATTAAAACCGGAAGTCCAATGGATAAAGCGGGCGCTTACGGGATTCAGGATGACTTTGGTGCAGTTTTCGTTGACAGAATTAATGGGTGCTATTACAATGTTGTAGGTTTACCATTATCAAAATTTTATCACGCACTTTTGAGGATTATATAATTGTTAGAAAAACTTAAGCAGCGAACTCTCATTTCTATTGCATTTGCAGGAATACTTTATCTTGCTATTACAATTTATATTGATTTTGATTTACTCTTACTTTCATTCTCAAAATTTAATCTTCTTCTGATTCCAATCCTGTTGTTACTTTCATTAGGGAATTATTTTGCAAGATACTTTAAATGGAACTATTATTTATCAATTCTTAACATAGAAGTCGATAAGAAAGATTCTTTAATGATATTTATGTCCGGCTTGCTGATGAGTGTAACTCCTGGAAAAATTGGTGAATTACTTAAAGCTTATTTAGTCAAAACTGTAAATAAAACTCCTGTTTCTGTGACTGCACCTATAATATTTGCTGAGAGAGCGACGGATTTTCTTTCATTAACTATTCTCGCTTTAATCGGTGCATATATTTATGATTACGGAAGAAATGCTGCGTTAATAATTACTATTGTTATCCTCATTGGAATTTTTATTCTTACAAACAGAAAACTTTTTGACTCAATAATGAAGCTTCTTTCGAAAATTAAGTTTGTAGAAAAAAGAATTGAGTCAATTGAAAAACTCTATCATTCCACATATACTTTGTTAAAAATTAAGCCACTTATAATCGCAGTTCTGATTAGCGTTGTTTCATGGGGATTCGAGTGTTATGGTTATTATCTTGTAATTAATAATTTTAACAGCTTGATTAATGTAAGCTGGTCTTTTTTCAGTTACAGTTTTTCGACAATTGTGGGTGCTGTATCTATGCTTCCGGGTGGACTTGGAGTAACTGAAGGTTCATTCCTTTTAATGCTTACTTCAAAAGGTCTTTCAGCAAATGATGCGGCAGCAACAACATTCATTACTCGAGTAGCTACTTTATGGTTTGCTGTTTTGGTCGGAGTAATTGCAGTTATCTTTTTCCAGAGAAAATTTGGTAAAATAAATTTTAATAACGAATAAAATTTCTTTTAATAATTATATTGTTGCCTTATCTGTCCAAAATAATCTTATATTCCGTCTCTCTGGGACAAAAAGCCATCAGGAACCGCCTGCCGCAGAATTACAAACAGGCAGGTTTGAATTAAAGTTAGTTTAATCCCTTTTAGGGATTGAATATTTCTAGAAATATTTATGATTCTAAAAATTAAAAATTAAAAGTCCCAATCGGGACGATATAAAGTAATAGTTATAAGGTAAGCTAAACAATTTTATCGCACCTGCCTGCACAGGCAGGTTATGAGTTTATTTTGATTTCTAACTTGTTTTGGACAGCAGTGATTGATATTTGATATTTAATCATTTATAGAGTCATTTACCTTGATTTTAAGAAGCATCAGTAATATTTTTTGAGTGTAAAAAACAAAGGAGTTGATATGGCACAGGACAATAATAATTTGGGAAAAGGTTTTCTTATCGGCTTTCTCGCCGGCGGAGCTGTAGGTGCAGCAATTGCGCTTTTATTCGCACCCAAAAGCGGTAAAGAATTAAGAGCTGACTTAAGACAAAAAGGTGAAGAATATCTTGATGATGCAGAAAGATATCTTTCAGAGGCAAGAGAAAAAGCACGCGAACTAATAAATGAGGGCAAGAAAAGATCTGAAAAGATTATCACTGATGCTAAACAAAAGTCTCAGGAAATTATAAAAGATGCCGAGAAGATAATTCTTGAAGCCAAAGAAAAAACCTCAGAAGCTGTTCATACAGGTAAAGAGAAAATAGAAGAAGAAGCTGAGAGAATTAAAAGTTCTTTTAAAGCCGGAGTCGATGCTTATAAAGAAGCTAAGAAATCATAAGTTAGTTTAATGGATATTATTCAAATCCTGACTGCGATTTTGCTATTATCAGCTGCTATGCTTTGCATAGCGCTGATATTTTATTTTAAAAAAATTGTTGGTTCGATGCTTGAACTTGAAAGAGAAATTAAGGATCTAAATACGACTTTAAAACCTTTAATCAGTTCAACGCTTGAATTAACAAAAAACCTCAACGAGGTTTCAGATACTGCGAAGAAACAATTACAAGTCTCTAAATCCATTCTTGAAGATGTTAGGTATCGTGTCGATAAAGTTCTTGAACTCGAGGAAAAAGTTCGGGACGGTATTGACTATGCTGTAACACCTTTGATTCAAAATTTATCTGCAATAGGGAAGGGTATTGAGACATTTTGGAGGAAATTCAAAGAAAGATAGTTACAATCAATCATTTCTCACCTATTTAACTGATTAGGAGGAACTTCCGTGAAAGAACATGGCCCTGATACAATCCGTAATATTGCATTCATAGGACACGGTGGAACCGGAAAAACATCATTGTCCGAAATAATTTTATATACAGCACACGAAATAAACAGAATTGGCTCAGTAACAGAAGGAAATACTGTTTCAGATTACTCACCAAATGAGATTGAAAAACAAATTTCAATTTCTACATCTCTTATGCATGTCGAATGGGAAGGAAGCAAAATTAATATACTTGATACTCCTGGTTACAGCGATTTTATCGGAGATGTAAAATCTGCTATGAGAGTTGCCGATACTGCTGTAATGCTTCTTAAATCTGCTGAGGGAATTGAAGTAGGAACAGAATTAACAGGCGGATATATCAATGAGTTTGCACTTCCTTCTTCAATAGTTATAAATAAAGTTGATAATGAACATTCCACATTTTTTGAAACATTAGAAAAAGCCAAAAAAAGATTAACCAACGGCGCAGCAGCTATTACTTTTCCTGTAAAAGAAGGAGTTGGATTTAATACAGTAGTTGATGTACTACGAATGAAAGCTTATGAATATGGTGAACCCGGTAGCAGAAAAGTAACCGAAAAAGAAATTCCATCTGAGTTAAAAGATAAAGCAGAAGAATTAAGGACATTTTTGATTGAAAAAATCGCTGAAACCAGTGAAGATCTTATGAACAAATATTTTGAAGAAGGTTCGTTAAGTGAAGAGGAAATAACTAAAGGAATAAAGTCTGCTATCATCGGAAGGAGTTTAACACCTGTCTTCGCAATCTCTGCTACTTCAGCAGTTGGAATAAATAACTTTTTAGATTTTGTGGCAAAGTACTTTCCAACACCTTTAGACAGAGGCGGCGAAGAAGCTACTTTTGCGGATAAAAAAGAAAAAGTGCTGGTTAAACCTGACCCAAGTGGCGAGCCAGTATTGTTTGTCTTTAAAACTTTGTCAGAACAACATGTTGGTGAATTATCATTGTTCAAAGTTTATTCGGGCACTGTAAGACCCGGAATGGATTTAGTCAATCAATCAAACAACAAAGTTGAAAGACTCAGTCAGCTTTCAATTCTTAATGGCAGAAACAGAAAAGAAGTACCGCAGCTTCTGGCTGGTGATATTGGTGCTGTTGTTAAACTTAAAGATACCCACACAAATAATACACTATCTTCAAAGAATTTTCCGGTGATCATTAAACCAATTGTTTTTCCTGAGCCGGTAATTCACGGAGCAGTTATTCCAAAGGCAAAAGGTGATGAAGATAAAATTTCTGCCGGACTTCATACATTACACGAAGAAGATCCATCATTTAATGTTAAGTATGATCCTGAAATTTCTCAGACCGTTGTATCCGGACAAGGTGAACTTCAACTGGCTCTTGCAGTTAAAAGACTGAAAGAAAGATACGGTGTTGATGTAGATTTAGTTGAGCCAAAAATTCCATACAGAGAAACAATTAAAGCAACAGTTAACGATGTTGAATATAAACACAAAAAGCAATCAGGTGGAAGAGGTCAATATGGGCATGTTCATTTCAAGATGGAACCACTTCCGAGAGGAAAAGGATTTGAATTCGTTGATGCTATTGTCGGTGGCGTAGTTCCCGGAAGATTTATTCCTGCAGTTGAAAAAGGAATTCAGGAAACAATGGCAAAAGGGGTAATCTCAGGTAATAAAGTAGTTGATGTTAAAGTTACTCTTTTCGATGGAACTTATCACACAGTTGACTCAGATGAAATGTCATTCAAGATAGCTGCTTCAATGTGCTTCAGAAAAGGATTTTTGGAAGCAAAACCATGTTTGCTTGAACCTATTTATGAAATTGAAGTTAAAGTTCCTGAAGAATATATGGGCGATGTAATGGGTGATATTTCAAGCCGAAGAGGAAAAATTCTTGGAATGGATGCTGATGGTCAGTTTCAGGTTATTAAAGCATTGGTTCCATTAGCAGAACTTTATAAATACTCTTCTCAGTTAAGAAGCTTAACTCAGGGAAGAGGATTATTCAAAAGAAAATTCTCTCATTATGAAGAAGTTCCAAAAGAAATAGAACAAAAAGTAATTGAAGAGTATAACAAATCAAGAGAAGAGGAGAAGTAATTCATTGGGCGGATGAATAATCCGCCTTTATTTTATATGGAAAAACTTTGGTCACCCTGGCGTTCGAAATATATTGAATCATTCAAGTCTGATGAAGATAAGTCTAAATGTATCTTCTGTCAGATGACTGATCTGAATGCAGATGATAAGGATAATCTGCTTGTTTATAATGGCGAACTTGCGTTCGTTGTTTTAAATCTTTATCCATACAACAACGGTCATTTGATGATTGTACCCAAGCGTCACACAAATGATTTTCCGAATCTCACAAAAGATGAAATTACAGAGTGTATGGATTTGCTTCAGAAATCTGAATTAGCTTTGCGGAAAGTTATGTCGCCTCACGGTTTTAACATCGGAGCGAATATTGGTCGAGTTAGTGGTGCTGGTATTGAAGAGCATATTCACTTTCACATTGTGCCAAGGTGGAATGGTGATACTAACTTTATGCCTGTTATCGGAGAGGTAAAAGTTATTTCACAGGATTTATTGGAGACTAAAATTAAATTGTTACAGGCATTTAAGGAATTAAAAAATTAAATAAGGTTATAGATGAATATTTCACACAAACTTTTTTTACTAGTTTTTATTTCAACAATATTTTTTTCCTGTGAACAAACAAAAAAAAGTGATTTGGAGCAGCCTCTTGTTCTAAAAGATGGATTGCTTTATAAGGATAGCACTTCCTCTGTTCCTTTTACAGGAAGACATAAATCAAGGGTTATGGATAAAGTTATTGAGTACGAAGTTAAAGATGGTATAAAGCACGGAGATTTCATCCTTTATTATCCGAATGGCAAAATTGAAATGCAGGGGAAATTAGTTAGTGATAAAAATGAGGGTGAGTGGAAATATTTTTTACCGGATGGAACTTTGCAGACAGTAGGAGTTTATGTTAATGATCTTCCTGAAAGTACCTGGACATGGTTTTATCAGGACGGAAAAATTTTCGAACAGGGAAATTTTAGAAATGGAATTCGGATTGGTGAGTGGAAAACTTTTGATCAGTATGGCAAACTCCGAGTTTTAAGAAAATTTGAAAACGGTGAAGTAACAGATTCAACAGTTTTTAATTAAAAAATTTAAGAGAAATAAGCATGAAAAAATTTTTTGTTTTTGTTTTTATTATTGGATTAATCTCTTGCTCTAAGTCCTGGGAAAACGATTTTAATCAGGCAAATGAATTATTGAAACAAAATAAAATTGAAGAAGCTGTTTCAGAGTTCAGTAAAATTGCTGAAAGCGGCGACAAAAATTTTTCACCAAAAGCTTTAATTCAGCTTGCAACTATTTATCAGAATAAAATGGACAAGAGTATATCTGCCTCTGAATCAGCAGATAAAGCACAGTTTTATTTCAGAACTGTTTATGACAAATATCCTGAAAATCCTGATGCTCCAAAAGCATTGTTTATGTCAGCTTTCATCCTTGCTAATGAATTGAATAAGTATGATGAAGCAACCAAAACATATAATTTATTCCTTGAAAAATTTCCGAATCATGAATTAGCTGCATCTGCAAAACAGGAATTAGAATATATCGGATTATCACCAGAAGAAATTCTGAAAAAGAAAATGGCTCAGCAATAATGGAATTTAAGTTAACAGATTATAAAAGTTATCTAAATCCCTCTATCATTCCCAGAATAAATAATCTTGAATTAAGAGCCCGACTTGTAGTTGAAGGTTTTATGGTTGGACTTCATAAAAGTCCTTATCATGGATTCAGTGTAGAATTCAGTGAGCACAGACCTTATATGCAGGGCGATGATTTGAAGAATGTAGATTGGAGAGTTTTTGGTAAAACTGAAAAATATTTTATCAAACAATTTGAAGAAGAAACAAACCTGAAAGCATATATAATTCTTGACTGCAGCAGGTCAATGTCTTATTCCTCAATGAAAGATTATAATAAACTTGAATATGCAAAAACTCTTGCTGCTGCTCTTTCATATCTTCTGATCAAGCAACAGGATGCTGCTGGTTTAATAACTTATTCTGATTCAGTAAAAAAATTTCTGCCTCCAAAAGCTTCAAGGTCTTATTTATATCAGATTCTTTTTGAACTCAATCAAACTACCTCTTCAGATAAAACTAATACTTCTGATTCTTTGTCAAAAGTTGCTGAGAAAATTAAAAGAAGAGGATTGGTTATTATCATCTCAGATTTCTTTGATGATATTGAAAAAACAATTAAATCACTAAAACATTTTTCCTATATGAAAAATGAAGTAATTGTATTTCAGATATTAGATCCTATGGAAAGAAATTTTGGCTTTGGTAAAGATGCTATTTTTGTTGACCTCGAAACAGAAGAACAAATGGCAACTCAACCCTATCAGATTCAGAAAGCTTATCAGCAGGCAATGAATGAATTTACAGAGCGAATTAAAAGAGAATGTCTCAATTCAAATTTTGATTACACACTAATTGATACTTCAACTCCATTTGATAAAGCACTCTTCAGTTACATTCAGAAAAGAAAAAGATTATACTAATTCCTCAATTTCCTTCAGATATTTTTCAGCCAAACTTTCTGCGATCGCTTTATTTTTTGCCTCAACAATAATACGGATAATTGGCTCTGTATTGGATTTTCTTAAATGTACCCAATGATCATCAAAATCAATTCGCAATCCATCATCAGTGTTAATACTGTGACTTCTGTATTTAAATATCAGATTATTTATTACTTCGTCAGGTTCAACACTTTGAAGTTCAATCTTCTTCTTCGTGATGAAGTATTCAGGAAGTTTAGCTTTTAGTTCGGATAAGGTTATGTTCTTTTCTGCAAGATGCTGAAGAGTTAGAGCGATACCAACAAGTGCATCTCTACCGTAATGCAATGCCGGATAAATAACTCCACCACTGCCTTCACCACCAATTACTGCATTAACCTCTTTCATTTTTTGTACAACATTTGCTTCACCAACCGGCGAACGGAAAACTTTGCAGCCGAATTCTTTTGCAACATCATCAACTGCTCTTGTTGTTGAAAGATTAACGGCAACATTACCTGGTGTTTTTGATAGGATGAACTGAACAACCTGAGTTATAGTATTCTCTTCAACAAAAGGTTCTCCTTTTTCTGTAATCAGTACAAGACGATCAACATCCGGGTCAACGACTATTCCCATATCAACATTATTTTCTTTTACTGCCTGCATAGTCTCCGTCAGATTCTCAGGAATCGGTTCAGGAAGTCTTGGAAAAATTCCTGAAGTTTCACAATTAAGTTTAATGTATTCAACACCAAGCTTATCCAATAATTTAGGAACAGAATAAACTCCAGCTCCATTAACACAATCCAGTAGAACTTTGAATTTTTTTGACTTAATCAAATCAACATTTATCAACTGAAGTTTCAATATTGCTTCGATATGTTTATCAATCGCTTCAAAGTATTCAAAATGCTTACCTACCTTTTGCCATGATTCATATAATGTTTCTGTTGATAATAATCTTTTCAAAGTTTCGTGTTCTTCCGGACTCATAAACTGTCCGGTAGAGTTTAATAACTTCAAAGCATTCCATTCATTTGGATTGTGTGAAGCGGTAATCACTATTCCGCCCTGAGCTTCCAAACTTTTAACTGTGAACTGAACTGTTGGTGTTGGGACTATTCCGATTTCAACAACATCAAGACCCTTTGCAAGCAAAGTTCCAACAACAATTCTGCTGACCATATCGCCGGTTATTCTTGCATCTCTTCCTACGATTACTTTACCTTGTTTTATGAAATCTGCATAAGCTGAAGTGTATTCAACAATAACTTCCGGAGTTAGTCCATCTCCAACAATTCCTCTGATTCCGGAAATACTAACCATTAAAGTAGGCATTTAATCTCCTAAAAATTTTTTTCAAAAATAATCAAATACATTGATATCTTTGTGTGAGAAATCTTATATGAAAAAACAAATAGAAAAAATCAATCAATTGTTAATTAACCACTTCGGAATTCCCGAAAGGCAAAAGAAACTTCCGAATCCAATTGATATAATCATTGGAACAATTCTTTCTCAGAATACTAATGACAAAAATTCTTACAAAGCTTTTCTTAATCTTAAAAATCATATTAAGAGTTGGGACGATGTTCTGACATTGAAAACTTCGCAACTTGAAAAGCTTATTAAAGTCGCCGGATTAGCTAAACAGAAATCACAAGCAATAAAAAATTTTCTTTCAAATCTTCAAAAGAAAAATGGCAAACTTTCGTTAAACTATCTCAAACGAAAAAATGATGATGAAGTTCTTGGAGAATTATCATCACATAAAGGTATAGGAGTAAAGACAGCAAGTTGTGTTTTACTTTTTGCATTTGACAGAAATGTTTGTCCTGTTGATACACATGTTCACAGAATATTAAATCGTGTTGGATTGGTTAAAACATCATCACCTGAAAAAACATTCAATGAAATCAAATCACATTTACCCGAAGGTGTTGCACATTCTTTTCATACTAATCTTTTAAGATTGGGAAGAGAGTTTTGCACTCCGACACATCCCAAATGTTATGAATGTCCTGTCGAAAATATTTGTAATTACTCAGATAAAAATTTTGATGTAAAGAAAAATGTCAAGCAGAATAATTTCTTTTTACTTGACAGCATCAAATAAAAATGAATAAAAGATAGTTCTTTGAACTTTTCTATTACGATGAAATTCTGTTAAATTTGAGCAAGAAAATTTCCCTCAACTAATCCAAGGAGTTTTAATATGAGTGACAAAGCAGGAATCATTGGATATGATTATGTAGAGTTTTATGTCGGCTCTGCAAAGATGTGGGCATATTGGCATGCCAAAGCAATGGGTTTGAATATAGTCGGTTACAGCGGACCCGAGACAGGTGTTAAGGATAAAGTATCATATCTGCTTTCATTAAATAACATCAACATTGTTGTTTCATCTGCAATTAAGCCAACTAATTTTGAAATTGCCTCGTTTGTTGAGAAACACGGTGATGGAGTTAAAAGATGGGCTCTGAAAGTTTATGATGTTAAAAAAACTTTTGAAGTTGCAATCAAGAACGGGGGAATTCCAATTCGACCGCCAAAGAAATTTGAAGATGAAAACGGATTTGTTGAAGAAGCTGCTATTCGTCTTTATGATGATTGTGAAATAGTTTTTATTAACAGAGATAACTACAAAGGAATCTTCAAACCCGGATTTGGAAAACCAATTCAGAATATTACAATTCACAGAGAAGAAACCGGTTTGCAAACGATTGACCATATAGTTGGAAATGTCAGAACCAATGAAATGAATCTTTGGGCAAATTATATCAACACTACATTAAACTTTGAAACTTTTATTGAATTTGGTCCAGGCGATATTTCAACTCAATATTCTGCATTACTTTCGAAAGTTGTGCGTTCAAAGGAAGCAGTAGTAAAAAATCCAATCAACGAACCTTATGAAGGAATTAAAAAATCTCAGATTGAAGAATTCATTGAAGAATATCTCGGAAGCGGAATTCAGCATGTTGCAATTACAACAAATGATATAATATCAACTATTAAAGCGATGCGAAATAATGGAGTGGAATTTCTGAGCAATCCTCCCGACACTTATTATGAGATGCTGAAAGAAAAAGGAATCAAAGTAAAAGAAGACATAAATGAACTGAGAAAGTACGGTATTCTTTGTGACACTGAAGGGCAAGGATATTTGCTTCAGTTGTTTACTAAGCCTATTAGTGATCGACCGACATTCTTCTATGAAATAATTCAGAGATGCGAAGGTGCAGAAGGTTTCGGACAAGGAAACTTTCAGGCATTATTTGAATCAATTGAAAGAGATCAGATGCAAAGAGGAAGTTTCGATAAAGAAGAATAAAATTCAGTCACTCAATCAGCAAATCATTCAATCCACTGTAGTTCAGATAAAAAAAATGAGAGATTAACTGATTGAATGAATGATTGATTGAAAACAAAAATTGAAATTAAAATTTTAACGGAGGTTGTTTATGCCATATTATGTTAGACTTGGTAAAGTTCCACCAAAGCGTCACATAACATTCTATAAAGAAGACGGAACTTTATATCGTGAAGAATTATTCAGCACAAAAGGTTTTTCCGGAATTTACTCTAATAAATACCATCTGTATATGCCGCCTGAAACAGAGAAAATTAGCGAAGTTGATATTGATACCTCTGCAAATGACTGGAATGATGCTCCGTTACAGTACTATCATTTTATAACTGGCAAAAAAGAAAGTAAAGGAAATATCATCACTGCAAGAAATGAATTTCTGAAAAACAGTCATATCACTATTTCAACAGCAACAATAACTGAAGATGCGGAATTCTTTTATCGAAATGCTCAGATGCACGAGATGATTTTCGTTCATTACGGAAGTGGTCATTTACTTTCTGAATATGGTGATTTAAAATTTGAACAATGGGATTACCTTATTATTCCAAAGGGAACTACATATCAATTAAAGTTTGATGATTATAAAAATAACAAACTACTTATTGTTGAATCCGACACACCTTTTGAAATACCAAGACACTTCAGGAATGAATATGGTCAGTTGACTGAAGATGCGCCGTATTACGAAAGAGATTTTCGTCCACCAGCTTATATGGAACCAATTGATAAGAAAGGGGACTTCAGACTAATGCTTAAAGTAAGAAACAGAATGTTTGAATACAGATTGCCGCATCATCCTTTTGATGTTGTCGGTTGGGATGGATTTCTTTATCCTTATGCATTCAACATAAAAGAATATGCTCCTAAAGTTGGTAAAATACATTTACCGCCTCCGATTCATCTTGCTTTTGTAACAGAACATTTTGTTGTTTGCAACTTCGTTCCGAGATTATATGATTTTCATCCGCAGGCAATTCCTGCTCCATATTATCATTCAAATGTTGACAGCGACGAAGTTCTTTATTACGTCCACGGAGATTTTATGTCACGAACAGGTGTTCAGGAAGGATCAATTACATTGCATCCGATGGGAATTCCGCACGGACCACAGCCGGGTAAAACAGAAGCATCAATCGGCAAAAAAGAAACTGAAGAATATGCTGTAATGATTGATACTTTTCAGCCGCTTCAGGTAACAAGGAATGTTAAGGAAACTATGGTTGAGGATTATGCTCAATCGTGGCTGGAAAAGGGATAAGGAAATAAGGTGTAAGGTATACGGTATACGGTAAAAGGTATAAGGTTACGGTATAAGGTATAAGGATAATGTTTATAGTTTTTAAATATTTTGAATTGTCGTTAATTAAAATTATTAAAAGTTAAATCTTATAGAAATTAGTAGTAAAGACTATGGAAGATGATTTTATAAATGAACTTAAAGAGTTTTATAACAGTGACAGAGATTTTACAAGTCTGGTTGAATGGCAAAAATGTCGTGATGTGAAATTATTTTTTTATAATGAAAATTCTCAGGCATCTGCCTAAGGAAGAAAAACATAATCTGGATTTTCAGATAAGGAAAGCAAGTGTCAGCTCAACGGCAAATATTGCAGAAGGATATGGCAGATTTCATTATCAGGAAGGAATCCAATTCTATCGAATATCACGGGCTTCTTTATACGAATTAAAAGACCATCTGTTAAGTTGTTTCGACTTAAATTTTATTGATGAAACTTTAAAGATAGAAGGAGAATTTTTAATCGAAGAAGCCAAGAAAACTTTAAATGGTTATATAAATTTTGTGAAATCCCAGAAAGCTTAATCATAAGATGATTTGGTTTATAATAAAAATCTAATTGAAATTAAAATTTAACTTAAATTATAAACCTTATACCATATACCTTATACCACATAACTAAAACAGATAGAAAGTGTAAAATGAAACTTATTACATATCAATTTCGAAAAGATCAAAGACTCGGCATTTTATACAATGATTTAATTTTCGATTTACAAAATTCAGCACGAAGACTAAAGTTAAAACTACCCTCAACTATGAAAGAGTTTCTGGAAGGCGAAGCCGGAACAATGAAACTCGCAAAAAAAGTTTTCAGTGAAATAAAAAATGGAAATATAAAATCTGATTTAAAGCTGAAATCAGTCAGATTACTTTCACCTGTTCCGAACCCAACTTCAATGCGTGACGGATATGCTTTCAGACAGCATGTAGAAACTGCAAGAAGAAACCGCGGTGTGCCGATGATTCCTGAGTTCGATCAATTTCCTGTTTTCTATTTTACAAATCACAATGCAGTATTTGGAGAAGGCATTATTGAAGTCGAGGATGATCATCTGCAGCAATTGGATTTTGAACTTGAATGTGCAATAGTCATTGGTAAGAAAGGGAAGAACATCCCAGCAGAAAAAGCAGATAGTTATATTGCCGGATATATGGTTATGAATGATTGGTCTGCGAGAGTCTTACAGATGGAAGAAATGAAATTAAATCTCGGTCCGGCTAAGGGAAAAGATTTTGCAACTTCATTAGGTCCGTGGTTAGTAACAACTGACGAACTTGAGCCATATAAAATTTCTACTCCTTATGGAAATAAATATGATTTGAGGATGATTGCACGGCACAATGGTAAGCAAATATCAGATGGAAACCTGAAAGATATGAACTGGACTTTTGCAGAGTTAATTGAGAGAGCTTCTTACGGAGTTACTCTTTATCCAGGTGATGTAATTGGCAGCGGTACAGTCGGCACTGGTTGTTATCTTGAGCTGAATGGAACCTGGGCACTGGAAGCAAAATCAAAGGGCGAGCAGTTTACTCCAATCTGGCTGCAGGATGGAGATGAAATGGAGCTTGAAATTACTGGATTGGGAGTACTGAAGAATAAAATAAAAAAATCAAAAGTCAGTCGTTCAATTCTTGCAAAGAAAAAAATTTAATGGCAACACGGATTTAACTGATTAAACGGATTTTAACGGAAATAAAAATGAAATCAATTATACCTTCTGAAATTTCTGTTCCCGAAGTTCAAAGATTATTGCAAGGAGGAGTCGGGCCAAGACCAATCGCATTGGTTTCAACTATCTCTAAAAATGGTGCAAATAACTTAACACCATTTTCGTTCTTCAATGTTTTTGGTGCAAATCCACCTGTGATTGCATTCTCTCCTTCACGTAGAGGAAAAGATGGTTCTTTAAAAGATACTTACATCAATCTTGTTGAAACTAAAGAGTGTGTTGTCAATGCGGTTACATACTCAATGGTTGAACAAGTCAGCTTAGCTTCAACTGAATATGAATATGGCGTTGATGAGTTTATTAAATCGGGTTTAACTCCAATTGATTCTGATATCGTAAAACCAAAAAGAGTTAAGGAATCACCTTTTCAGATGGAATGTAAATTACTTGAGATGAGAAGCTTTGGAGAAGGCGGTGCTTCTGCAAACATTGCAATTTGTGAAGTTGTCAAATTTCATATTGCCGAGGATTTATTTGTAAATGGAGTCATTCATCCCGATAAAATTGATCTGGTTGCAAGAATGTCAGCAGACTTTTATTGCAGAGCAAGCGGTGATGCAATTTTTGAGGTTGAGAAACCGATTAAGAAAAAGGGGATAGGTTATGACCAGCTTCCTGAATTTATTAAACAATCATTTGTTTATTCTGCCAACAACTTAGGCAAGTTTGCAAATGTTGAAAAAATTCCTGATGATAAAGAAGTAAATGATTTTATCAATCAGATTAAATCGGAAACTTTTTCAGATTATGAAATTTCTGAAGAAGCGTTTTATCGTTATCAGAGATTGGGAAATTTCAGATACATGCTTCGATGTGCTCTTGATTTGAATTTATCTCAACATCAGAAAAAATATTTCCTTGAACTGACTGCAAAACTTGCTTTGGAAAAAAACGATTCAGATTTTGCCTGGAAGACTGCTTTATATTCAAATCAGTTTAGTTAAG
The DNA here is from genome assembly GCA_937934185.1 of uncultured Ignavibacterium sp. GTDB lineage: Bacteria > Bacteroidota > Ignavibacteria > Ignavibacteriales > Ignavibacteriaceae > Ignavibacterium. The sequence continues at coordinate 1,836 of CALHAB010000013.1, read as the reverse complement.
CCGGAGAATTGAAGAAGTGAATGAATTACTTTGGACACCTTCAAAAGATCGAATCGAAAAAGCTAACATCACCAGGTTCATTTCTTATCTTAATGAAAAAGAAAAAATAAACATTTCGGATTACCATCAACTTTATGAATGGTCAATTAACAATATTGAAAAATTCTGGGAGTATATGTGGGACTATGCAGGAATTATTCATTCAAAAAATTATGATGCAGTCTTAATTGATAAAGGAATAAAAGACTCAAAGTGGTTTGTTGGTGCGAAGTTAAACTTTGCCGAAAATCTTTTAAGATTTAATGATGATAAATCAGCTTTAATTTCTTATCGTGAAAATTATCCATCGGTAAGAATATCATATTCAGAATTAAATTCGGTTGTTCGTAAAGTTGCAACCGCACTTAAAAGTTTTGGAATTGGTAAAGGAGACAGAGTAGCAGGTTATGTTTCAAACCTTCCTGAAGCAGTTATAGCAATGCTTGCAACAACATCAATCGGAGCTGTCTGGAGCAGCACTTCACCAGATTTCGGAATTGAAGGTGTTGTTGATCGTTTCGGACAAATCGAGCCAAAAATTTTATTTGCTACAAAGTCTTATTATTATGGCGGAAAGCATATTGACAATCAGGAAAAGATTATTGAGGTTAAAAAAAGAATTCCATCAATTCAAAAAATAATTCTGATTGATGAATATTTTGATTTAAAATCATCATCAAATAAACAAATCGAGGAAGATAACTTTATTCATTTCTCACAACTATTAACTCAGTCTGAAAAAGATTTTCAATTTATTCAAACAGATTTTGATCATCCTGTTTATATAATGTACTCATCAGGTACTACAGGAAAACCAAAATGCATCGTTCACGGTGCAGGCGGAACTTTAATACAGCATTACAAAGAACTTGCATTACACACTGATTTAAAGCGAGAAGATGTAATTACATATTTCACAACCTGCGGCTGGATGATGTGGAACTGGTTGGTTGGTTCACTTCAAATCGGATCTACAATAGTTTTGATTGATGGCAATCCGGCTTATCCAAATGAAAGACTCTGGAAAATTATCGAGGACGAAAAAATCAATATCTTCGGAACAAGTCCGAAGTATCTTACACTGATTGAAAAATCAGGTTTAATTCCAAAAGAAAAATTTGATTTGAATTCCCTTGAAACAATATTATCAACCGGATCACCATTAACTGATGCAAATTTCCATTGGGTTTACAAAAATGTAAAAGATGATGTTTTGCTCTCCTCTATTTCAGGTGGAACTGATATCATTTCCTGCTTTATGCTTGGATGTCCGATTCTTCCTGTTTATTCAGGTGAAATTCAATGCCGTGGATTAGGAATGAAAGTAGAAGCGTGGGACGATTCAGGTAATTCATTGATTGAAGAAAAAGGAGAGCTTGTTTGCACAGCACCTTTTCCATCGAGACCAATATACTTCTGGAATGATGAAGACGGTTCAAAATATTTTAATGCTTACTTTAATTATTTCCCGCGAGTATGGAGACACGGTGATTATATAAAAATTACGAAGAATGGCGGAGTTGTTGTTTACGGCCGATCTGATTCAACACTAAATCCCGGCGGCGTAAGAATCGGTACTGCTGAAATTTATAAAGTAGTTGAGTCAATGGAAGAAATCGCAGATAGTTTGGTTGTCGGGAAAAATACAAACGGTGATGTTGAAGTAATTTTATTCGTTGTAACAAAAGATGACCGAATTCTTGACGATGAACTCATCAGCAAAATAAAATCACAAATCAGAAACGCAACCACACCAAGACATGTTCCTTCCAGAATATTTCAAATCAAAGAAGTTCC
>CALHAB010000012.1 GCA_937934185.1 uncultured Ignavibacterium sp. | reverse complement strand
TTTAACATGACAGGCAGTTCCTCTGCAAACGCGGATAATATTTTTTCCTAATGGAGTTAGTCTGAACTGATTATAAAAAGTAGCAACTCCATATACTCTGCTTAAAGGAACACCAACAAAATCAGATATATCTCTTAATGCGTTTTCCGGCAAGTAGCCATAAATACTTTGAATATCCTGAAGAAGCGGAATAAGACTGCTTCTGTCATTTGGTTGATAGTTTTCAAATACTTTATTGTGCATTTAGTCCTCAGATTATTTTAATTCGGTTAACCGTTTTTCTCACAACAAATGCCATAATATTTTCGGAAAAAGATTTTTTTAGATGAAGATTTCAAAACAATAATTTGTATTCAGCAAATAAGTTTTCTTGTTAGTGAGAAGACATTTATTGAAGTAAGGAATGAATTTGTGAGTTGGAACAAGTTGGCAGAAATGACAATTTGAAAATAGTTTTTCTTGAATTAGCGGTGAGTTGTTTAAGCCATAATTAGTTATATCTGATTTCTCCTTCGTGGTACTTTGTGTTATCCTTTGTGCGCCTTTGTGGTTAATTTCCTTTTTTACCACAAAGTTCACCAAGTGCGTCACAAAGGAACTCAAAGGAGTTTTATTTTGAACTGTTATTTTACAAAAAAATTATTCTAATCACTTCGCTAACTTTTTCTTAATCTCTTCGATTCTCTGATTTATTTTTTCTTTCTGCGGTTCGGTAAGATTTAATTTCTGAATTTCGTTGTAATCATCAAGTGCTTCTTCATATAATTTCTTTTCAAATAAAATATCAGCAAAGAAAATTCTGTAATCAGCAAGAGATTTTGTTGATGGATATTTTCGGTAAACTTCCTTTGCTGTTACTACTGCTGATTCTTTCAAACCGTTTTCGGCCAATTGTTTTGCGCCATTCAATCTCTTCAAACCAAATTCCTCATTTGAAACGACCGGATTTTTTTCAAATTCATTCTTCCCGTAAACAGCGGTGCTTTGCGAATTATTATTTTTGTTTTTTCTTGGAGCGCTCAGAATATTTTCCATTGCAAGTGCCAGAAGTAAATCCTCGGTATTCATCTTCTTCAAACTTGATAATGTAACCGCTGAGTTCTCATTTAATGTTAATAAAATTTCATTCCCTGAAATTTTAACTGAAGAATTCTTTTCAATTGTTAAAATAGAATTTACCGGCAGCTCATCTCCGGACTTCACACTATTCCAAATTTCAGAATTACCGGTGAGCGCTTTAACAGTCCCTGAAGTTTTTTCAATTTTGAATTTCTGTGGAAATACAACAGAATAAATTAAAAGCACTATTGTTATAATCTTTTTCATTTCAGTTCTCCTTTAATAAACATCAATAATTTGAACATTACCATTTAGTAAACCCATTTTGTTAAGCGCTTCATCATTAAAGATTTCAGAACCTAAATTCCATGCTGTGTCAAAATCAGTTAGAGAAGTTACTTCAAGAGCAATCCAAACCTCATCAATTGCTAATTCGCTTTTACGAATAAAATATTTTGTATCATTCTCTGTAATAAGATTTGCCTGTTGTGGTGACAGTTTAGTGTTTACAAGTAAGTTTACATGTCGAACATCATTTCTTGCACGATAATCTACCAGAGCAGTCTCAATACCTATGCTTTCAAGCAAAGAAGAAAATAGAACTGCAAGATCATCACAGTCACCGCCTTTTAGTTTCAAAGTTTCGGATGGATATTGGACAAAATCCCACTTGATTCTCGGATCAGAAACATAAGTAAGATTTTTGACAACATTGTTAAAAATCATTTTTGTTTTGTAGTAATCTGACAAAACATTAGGAAGAGTGTCAAGTTGCGATTTGTAATTTGCCAGAAGCTGTTTTGCAAATGATTGTGCGAACGATAAATCTTTTCTTATAAAGAAACGAAGATTTTTAACTTCGCCGTCCCAGGAATTGATACTATTAATTAGAATTGGTTTTTGAATAACATCATCCTGCTGATCAGCATTTGTGTAGAAATAAATCTCGGCATATGAAAGAGTTGATTTATCAATTTGAACATTCTCCGGAATAAAAGCGTAAACAGGGATTTCTGCAGTATCAGAAGCTGCTATCTGAAAACTACCAAGCTGAATTATATCTTTATTTATTCCGTTTATTCTGATTGCAGGCTTTACTGACAGAATCTTATCAGTAAGGTTAACAACCTTAGCAATTGCAACGGGCTTATCAAGATATATCTCTGATAATGCAGGGAAAATATCCTGCTTGATTTCTGCATCAAGAATTTTTATTTGCTGTTCCGGTTTGGTGTTAAGTTTAAAGTTTAATGTAAGATTAGCCCTGTCAAAACTAAATTGATTGTGAAGTAAGTTTTTTATACCGTTATCAGAAAATTTCTGAAATGTTGACACATTGTTTCGTTTTTCAAGATATTTTATTCCGGATAAAATCACATCAAAATATTTAGATGAATAGACTAATGAAGGAGAAATGCTGTTGATAAAAGGATTCTGCAGTTTGTCGTGATATGCTGTTATTGAAAATCCAAACTTATCATTATTCAGGTTTATGAATTGATTTATACTTATATCAAAAGAGTTATCAGATTCATAAAAAACATTTAAAGCTGAGCTTCGGAATGGTTTGAAATAAATGCCCACAGAAAAATTTCTATCTTTTTTCAGAACAAAATTTTTGTTGTAATCGTACTGAGGTGATGACTCAGATGTAAGAAGATTTAGTGAAGATAAATTAACGAGAAGGTTTTCCGAAAATCTGTATGAAATTCCCAGATCTGATTTCCATAAATCAATTTCATCTTTTTCTGTTTCAATCACCAGATAATTAGTATCTGAAAAAACCGGTTTAATAACTTCCTGTGTAAATGTCTGGTTAAAAAATTTAAGTTTCAATCCTACAGAAATATTTTGATTAAGATTATATGAATATCCAAACCCAAATAGTTCTTTATAAATATAATCCGCTCTCAAAGATTGCGAATTAGTATCACTGAGAATGATAGATTGTCCGGTGCTGAATAAAAATTCTTTTTGAAAACCCGGCGAATACATTACACTGAAGGAATGATTACCAATTGATTTTATTAAAGAAATCTGATTGAGATATGAATTAGTTCTACCGGAAAATTCAGAACCATAGGACACGGAGAAAAGCCAATCTTTAATATTTAATGAATTGATTGGAATTCGTTCTGTGTTTAATTCTGAGTGAATAAGCAAATCACTGTTCCATAAACCATTTATGTCGAAACTCTGTTGTGCCATAGTCAAAGCACTTATCAAATAAACTATTATTATCGTAAATAAAATTTTCAAGGCAGAACTACATTAATTGTATGAATACTTTGCGAAGAAATAAAAACATTCTGATTGTCAAGATTGTCTCTGTTATCAAAACTTCTGATAAAAGTAAACACCAGTTTATCAAATCTGTCACGGGAAATATTTAACAAAAGTTTTGGAGGAATTATTAAACTGCCATCATCCTGTGTTCTGATTCTGTAAAGCGGAAAAACATCCCGGGAATTTCTCTTTCCAACACCAACCACAATTGAAAATCGGGAATTGTTACTTGCATTCCACTGTAAAATTGCTCTGAGATTTTTATCACTTCTGCTCCCTTCCAGTTTAACTGAGCCGTTAACTTCTGTGGGAGTTGGAATGTCAAAATTAACAGTTGGACCAACCAAAGGATTAAAAGTAAAACTCACAACTGAGTTATAAGGAAAATCAAAATTATCCTGGAAATATCCTCTGCCTTTGTATAATGCATATTTCTTACCGAGTAAAGTGTCTATTATCTGACCAGCATCTCTATAGCGGATTCTGTAATCAACTAATCTGCAAATTAAACTATTAAATCTTATTGAACCCGGAGTTCTTGTTTTGTAACTAATTAACCGACCGGAAGAATTATACACAGGTTCATTTTTATCAAAAATTATAGTCTGAGCTAATGAAAATTTTTCCGTTTGTCCCTGAAAAGAGACTTTACCGCCGGTTATACTTATTATGCTATTGATCTCAGTTTGAATAACTCCGCTTGTATCGAATCCGTTACTGTAAAATTCATCTTCTGTATCTTTACTGATAATCTCTACTTCAAAGTTTTCACTTTGATTGGAATCATCAATTAATTCTGTCGGAGATGGTTTATCGCAGGATAAAACCAAAAGTATCAGAGCAAATATTGATATTATTTTAACTATAAAATTCATTTCAGTTACCTGTTCAAATTTAATTTATTTATACATATTCTCCTCTTAAATAAAACCACCTCTCCCGAAGAAGCAGGAGAGGTGTGTGAGAGGGCAATCTTCGTTACGGTCTGACGAAGTATGGAACGCCCCAGCTTTCCTGTTCAACAGGAGTAGAATCATCCAACACAACTTGTCCCGGCATTGCATTCAGAATTGCGTGGAAAAATCCTCTGTATTGATGAGTCTGAAAAGTTTGTTCATAAACTTTATCGTATCCGGTTCCGTTAAAGCTGGAACTTACAAGTACAAATCTTTTCTTTGCCCTGTGCAATCCTCTTGCATCAGCACCGAATGTCAATGTAACAAAATCATCCTGTTCATAAGCACTTGTCAGTTCAACTCTGATAGTCAGCTGAGAATTTCCCGGAACAACAGGAAAATTTCTCCATCTCCACCAGAATCCCCATCTTCTGTATAAATAATAATCATTTGGTGAATTGATAACCAAAGTATCACCGTTAGGTAAGAACACTGTCATTTTGGTAATGTCTATACTTTCAGGTGTATTAGTTCCGCCTTCAGGCAAAGAGACTGCGGCAAGAACCCAATTGCGTTTTGGAAATTCTGTATTTGCAATTTTTATGAATACAAGATTTCGGGTAATTGTGGAAGTAAAAGTTTTCTGAATTAATGTATCAGGTTCAGTTGAAGTTGAGTCATACTTGGCAAGAATAAAAAGAGTACCTTCAAAAGTTTTTGTCAATGTTCCATAAGCGGTATCTCCCTGAATATTAATATCAAGAACACGATTAACCAATCTCATCTTCTGACCAACTCTTACAGGATAAATTGGTGTATTAACTTTACCAATTATGTCCATTACACCATCTTCATTATAGTTTGGTTCAAAAGATGCGAGAAGGGAATCTTCATCAGCAATTTGAATCATTGCTTCTTTATCAGTTTTTGGTTCGGAAGTTTCGAGAGATGATTCTTCCTGACAGCCGGCGAAAAAAGAAATTAACGCCAGAATTAAAATTGGCAGTAAATTCTTCTTTACGAAATTTGTTCCTTTCATTTTACGATCTCCTTTTATTTGTAGATAAAAATTTTTCTCAAAATTTCGCTTTTAATCAGGTAACAATTGTGCCAATCTCAATAGCACATTCATTGTTGATGTTATCTCTAAAAATTCAAACCATCTCAATTTTATTTTTGCATGAAATTTCTGACATTTTGCATGGACATTTCATTTTCCTTCAGTTTTTTTATTGAGTGTTGTGAATTTGATTGCCAGAATTTCTATTTTAATAAAGAGAATTCAACAGAATCTTTTGCAGGAGAGAAATGAAAAAGTTTTTTACCACTTTAGCTTTAACAATTCTGATTAACAATCTATCATTTGCACAAGGCTTACCCCTTCCTTTCGGACGAACAGTAATGTTTTCAGGTTCTGGAAATTGTGCAATGTGTCATACTGGCGACGGCACTGTACTGTCACAGAATGGTGTTGATATTTCTCCGCCAACTTATTGGCGTTCAACGATGATGGCTAATGCAAGTAAAGATCCATTCTGGCGTGCAATGGTTGCCGAAGAAGTTCACAATTACCCTCAACTGCAGCAAACCATTGAAACAACCTGCACAAGATGTCATGCTCCGATGGGCTATACAGAAGCATTATACAACGGACAAACTAATTATTCAATGAATCAACTTAAGCAGGATCCGATTGCAAATGATGGAGTAAGTTGTACGGCTTGTCATCAAATCAAACAAAATAATTTTGGAAGTCAGAGTTCATATTCCGGACATTATGTGATAGAAAACGACAGCGTAATTTATGGTCCTTATGAAAATCCTGAAACTACTGTGATGAATATGGTTGTAAAATTTTTACCTGTTTACTCAACACATTTGAATAAATCAGAGCTTTGTGCAACCTGTCATACTTTATTTACTCCGTATCTGGATAATCAGGGACAAATTGCAGGACAATTTCCTGAACAAACACCATATCTTGAATGGAAAAATAGTGTTTACTCAGCACAGAATATTCAATGCCAGGATTGTCATATGCCTGTAATTTATGATCCGATTGATATCGCAACAATTCCTCCGTCCCATCAGGTATTAAGATCTCCTTACTGGAAACATGAATTTGTCGGCGGTAATGTTTATATGCTGAACATGTTGAAAAATAATATTGATTCGTTGGGTATTTCAGCATCCCCTGAAAATTTTGATTCAACAATTGCAAGAGCAGAGTTTAACCTGACAGAAAAAGCTTTGGAACTTGAAGTAACTAACTCTTTCGAAAATGATTCATTAAACATTTTTGTAAAGCTAACAAACAAAGCCGGACATAAACTTCCTGCAGGAATTCCTTTCAGAAGAATGTGGATACATCTTAGAGTTACTGATGCATCAAATAATATTGTCTTTGAATCCGGCAGCTGGAATTCATCAGGAGAAATCATTGGACTTAACGCTGATTATGAACCACATTACGATATTATAAGAAACACTGATGAAGTTCAAATCTATGAAGGAGTTATGATTGATGTGGATGGAAATGTTACAAACAGATTACTGAGGGCTTCACAATACATCAAGGATAACAGAATTCCGCCAGTCGGATTTGTTTCAACTCATCCGAGTTATGATACAACTGCTATCTTTGGGAATGCAACAGTTGATCCAAATTTTAACAGAGAGAATGGAATTGAAGGAAGTGGAAGTGATATTATTACTTACAGAATTCCTGCATCTGCAAATACAAATTATACAATCACAGCTGAAGTATGTTTTCAATCAATTAAACCAAAAGTAGTTGAATATATTGCCGGCATCAACGAACCAGATATCAATAAATTTGTAACAATGTACAATCAGCTTCCTAATTTGCCTTTCATAATGAAATCAGTAACGAAGTCTATTGTTACTGATGTTGAAAATGATTTTAATCCGGCAAACAATTTTTTACTTGAACAGAATTATCCTAACCCTTTTAACCCTTCTACAAAAATTAGTTATGTCATTCCGAACGGAGTGAGGAATCTTGTGACATTAAAAGTGTATGATATCTTAGGCAATGAAATAGCTTCATTAGTCAATGAAGAAAAAACCCCCGGCTATTATGAAATAACTTTTGATGCCGGACAGTTTAATATTCCAAGCGGAGTTTATTTTTATCGGCTGACAGCGGGTGCATTCACTCAAACAAAAGCCATGATTCTGGAGAAATAATCTGATGAAAAAAATAATCCTAACATTAGTTCTTTCTTTTTCATTTTTTTCTTTTGCTCAGGAAGAATTGTCACAAGGCAAAGCTGCACCAAACTTTAAACTCGAAAGTCTTGACGGCGGCTATGTTGAACTTTCTCAGGTAACCGGCAAAGGTCCTGTGCTGCTAAGTTTCTGGGCAACCTGGTGCAAGCCGTGTATGGAAGAGATGAGTGAGTTGAATAAAATTTATGAAGAGTTGAAAGACAAAGGTTTTACTCTTCTTGCAATTTCAACCGATAATGAAAAAACAATTGCTAAAGTTAAGCCGCTTGTAAAATCCAAAGGTTTCAACTTTACAGTTCTTCTTGATAAAAATTCTGATGTCGCAAGGAAATACTACGCACAGCAAATCCCTTTTTCTGTTCTGATTGATAAGGACGGAAAAATAATTTCATCACATATGGGATATATGAAAGGTGATGAAAAAAAATTACGCGATAAAATTTTATCTCTATTAAAATAATTCCACATCAAAAAATTGTTGATAAAAATGTTGAAACATATTTTTACTTATTCATCGATTCTGCTTTTCTTAACTTCAATCAGTTTTGCACAATCTGAAGATTCCTGGTTTTTATTGCCTGATGGACTGGGTTTCCAGAATCATTTGGAATACTCATTTAATGTTGACACCAAAAGAGAAATTTTTGAGAACTGGACTAATGTTGATTATCTGAAAGGTATATTTTCTGCAGGATTAAGATTTGAAGCATTCCAGCCAAACGATCCTGATCCATCAATCAGCCGTGGAAAAGTTCGTTATGCAGATATTGCATATAAATATATTTCTGTTGACATAGGCGATCTTGATAAAGGCATTAAACTAAATGCGGGAAATTTCTATACTTTATTCGGAAGAGGAATGATTCTGAAAAGTTATGAAGACAGGAACATCCGTATTGATAATAATCTTATCGGCGTTAAAGCTGAAGGACATATTTATGATTTTCATCTGACAGCTTTATCAGGTTCAGCAGCAAATTCCCAGAATATAAGGAAAGATATTCTTCACGCATTTGATTTATCATATCGTGGTTTGAATTTTTTTAAATTAGGTTTTACTCACGCAGCTAATCTGCCCGAGGATGAATCTCTTGCAAAAACAAGTTTATCATCATTTCGTTTGGAGCCAGAAATCTGGAATTTTGATTTTTACTTCGAGTTTGGAATAAAACAAAATTCAGACATTCAGAAGAATGTTTTTAATGATACTGAATCGATAATCGGAAAAGGATTTTACGGAAACACAAATTTTTATTATGGTCCTTTTGCGATAACTGGCGAATACAAGCTATATGATAACTTTGCTTTTACTTCATCCGACGGTACAATTTTTTACAATACTCCGCCATCATTAAGAAAAGAATATACTTATCTACTGTTAAACCGACATCCATCGCCTCTTGATCAGTCTAATGAACAAGGCTATCAGATTGAAATTAATTATACACTTGATGAGAATACGAATTTTCAGACAAGTTATGGCTTAACCCGAACGCTTCCATCAAGTTCATATTTTCAGAGAGTAAATGGTTTTAATCTTTCTGAAGTTACTCAGTTCAAAGAATTTTTTGTTCAGGCATATCGTTCGTGGAGTGATGAATTTAATACAACAATTTCACTTGGTTATAACGAGGAACTTTCATCCAACACAAAAAATTTAACTCCAATTTTTGAAGGCAAATATTATTTTGGAGATGTTAATACTTTGAAGTTTATTCTGGAACATCAGCATACAACAAACCGTATTACCAACGAAAAATATTTTTCTGATGTAATATCTATTGAATATCTCCGCTCACCTTTATTTAATATTGCCTGGGTAAGTGAAATCCAGACCAAAGAACCTGAAGAAGGAAAAACTATACGAAAAGTCTGGAGCTTTGTACAATTCGGTTACAAGATTTCGTCGCATACTGATTTAAGTTTACTTGTCGGTTCAAGACAGGCAGGAAATATTTGCATTGGCGGAGTCTGCCGCTTCGAACCGGAGTTTCAGGGAATTGAATTCAAGATGTTAACGAGATTATAATTTTACCAAAGTCAGTTGGGAATTATTCAATCGGATTTACTTCATTTGCTTTAATTTTGGGCTCTGAAATTTTGTTAATTACAGATTAGTTTATGCGTCGAAAAGGAAGAAAGCAAAAAGAAGTAAGAACTTTTCCAAATGTTTTTCACGGTAAGTTAGAAATTATTTCAGAATCACTTCAGAAATATTTTAACAACAATCATCCTGTTGTTCTCGAACTTGGTTGTGGAAACGGTGAGTATACGCTTGCACTTGCACAGAAATATCCCGATAAAAATTTTATCGGAGTTGATGTTAAGGGAAGCCGAATCTGGACCGGAGCAAAGAAAGCTTTAAGTCAATCAATTACCAATGCAGCTTTCATAATCACTTACATAGACAGATTATTTCTGGTTTTCAAAAATCCTGTGGTTGAAGAAATCTGGATACCTTTTCCTAACCCTTTTCCACTCAGAAGAAGCATAAAGCAAAGGTTAGTTCATAAAAGATTTATTGATGTCTATCGAAAGATCTGTCTGCCGCAGGCGAAAATTCATCTTAAAACTGATGATGAGATTTTGTATAACTATGCACTTAAAGTAATCGAGGAAGAGAATTTGAAACTGCTCGATGCAACTGATGATCTTTACAATTCAGATTTATACAAAGATGAGTTGACTATCCAGACAAAATATGAACTTCAGCACATCAATGACGGCAAAAAGATCAAATATGTCTGCTTCACTTTTAATTGAAATCAACTGAAAAACTATAGCAACTTTCTTTTAATTTTAATCAAACCTGAAATTTGTGGGAGAAAACTTATTGGAAATTCAATACAGTATTGCTTCTTTTTTATTTTTTAGTACTCAAGCTTTATTTATTTTAGTTCTGATAAAATTGAACTTTGGATGGAGATATTAAAATGTCCAGAAGAGATCAGCAGAAATATCTTGATTATCTGAAAAAGTGTGAGAAAAAATTCACACCAAAAGAATTAGATGAGTATAAAATGTTTGTGAAGCGTCATAAAGATGATGAAGATTTTGATTCTGTTTCAATGCGAAGATTAAAAGAACTTTACGATAAATATTACACTGCCCCGGATAAATCCAAACTTGAAGATTTATTCAGAAAAAAAGAAGAATAATTTTTAACGGTATTTCACATCAGAGGTTATAAATGAACTTAAAAACACTGAACAGAATTTTTGCAGCTTTAGTTTTTATAATTTCATTCTGGCAATTTGCAGCAACAGTTCAGCCATCAGTTTCTTTCTGGGATTGCGGGGAATTCATTGCTGCATCTTATTATCTTCAGGTACCACATCCGCCGGGAACACCATTCTTTCTGATTGTCGGAAATATTTTTTCAAAAATTCCTTTCGTTGAAAATATTGGCTTAAGAGTGAACTTTGTATCTGTTATCTCAAGTGCTCTTTCTGTCTTGTTACTTTACTTAATTGCCATAAAACTGATTAAAAACTACAAGCAAAAAGAACCTGAAACTCTTTTTGAAGGATTAACACTTTACATTTCTGCAGCAATAGGTGCTTTAGCTTTCTCATTCAGCGATACATTCTGGTTCAATGGTGTTGAAGCTGAAGTTTATGCTTTCAGCACTTTTCTTTTTGCAGCAGTAACATATCTGATTATGCGTTGGAATGAACGGGCAGATAATCCTGACGCTGAGAAATATATAATAATGATCGCTTACCTTGTAGGATTATCAACCGGTGTTCATCTTATGAGTGTGCTGGCAATAGTTCCGGTTGTAATGATTATTATGTTCAGAAAATATGTTAATGACGAAGAAAGTCTGAAGAAAACTTCATACATATTCCTGCTACATTCAGCTATAGTTCTCCTGCTTGCTGTATTCTGGTGGTCTGGTGAAAAATCAACTACTCCACCTTCACCTGAGCAGTATCAGGCATTCGATTCCAAGTTTAAAATTTTTATCGTTGGCATCAGTGCATTGATAATGGGCATTTATTATAAAAAAGTATTTACAAGAAATTCTTTTTATATGCCTTTGATTATTGGTGGAATAGCTTTAGCAGCTACTTATCCCGGTGTTGTTAAATATTTTCCTGCGCTATTAACTGCCATTGGCGGTGAAAATATAACAATCGAGATTTTAGTTGTTCTTATAACTTTTGGTGTACTCGGATACTTTGTTCATTATTCTGTAAAAAATAATAAACCTACATTACATCTTGTATTTATGTCGGTGATTTTCATTTTGCTTGGATTCACAACCTTTGCAATGGTTATTATTCGTTCAAATCAGAATCCACCTATGAATGAAAATGAACCAAACACATTTCCAAAACTTGAAAAGTACTTAAATCGTGAACAATATGGTGACTTCCCTACTTTCAAAAGAAGATTCAGTGCTGAACCGCATCAACAGGGTATTTATACAAACTACTCATCTGATCTGGATTTCTTTTATTCATATCAGATGAATCATATGATGACAAGATACTGGCTCTGGAATTTTGCCGGAAGAGAAGGTTGGGTTCAGGATATGGGAGCAAACATAGCTCCATTTAATGCTATCGGAAATGCTTTTGGTAAATTGTTAGGAATTAAGTTTGGTGGTGATGTCAAAGATTCATTATTTGGAATTCCTTTCCTGATCGGTCTGCTTGGCATTTACTTTCATTTCAGAAAAGACTGGAAGATGGCTTCTGCTTTTATGATTATGTTTATTCTGATGGGTTATCTTACTGCATTTTATCAGAATCAACAACAGCCACAACCAAGGGAAAGAGATTATTTCTATGTTGGTGCCTTCTTCGTGTTTGCCATTTGGATTTCTGTTGGGATGTATGGTTTAATAGAATTAGTGAATGAAAAGATAAAAAGAACTTCCTACCGTCAGGCAGCAGTTGTTGGAATAATGGTTTTGGGAATAGTGCTTATTCCTGTAAAAATGTTCAGTGCAAATTATTTCACACATGATCGCTCAAGAAACTGGGTTCCCTGGGATTATTCTTACAACTTACTTCAATCGTGTGCGCCAAACTCTGTGCTATTTACAAACGGAGATAATGATACCTTCCCGCTTTGGTATTTGCAGGATGTTGAAGGTGTTCGTCGTGATGTTAAAATTGTAAATCTTAGTCTGCTTAATACTGATTGGTACATTCGTCAAATGAAAAACAATGATCCTTACGGAGTTGGTACGGTGCGAATAAGATTTTCAGATGATCAGATAAATCAAATGAGACCAATGCAGTGGAATGCTACTCAATTATCTATTCCTGTTCCAAGATCATCATCTGAACAAGCAGGATCAAATGATATAGTTCAGAAATATGGAATTAAAGATTCAACTGTATTGAAAGAAGGAAAGATTACCTGGACAATGCAGCCAACTTTAAATTTTGGCAATGTTACTGGAATTCGTGTACAGGATATAATGGTAAGAGAAATTGTTGAAGCAAACAACTGGGAAAGACCAATCTATTTTGCAGTTACCTGTTCAGATGACAGCAAAATTGGTTTACACGATTATTTAAGAATGGAAGGAATGGCATTCAGACTAGTTCCGGAAAAGCGTTCTGCAGCTGTGGAATTCGTTGAGCCTGATATTCTCGCAGCTCAGTTAAAAGAAAATCCAGGTTACAGTAAAGATTATCAGCCCGGATTTAAATTCAGAGGATTAAATGATCCAACCATCTTCCTTGATGATAATCATAAACGAATGATTCAGAATTATCGTAATGCTTTTATCAGATTAACTCTTTATTATCTGAGCAAAGGTCAGAATGACCTTGCAGTAAAAACTCTCGATGATATGGAAGCTAAAATGCCCAACAAATTAATTCCGCTTGAAATGGGATTGATGTTCGAGTTAGGTAATCTTTATGCAAGAGCCGGTGCAATGGAACAGTACAACAAACTTGCACAGGAGATTGAAGTTATGGCTTTGCAAAAATTAGAAGAGAATCCCAGCGATGCACAATCATTTTATAATCCATACCGTATTCTGATGGAGATTTATGAGACTCAGCAAAGAAATGATAAATTGTATGAACTCTGGAAACGAATCGAAGCTCTTTATCCAAATGACCCTAATGTAAAGGCAAATGTTGAAAGATACAGAATGTTGCTGCAGAATAAAGACACATCAAAAGTAAATTAAAAATTTTTGATGGCTGCAGATTGAGTTAATATCATTCATTTGCAGCCATTTTTATTTTAAAGATCACTATGAAAATTTTAGTAATAGCTTTATCCGGAATTGGCGACGCACTGATGTTTACTCCTGCTTTGAAAATTCTGAAGCAGGAATTATCATCAGCAGATGTTGATGTTCTGGTGATGTTCGGTGGTGCAAAAGATATATTCCTCAACAATCCCAATGTAAATAAACTTATTCATTTTAATTTTTTAAAAGAAGGAATTTTCAATTCTCTGAAATTTGTTCTCAGTATAAGGAATAAGTATGATGTAACAATAAATGTTTATCCATCAAACCGGAAAGAATACAACATAATTTCTTTTCTGATTGGGGCAAAAAAACGAGTTGCAGTTGAATACCTGAGAATGAACGGAGAGAACTTTGGCTGGCTTAATAACATCACGGTCAGAGAAGATGATACTTTGCACAATGTTCAGACTAATATTAAGATGGTAGAAAAGCTTCTTAACAAAAAAACTGACGAAGAACCACCATTGCAATTATTTCTCAAGGAAGTAG
The DNA here is from genome assembly GCA_937934185.1 of uncultured Ignavibacterium sp. Lineage (GTDB taxonomy): Bacteria > Bacteroidota > Ignavibacteria > Ignavibacteriales > Ignavibacteriaceae > Ignavibacterium. The sequence continues at coordinate 49,438 of CALHAB010000012.1, read as the reverse complement.
ATTTGCAATTCGCGGATAATTATCTGAAAGAAAAGAAAATTTCTGAAGATGATTTTGTGATCGGAATACATCCCGGATGTGCAACATTAAAAAATCACATCAAGCGAAGATGGGAGCCGGAAAAATTCGCGCAGCTTTCAGACGAACTTATAAAAAAATACTCTGCAAAGATTTTAATTTTCGGCGGACCTGAAGAAAGTGAGTTAAAAGAACAAGTAGCTGAAAGAATTAAATCAGATAAAGCAATTATTATCGAAACCGATAGTTTGAGTAAATCATCTGCAATTATGAAAAGATGTAATTTATTTGTGACAAATGATTCTGCCTTAATGCATATTGCTTCAGCTTTATCGCTTCCGGTTGTTGCGGTTATCGGACCCACAAATGTAAACTACATTCATCCGTGGAAAACCAAGTATAAAATTGCTTCTCTTAATCTTGATTGTTCTCCCTGCTTCTTTTACTCGCCGAAGCCGCTCAGCTGTAAAAGAGATGATGTAAAGTTTAAATGCATTAAAGAGTTAAAAGTTGAGAATGTTTTAGCAGTAATTGAATCTTTTCTAAGTGAAAGAAACAAATTTTAAGATCTGATCAACTTACTTTTAAGATAGCTGACTATCTCCTCAACACTTTCACAGGGCTTAACAATTCCGGTTTCTCTTCCCTCATATTGCATTTGTTTATCCATCAAATCGACAATTGCCTTCCACAAATCTGAATGACACACAATTGGTTTTGGCGGCTGAAGTTTTTTGTTGGCATATTCCCAGATAGCAGCAAGCTCAAGAAAAGTTCCCGTTCCACCCTGAAGCACAACATAGGCATCGCCCATTTCAATAAGTTTTTCTATTCTCTCAAAAAGAGTTTTACCTCTTACTTCAATTGTGATGTATGGATTTGGATTTGAATTCCAGTTATCAACAGTAACGGCATAAACCAATCCACCTTTATCATAAGCGCCTTTGGAGGCAGCTTCCATTATTCCGGCATAACCGCCTGTACAAATATTAAATCCTTCTTCTGCCAGCCGTGAACCAAGCTGATAAGCAAACTCATACTGCGGGTCACCCGGTTTTGGTTTTGCACTCCCGAAAATTGTAACAGTTCTTTCCATATTTTTTTAGGACAAAAATAATCTTAATAGTTTTAATATCTATGAGGTTGGTTGAAGTTAGAGAAAGATTTCTCAACAAAAAGGATTAATTAAGAAAGTTATGAAAAAGAAGAAATTAGTTATTCAATAAATCAGACAATACCAAACTGCTTTTCTTTATTTAATCATTTTCAGACAGTTAAGTAATATTCAAATTACACTTCTACCTTCATCTGAATAAACATCATCTTAATACCAGAAATCTTTAGCAAAAAAAGATCGGACAATTTATCCATATATTGCCTTGTCTTTTAAGGCAGGGATTTTTAATGAAAATTCAAATCTCTGTCAGGACTTTAGTCACATTGGTTTTACTAAGTGTTTTAATAATGTCATCCTTCCAGGATTTTATTCTTTTGCTTTAGGATTTAGTTACAATAATTTCATCACTTCGTGATTTATGAGGCAAGAGGATTTTTCACTCGGATGAATCAATGTTCGAGATGACTTAGACAGATAAGAAGAGAGGAATGAGGTAATAAGGTAGAAGGGTATAAATAATAATAATAACAAAAACTCTAGCACAGTATCCTTTGGAGAGGAGTTGTTTATTCTGCTTATGTTTAAAACTTTATGCTCTGCAGCTCAAGTCTGGAGACTTGAGCTACGGCTTATAGGAATAAGGTATAAGAAAAAAATTAAAATCAGAATCTATACTGATTCATTCTATCGGAGCGAACGGGAGTTCGCTCCAAAGTAATATTTAATTAAATCAAAAATCAATTTATTTTATCATCTTTTATAGGAACAAAACCAAAGTGTTGGTTCTGCGGCGGCTCTATTCTTATTTCACCGAATCTTGCTTCATATTTTTTAATATTATCTTCAAGAGCTTTCATCAGCATTTTTGCATGCTGAGGTGTTGTTATAATTCTTGCGTGCACTTTGGCTTTTGGTACACCGGGGACAATTCTGGTAAAATCAATTACAAATTCTGCAGGTGAATGAGAAATAATAGCTAAGTTAGAATAAATTCCTTCAGCTTCTTTTTCACCAAGCTCGATGTTTATCTGTTGTCCCTGTGGAGGTTGTTGTTTGCTGTCCATATTTACTTTCTTAATTGATCTGCTTTGTCAAATGCTTTTGTAGCTTCTTCGGTCATACCAAGAACTGAATAAACACGACCTAATAATTCCCAGGTATTTGCATCTGCATCAGGCATTTCAACTGCTTTTTCCAGATAAGGTAGAGCAGCACGATATTTTTCTTTGTAAGACTCATCTATTTTGTTTTCTGCTTCTGCTTTCTTCTGAATTGCTAAGCCCCACTTAAGATAAGTTACTCCAAGATTGTAAATAGCATTATTATAGTTTGGATCAATCTCTAAAGCTTTTTTGAATTGCTCCTCTGCTTCAGCAAATTTTTCTGCACCAAGTAAAAGCACACCATAGTTATATCTGTAGTACTTGTTGTTTGGTTCAGCTTTTACACCTGCTTCAAACTGACTTGTAGCTTCTGCAATTCTGTCAGCACCGATGTAAGCATTTGAAAGAAACAGAAGCATATCAGTATCATCAGGATAAAGTTTTCTACCTTCAGATAAAACATCAATTGCCTTGTTGAAATATGATTTTGCCTCTTCATCTTTTCCCTGATTCTTCAGATTTGAACCCATCACATAATAAATCTCCCCGAGATATTTATAACCATCTTTGGCTTTTTCTAATGCAATAATTTTTTCCAAAGGAGCGATAGCTGATTCATTATCACCTTTACTCATATAAGCAAATGCAAGATTCTTGTAAGAATCTGCACTATCTGGTTCAATTTCGGCAGCAGCTTTAAAATCAGCAACAGCTTTATCAAAATAAACCATCATGCTATCTTCATCCTGAATTTTAGCAGCGCGTTGAAAGAAAGCTACACCTCGGTTGAAAACAGTTACCCAGGTTGATTTCTTATAATCTTTAATTTCTTTTTCATAAGTTTTAGAGAGTGAGAGTGATTTATCAAAACTTTGAACCATATTCTTATAATCACCTTTCTCTGCATAAACAACTCCCATTAAATAATATCCCTGGTCGCTGTTAGGATTTTTCTGAACTTCTTTCTGCAAAACTTCCAAAGCTTTATCATAGTTCTTCTGCTGAATATACAGCTTTGCACTGGTAATTTCAGTTGATGAGCACTGATATCCCATCAAAAGAATTCCAAATACAATAAAAGCAGCATAAATTAAATTTGATTTTTTCATTTTTACTCCAAATGATAATGATATTTTGTTGTTTATAATCAATTTCAGTTTAATAGACATCTCAAAAATAACATTATTACCAAAAATATTATAACTATTTTTTAACAGTTTGATTTGGAATAAAACCTACTGCAATCTCACGCATTTAAATTGATTTTACCAGCCCAAAAGGATATTTTTTGATAAGAAAAAAGAGGAATTTATGACCACGGAACACATCTTAAAAACTATTCCAAAAGTTCTGCTGCACGATCATCTTGATGGTGGTTTAAGACCACAAACAATTATTGAGCTTGCTGATGAAATAAAATATAAAAAGCTGCCTACCAAAGATCCTGTAGAATTAGCTGAGTGGTTTCATCGTGGTGCAAATAAAGGAAATCTTGTTGAGTATCTTCAGGGATTTGAACATACAACCGCAGTTATGCAAACCAAAGAATCTTTAACACGAGTAGCATACGAAATGATGGAAGATATGAAGAATGATGGTGTTGTGTATGTTGAAACCAGATATGCACCTTCTCTACATACTGAAAAAGGACTTTATCTTGAAGATACTGTTAAAGCTGTTCTGGAAGGATTGGAAAAAGGTAAAGAAGATTTTGGAGTTGGATACGGACTTATATTGTGCGGAATGAGAAACATGAAAAATTCACTTGAGATTGCAGAGCTTGCAGTTAATTTCAGAAGACAAGGTGTTGTTGGATTTGATCTTGCCGGTGAAGAAGGCGGATATCCTCCTAAAAAACATGTCGATGCATTTCAGTTTATTCAAAGAGCAAATTTTAATATTACAATTCACGCCGGTGAAGCCTTTGGCAAAGAATCAATATGGCAGGCAATTCAATGGTGCGGTGCTCACAGGATTGGTCACGCAACAAGACTTATTGAAGATATAGTTCTTGATAGCGAGGGAAATGTAGTTGCCTTCGGTGATTTGGCTCAGTATGTTCTTGATAAAAGAATACCATTAGAAATTTGTCTTTTAAGTAATCTACATACCGGTGCAGTTGATAAAATAGAAAATCATCCGTTTGGAATTTTTTACAGAGAAAAATTCCGTGTTACATTAAATACTGATGACAGATTGATGAGTGATACTACTATGACAAAAGAGTTTATGACAGCGGTTAAATATTTCAATCTTAACTTTGATGATTTTGAAAAGATTACAATCAACTCTATGAAATCGGCATTCATTCCATACAAAGAAAGACTTCATTACATCTATAATGTTATTAAACCCGGCTATCAGAAAATGCGCGAACAAATTTTATCTTTCAACAATATTAAAGGAGAAAATGAAAAAGTTATTCAGTAATTACAATTTTGAATTTGATAAAAACGAGAGAAAACTTCTTAAAACTTTTTGCGGACAGGTACTTAAACAGGTTTCCGGCGATTCAAAATTTTTTGCAGAAGAAAAAGCATTTAATTCAATAATAAATAAACTCAACAGCAGCGACGAAACAATAAAACTTACAAAAGATGAAAAGATCAGATTAACACATCAGCTAAAACAAAATATTGACTTCATAAGAAAACAAATGAATAAAGGTTGGTTTTTTAAGAAGTGGTTATATAAATCCTTATACAACCAATACAATAACTTATTAGACAAACATTTCAGAGATTAAAAATGATTACAGCAGAAAAAATTATAAAAGCACCAACTGGTATAAGTATTTCCTGCAAAGGATGGATTCAGGAAGCAGCAATGAGGATGCTGATGAACAACCTTGATCCTGATGTTGCAGAGAAGCCCGAAGAGTTGATTGTTTACGGAGGCAGAGGAAAAGCAGCAAGAAACTGGGAATGCTTCGAAGCAATAGTTGAATCACTTAAGAATCTTGAAAATGATGAAACACTTCTTGTGCAATCAGGCAAGCCGGTTGGAATCTTTAAAACTCATCTTAATGCTCCACGGGTAATCATTTCCAATTCAATGCTTGTACCTGATTGGGCAACATGGGACGAATTCCGAAGACTTGAAGCAATGGGCTTAACTATGTATGGTCAGATGACTGCAGGTAGCTGGATTTACATCGGAACGCAGGGAATTCTTCAGGGAACTTACGAAACTTTTGCTGAATGCGCCAGAAAATATTTTGGCTCATCATTAAAAGGAAAATTTGTTTTAACAGCCGGACTTGGCGGCATGGGCGGTGCTCAGCCGCTCGCTGCAACTTTTAACGGAGCTGCTTTCCTTGGTGTTGAAGTTGACCGTTCCCGTGCACAAAAAAGAATTGACACCGGTTATCTCGATGTCCTTACTGATAATCTTGATGAGGCTTTAGGAATAGTTTTAAATGCAAAAGAAAAAGGCGAAGCAATTTCTGTAGGTTTAATCGGCAATGCAGGTGAAATTCATCCGGAAATTCTGAAGCGCGGAATTATTCCCGATGTTGTAACCGATCAAACTTCTGCACATGATACATTAAACGGTTATGTTCCGATGGGAATGAGTTTCGAAGAGGCACTTGAATTAAGAAAATCAGATCCTCAGAAATATATCAGACTTGCTCAGCAGACAATTGTTAAACATGTTCAGGCAATGCTTGAATTTCAGAAAAGAGGTTCAATAGTTTTTGATTACGGAAACAATATCCGCGGAGAAGCAAAAGAAAATGGAGTATCAAATGCTTTCGATATTCCGGGATTTGTACCGGAATTTATCCGCCCGCTTTTCTGCGATGGCAAAGGACCATTCCGTTGGGCTGCGCTAAGCGGCGATCCGAATGATATTTATGTAACTGATGAAGCAGTCAAAGAAACTTTTCCTGATAATAAACTGCTGATAAACTGGATTGAAATGGCACAGAAGAAAGTTCACTTTCAAGGTTTACCTGCAAGAATTTGCTGGCTTGGTTATGGTGAAAGAGCGAAGATGGGAAAAATATTTAACAAGCTTGTAGCCGATGGTAAAGTTAAAGCACCAATAGTCATTGGAAGAGATCATCTCGATTGCGGGTCAGTAGCTTCACCAAACCGGGAAACTGAAGGAATGATTGATGGCAGCGATGCAATTGCAGACTGGCCAATATTAAATGCTTTATTAAATGCAATAGGTGGTGCAAGCTGGGTTTCAGTGCATCACGGCGGCGGAGTTGGTATTGGTAAATCAATTCACGCCGGAATGGTAGTAGTTGCAGATGGAACAAAAGAAGCTGAAGAAAGACTTGAAAGAGTTCTTACTTATGATCCGGGAATGGGAATCATCAGACATGCTGATGCAGGTTATCAGCAGGCAATTGAAAATGCAAAAAGATGGAATATTAAAATTCCTATGTTGAAATAATTATTCAATCAAAAAGTAAAATCGAAAGAGGTATCTATGAAACTGAAAGTATTAATCGCAGATAAATTTCCTGAAAAGTATATTCAGGAATTAAAAGAACTGGATCTTGAAGTCATTTATGAACCCAAACTTGGAGAAAAAGATCTTCCAAAAGCTGCAGAAGATGTTGACATACTAGTTGTCCGTTCAACCGTGGTGAACGAAGAAACTATAAACAACAGTAAGAAATTAAATCTTATAATTCGTGCTGGTTCGGGCGTTAACAACATTGCTATTTCTGCTGCAAATAAAAAAGGTGTTTATGTTGCAAACTGTCCGGGAATGAACGCCGTTGCAGTTGCCGAATTAACAATAGGATTAATGATTGCACTCGACAGATTTATTCCTGATAATGTTGCTGATTTCCGAAACGGAGTCTGGAATAAAGATAAGTACTCCAAAGGTAAAGGTCTAAAAGGAAAAACACTGGGAATTATTGGTGTCGGGAACATCGGTAAAGAAGTTGCCAAGAGAGCACTTGCATTTGAGATGAATGTTTACGGCAAAGACATCTCCAGAATTGAAGGAGTTCAAATAAAAGATTTTTCTGAAATGGATCAGCTTTTACCGCTTTGTGATATCGTGACAATTCATCTTCCGGCTACACCTCAAACCAAAGGATTATTCAACAAACAAATGTTCAGTTATATGAAAGATGGTGCTTATCTCATTAACACCTCCAGACACGATATTATTGTTGAAGAAGATTTACTCGAGGCGATAAAAGAGAAAAATCTCCGTGTCGCACTTGATGTATTCAAAGGCGAACCGGAAGGAAAATCGGGCGAGGTTAAATCTCCATTACAGAATAATCCTAACATTTATGTAACTCATCATATCGGTGCATCAACAGAGCAGGCACAGGATGCAGTGGCTGAAGAGACAGTAAGAATAATTAAACATTATGTTCACAGCGGAGTGATTGATCACTGGGTAAACAGAGCTAAAGTTACGGATGCAAAATATCAATTGGTTGTTAAACATTACGATAAGCCGGGCGTGCTGGCTAGTGTTCTTGATGTTATAAGACAGGGAAACATTAACATTGAAGAAATTGAAAACATAATTTTTGAAGGAGGAATTGCAGCCTGCTGCACAATGAAATTAAAACTTCCCGCAACTGCAGAAATGCTGAAACAAATAAGTGAAAACCCGAATGTTATAAGCGTAAGTCATGTAGAAATTTAATTTCTTATAGCAGTCAGAATGAAAATCTTCTGACTGCTTTTCTTTATTAATTGAATTTTCCAATCAATAAATTTATTTGAAAACTTACAATCACAGTCTTAAAATCTACTAGCTAAGGTCAATTTAAGATTTTATGTGTCATTCCGAGCGCAGCAAGGAATCTGTTAAGATATTAAATCATTTTAAAAACTTCTTGAACGAATTTTAGGTCGCTTTCGTCTTATTAAATGAAATAAATATTTACCAAGGTAATTGAATAGAATAAAATTAATTCCGAATAAAATGTGTTTAAATAAATAAGCGGGTGTCAGACGAATTTAATTTCAAACAAATCGTTTGTAATACCGTGATAATAAGGCAGCTGTACTAATGATTTTATTCCCTCAAGATCCTGATCCTCCAGATCAAAAATTACATGCTGCATATTAACAGAAATAAAATCAACTGAATGGGAAGGATAACCGCCTAGCAAATGTTCGAAAGAATCTGAATGCCCGGAAATAAAATCTTCTCGATGCTTAATAACAAATGATTTCAATTTACTTTCATTCTTTGAGGCAAGTAAGAAATTAACATAAGGAGCGTTAATTAATTCAATGATTTCTTCCGCAAAACTTAATCCATTTAAAAACAATTCTTTCTCATAGTTTTCATCGCCAGCAATTAAAATATTTTCATCCTGAATCATAAACTCGGGTGTAACTAATCTCGGAGTAATATCAATGTCATACATTTCTTTAAGAAGTATTTTACTCAACAATGCTTCGTTGGAAGAAATATCTCCTTTAAGATAAAGTTTATCTATGGTAGTCTGGTTTTCCTTAAAATGTAAATAAGAATTTGAAAGAAGAGCATTAAACGAAATTCCTATTTCTGCGGATACAAAAAAATCTTTATGAGTAATCAAATCCATACTTGGAATCAAACCGATTGAATCTTCTTCTGTCATCAGTTTTTTTGAAATCAAAGCAGAGGGAAGATACTGATAAGTAAGATCATTATCTTCTGATAATTCAGACTTCAGAATTCTGGTAAAGATATTTTGTGGCAGATAGAATTTCATAACTAAAAAACTAAAAGCCGCTTGATTAAGCGGCTTGCTTGTTAAGGCTTTTTGCTCTTAATCTTGGCTGCTTTACCTGAAAGTTTTCTCAGATAGAAAAGTTTAGCTCTTCTTACACTTCCCTCTTTAATGAGTTCAATTTTGGCAATTTTGGGAGAGTTGAACGGGAAAATTCTTTCAACGCCAACACCACTTGAAATTTTTCTGACTGTGAAAGTTTTATTTAATCCCGAACCTCTGATGCTAATTACATCACCTTCGAAGGGCTGAATTCTTTCCTTTTCACCTTCGATTACTCTTACATGAACACGGATTCTGTCACCCGTGTTAAATTTTGGTATATCAGTTCTTATTTGATCCGATATTACATTGTTCAAGTCTATCATTTCGTACTCCGCTAATTATTATAATTCTTCCATTTTTCAGTTAAAATTTTTGATTGTTCCTCTTTCCATTTTTTAATTTCTTTTTCATTTCCTGAAAGAAGAACTTCCGGAACTCTCATTCCTCTGTATTCAGCTGGTCTTGTATAGTAAGGCGCTTCAACAATTTCACCATCCTGAAAAGAGTCATCTAAAGCTGCTTCACTGTCATTCAAAACTCCGGGTATCAGACGAACAACTGCATCAACAATAATCAATGCGGGAAGCTCGCCGCCTGTAAGTACAAATTTACCAATTGATATTTCATCAGTTGCAAAATGCTGTCTTACACGATCATCAATTTCTTTATAATGACCAGCAATTATTATTATGTTTTTTGCCAGCGAAAGTTTATTAGCATATTTCTGATCAAATATTTTTCCTTTTGGTGTGGTAAAGATAATATGATCATACTTTCTTTCGCTTTGCAGTTTTTCGATACATTCAAAGAACGGCTCAGGTTTAAGAATCATCCCTGGCCCGCCGCCAAAGGGTTTATCATCAATCTGTTTGTGTTTGTTGAAAGCATAATCCCGCAGATTATGCACATAAATTTCAATCTTCTTTTTATTCTGAGCTCTTTTTAGAATACTTGAATTCAATGGACTTGATAACAATTCTGGTACTGCTGATATAATATCAATCCTCATCATCACAAATTCCACTATCTTTTTTCACAAAAATAATTTTTTGCTCAGTATTAATTTCATCAAAAAATTTAAGAACAAAGGGCAAAAGTTTGATCTTATTGTCTTTGTCAGCTATTTCGAGAATATCATTACCCGGCGTTGAAATAACATCTTTAACTTTACCTAAATATTTATCTGAACAATATATTTCACAACCAATAAGGTCGTGAATGTAAAACGAATTATCTGGTAAAGGCGGTAAATCTTTTTGCTTCAAAAAAATATCTTTACCAACAAAAGCCTGTAATTCTCTTTCTGTTGAAAAATTTTTCAACTTAAGTAGAATACTCTCGCCCCTTTTCAAAATTTCTTCAACAAAGAATTTCTTCTTACTTCCCCAGAAATCAACAAAAACATATTTTGTAGAATACAGTTTCTCAGGATGATCCGTAAAAAGTTTTAATTTTAAGAATCCATCCTTTACAGAAACAGAAACTACTCTGGCAATAAGAAAAAAATCATCCAAGTTTATCTTTAATCTTCAATTTCCAGAACAGCGCGTTTACCATCTTTAGCCGCTACAGCAGTAAGCAAAGTTCTCATTGCCTGCGCAGTTTTCCCTTGTTTACCAATAACTTTACCAACATCTTCAGGTTTAACTTTCAAAGAAAGTACAACCTTTTTTTCTTCAACTGCCTTTTCTTCAACAGCAACACCATCCGGATGGTCAACCAGATGTTTGGCAATGAATTCAATGAATTCTTTCATAGCAGTGCCTCCTAAGATTGATGCGGGCGCTTATGTAATTATGTACAGTAATCCGTGAAAAAATAATTACATTTTTTCAACAGTTTTCAGAAGCAGCACCCTTAACTTCTGCTGTACACTGAGAAAACCAAATTAGTTTGCAGGTGCTTCTGCTTTTTGTTCCTCTGAAGCAGATTTCTTTTTCTTATTAGATTGTTTTTTCTGTTCGCTGGCTTCTTTTAATTTCTGCCAGTTTTGAATTTCTGCTTCAACCTTTTCCTGCGGAAATCCTTTTTTCTCAAGATGTCGCTTAAGTAAAATTCCTTTCTGACTTAATAAGCTTCTAACAGTTAATGTAGGAATAGCACCACAGTTTAACCAATAGTTAACTCTATCCTCTTTTAATTCTATGGTATGAGGATTAGTCAAAGGATTATATAATCCAACAGCTTCAATAAATTTCCCATCTCTTGGTGAACGGGAATCCGCAGCAACAATTTTGTAGATGGGTTGTTTTTTCTTACCCATTCTTCTTAGTCTTAACTTAACAGCCAAGTTATACCTCCGGTATTTATATCATTATCAATTAAATTTAAAATTTTTATTTGATGAGTTGAAGAATCCTTTTTTATTCATCATACTCATCATCCTTTGCATTTCCTGAAATTGTTTTATCAAGCGATTAACATCCTGAACACTTGTGCCGCTTCCACGGGCAATTCTTTTGCGGCGACTTCCGTTCAGTACTTTCGGATTTTCTCTTTCATGTTTTGTCATCGAGTTAATAATTGCTTCGACTTTTATCAATGCTTTATCATCAATTTGAGCATTTTTTATCTGCGAACCTAGTCCGGGAATCATTCCAATCAAGCTTGACAAAGAACCCATTTTCTTTATGAGCTTAATTTGCTTAAGAAAATCTTCAAAATCAAATTTATTTTTTCTTAATTTTTCTTCCATTCGCTTAGCGTCAAGCTCGTCAATTGTTTCCTGTGCCTTTTCAACAAGCGAAACAATATCACCTTTACCAAGTATTCTTGATGCTAATCTGTCTGGATAGAAGACATCCAGATTTTCAAGTTTCTCACCGTTTGATACAAACTTAATTGGTTTACCGACAACTGATCTTATTGAAATTGCTGCACCACCTCTTGCATCACCATCAAGTTTTGCAAGAACTATTCCGTCAAAGTTAACTGTTTCATTAAAAGCTTTTGCAGAATTGACTGCATCCTGCCCGGTCATCGAATCAACAACAAAAAGAGTTTCAGTTGGTTTAACAATCTCTTTAATGTCAGCAACTTCTTTCATCATTTCTTCATCAACATGAAGTCTTCCTGCTGTATCGATAATTACTGTATCGAAGCCTTTATCCTTTGCATGTTTCAGAGATTCAGCAGCAACTAATCTTGCATCTCTCTGTTCAAGTGAGAATACCGGTACCTCAATTTGCTGACCTAATATTTTTAGTTGTTCAATTGCAGCAGGTCTGTAGATATCTGCAGCAACGAGCAATATTTTTCTTTTTCTTTCTTTAAGTCGTTTAGCAAGCTTCGCAGAAAATGTTGTTTTACCTGAGCCCTGAAGACCAACAACAAGAATTGTTGTAACTCCGGTTGGATTCAAAGTAATTTCTGAATGCCCGCCGCCGAGTAATTCAACAAGCTCATAATATATTATTTTTGTGATAAGCTGACCAGGAGTAATTGATGCGATTACTTCTTTGCCAAGAGCTTTTTCTTTTACTTTTTCGATAAAGTCTTTAGCAACTTTGTAATTTACATCAGCATCAAGAAGTATTCTGCGAATTTCTCTGAGAGTATCAGAAATGTTTGCTTCGGTTAGTCTTCCCTGACCTGTGATTTTCTTGAGAGCAGCATCTAATTTTAATGATAATTCTTCAAACATATTCTCAACGCCTTTCTATTCATATCAGTTCTTTTATCAGCTTGCCTTTAAAGCATTTGCACCGGATACAATTTCAAGTATCTCTTTTGTGATTGCAGCTTGTCGTTCTTTATTATACTTAAGATTCAATGTTCGTATCAACTCTTTAGCATTAGTTGTTGCATTATCCATAGCTGTCATTCTTGCTGCAAATTCTGCCGCATTGGATTCCAATAAAACTCTCCATAGCTGAGCTTTAAGATGTTTTGGAATCAGATATTCAAAAATAGCTTTTTGATCAGGTTCATAGATGTAATTTGCTTCAGCGTGCTTTTCATTATCAGTACTGCCTTCAATAGGAATCGGAAGGAATTGCTCAATAACAATTTTCTGCTGAATGATTGATTTAAATTCATTAAAGATTAATATAACTTTATCAAATTCACCCTTCACAAATCCGGAGATTAATTGGTCTGATAGTCTTTGTGCAATAGAATAATTCAACGAAGAAAAAATGCCCGGATATTTCTGAACCACATTATAATTTCTTTTTGAAAAGTAATCAGAACCTTTTTTGCCTAAACAATATAAACTGTGGGAAATATTTTGTGCTTCGAGTTCTTCTTTAATATAACGTGTTGCTTCACGAATGATGTTTGTATTAAACGCACCACAAAGTCCTCTGTCTGCAGTGACTACAACTACAGCAACATTTTTAACATCCCGGCTGACAAACAAGGGATTATTAACTAAATCATCACTGCTTGCAAGATGAGATAACAGTGTCTGAATTTTTTTTGCATATGGTCTTGCGTTAATGATTGCATCTGTTGCACGGCGCAGTTTAGCAGCTGCAACCATTTTCATAGCTTTTGTAATCTGCTGAGTGCTTTTTACACCTTTAATTCTTTGCTTTATGTCTCTTAATGTTGCCATTCAATAGTTTATTATACTTAAGATTTTTTAAATGTCGGAAGAAATTCTTCAGCTGCTTTTTTAATAAGCTCTTCAGTTTCCTTAGTTAAATCTTTTTCTTTCTTTATATTTTCAAAAATCTGATTGTACTTCACTCCAATGAACTCAAGAATTTCTTTCTCAAATCTTTTTATATCGTGAACAGCAATTGAATCCATATATCCGCGTGTACCTAAATAAATACTAACAACTTGTCTTTCAACCGGAACCGGAGAATATTGCCCTTGCTTTAACAACTCAACCAATCTCGAACCTTTTGCTAATGTTGCCTGAGTAGCTTTATCCAAATCAGAGCCAAATTTTGCGAAAGCTTCAAGTTCCCTGTACTGAGCAAGATCAAGTTTCAAAGAGCCGGCAACTTTTTTCATCGCTTTGATTTGTGCATTACCACCAACACGGGAAACTGAAATACCGACATTGATTGCAGGTCTTACACCAGCATTGAATAAGTTCGACTCGAGATAAATCTGACCGTCAGTAATAGAAATAACATTAGTTGGAATATATGCAGACACATCGCCTTGCTGAGTTTCAATAACCGGTAAAGCAGTTAAACTTCCACCGCCAAGTTCATCACTAAGCTTTGATGCTCTTTCAAGTAATCTTGAGTGAAGATAGAAAACATCGCCCGGATAAGCTTCACGTCCAGGTGGTCTTCTTAATAAAAGTGAAAGTTCTCTGTATGCCTGAGCTTGTTTGGATAAATCATCATATATGCAAAGTGCATGTCTTCCCGAATCTCTGAAAAACTCACCAAGTGTTGCACCTGAATAAGGAGCAATAAACTGAAGCGGAGCCGGATCAGATGCAGAAGCTGTAATTACTGTTGTATAAGCCATTGCACCGTGTTCTTCAAGTTTTGCCACAACCTGTGCAACTGTTGACTCTTTCTGCCCTATTGCAACATAAACACAATAAACCGGTTTAATGCCTAATTGTTTTGCCTCTTCGGTATGTGTGTATTTCTGATTTATGATTGCATCAATAGCTACAGCAGTTTTACCTGTTTGCCTGTCACCAATAATTAATTCTCTCTGACCTCTTCCAATTGGAATCATTGCATCAATAGCGGCAATACCTGTCTGGAGAGGTTCTTTAACCGGCTGCCTTTGTATAACACCAAGAGCTTTTCTTTCGATCGGCAAAAACTTTTCTGTCTTTATTGGTCCTTTACCATCGATTGGAATACCAAGAGGAGTAATAACTCTTCCGAGCATTTCTTCGCCAACCGGCATTGAAGCAACGCGTTTTGTTCTTTTAACAACATCACCTTCTTTAACTTTTGTTGATTCACCAAAAAGAACCACACCAACGCTGTCTTCTTCAAGATTAAGAACCATTCCGAAAACATCATTAGGAAATTCAACAAGTTCACTAGCCATCACTTTCGATAGACCATAAACACGCGCAATACCATCACCAACCTGAAGCACAGTTCCTACATCATAAATATCAACTTCACTTTCGAAACCTGTTAGTTGTTTCCTGAGTATTTCAGATATTTCATCAGGTCTTACTTCTGCCATATAAAAATTCCTTTTTAATTCCTTAATTAAGTAATAAACTTCCTTTTAGTAACTGCTGTCGCAGCAATTCAAGCTGATGCGCAATTGAAGCATCATAAACTGTGTCTTTAACTTTTGCAACAAAACCGCCAATCACTTTTTCATCGATCAGATAACTTGCAACAATTTTTTTGTTGAGAAGAGATTCAAATCTCTGCTCGATCATTTTTTTCTGTTCTCTGCTAAGTTCAAATGCAGATTTTATTTCAACCCGTGCAACGCCGGAATATTCATCTTTTAATTCTAAAAATTTTTCTGAGATATCTTTCAGTGCATTTTCACGATTCTTGTCAACAACAAATTCAATAAACTTTAATGTATCAGGCGACACATATTTTTCAAAAATCTCTCTCAGAACAGATTTCTTTTGCTCAAGTTTAATCACAGGATTTTCAAGAAATCTTCTTAACAAAGAACTTGATTCGATCGCATTAAATACAACAAGCATATCCTCAGCAGCCCGATCAAGATTATTCTTTTCAATCGCTGACTCAAGAAATGATGTGGCATATCTTATTGCAACTTTTCCGTAACTCATTTTCAGTTCTTAGAGATTTCTTTAATGTATTTTTCAACCAGCTGTTTATTCTTTTCAGAATCAAGATTTTCTTTAAGAATTTTTGATGCTGCATCAACAGCAATCTGAGCAACCTGATTTTTCAATTCATCAAATGCTGCGAGTTTTTTTCTTTCTATTTCTGCTGAAGCATCTTCAATAAGCTTTTGTGCCTGAGCTTTGCTTTCATTGATAATCTGTTGTTTCAGATTTTCAGCATAAGCTCTGCTCTGCTCAATTATTTTTTTAGACTCTTCTTCTGCCTTTGCAAGACTTGCCTGGTTTTCAGCAAGAATTTTTTTGGCTTCTTCTTTTGCTAATTCTGCCTGAGCTAAGGATTCCTTAATTGCTTCTTCTCTTTGCTTAAGTGCAGTGAGAATGGGTTTCCAGGCAAATTTGCCAAGAATAAAAAGAAGAATCAGAAAAGTGAGTGTAGTCCAGAACGCTAATCCGCCATCAACGGAAAGCAAACCACCACCTCCACCTTCTGATGCAATAATAGAAATCACAGCAAAGTAAATTTTTGCTATCATAATTTTAAATTTTTTATTTGATCAGAACCGGATTGATAATCCGTTTAATTATTTACTTGCAAGAATAAAGCAAATAACGAGTGCAAACAGAGAAATACCTTCAATAAGAGCAGCAGCAATAATCATTGAAGTTCTGATTGCACCTGCAGCTTCAGGTTGACGACCACTTGCATCCATAGCTGCGGCAGCTAATTTACCAATACCTAAAGCTCCGCCAAAAATTGTTAGTCCAGCGCCTAAGCCAGCTGCTAAATATGCGAAATCCATTAATTTCCTCCTTAAATAGTTTAATGATTAATTTTAATGTTCCTGATGAACTGCCATACCGATGAACAGAGATGACAGCATTGTGAATATATAAGCTTGTAGCAATGCTACTAAAACTTCCAAACTATAGATGAACAAAGCCATTCCCACCGAAACAGGAGAAATAAGATAGCTTTGCATAACAAAAATCAAACTTATCAGAGCATAAATAACGATATGACCTGCAGTCATATTCGCGAAAAGACGAATTGCCAATGCAAAGGGTTTTGTGAATAATCCCAACACTTCAACAACAACCATAATAGGTAAAAGAAAAACCGGAACTCCGTGAGGAATCAATCCTTTGAAGTATCCGAAAAATCCATTGTTTCTTATTCCACCAAGTTGGATAGCCAAAAACGACATTGTTGCAAGTGTGGCTGTAACCGCAATATTACTCGTAAATGTAGCAGAAAAAGGTATCAGTCCAAGAAAATTTCCAAACAAAATGAAGAAGAATGCAGTTAACAGATACGGTAAAAACTTTTCATAACCTTTACCAATAGTTGGTTTTGCAATTTCATCACGAACAAAAACTATGAAAACTTCCCAGAAATTTGTTGATCCTTTGGGAACGAGAGAATTCTGATAGGACTTTGCAACTTTAATAAAAACATAAGTAAGAAGAATTGCTGCCAACCACATAAAAACTACATGCCGGGTAATCGATATATCAAAGCCAAACAACTCCAAATGTGGAAGATAAATTTTTCCGAAAGGAGAAAAATCCAGATAATTGCCATCCATAACATGGTGCAGAATCCAACTTCCGCCTGATTCGGATTGAGAATTTTTCAAGCTGTCTGCGACTATCTGTGTTGCTAAAGAATCCATCAATTATTCGTTTTTTATCAAAATTTTCTGGTTTTTCAGATATAAAATCTCTACAATTAGAAAATAAAAATAGAAAGTAAAGGTTGTAAAAATAAAAGAATTCATTCTAACATACAAGAAACTTAGAGTCAGAATAATCAGAGCAAAAATCAGAAAGAACCTTATTACAACCGCACCAAAAACGATTAAAAGAAAGCTTTTATTCGGTTTGTTTAAGCCAATTCTGACAGCAATAAAACCAATTAGAAAATTCAATGCGGCAATTAAAATTCCAAACAAATAAGATTTATACAGAGAAAAATCTATCTGACCTGATATATATAAAATGAAAAATGTGACCAGTGCCAAAAAAGGAACAACTATTGAAAAAAAGATTAAAAGTTTATTTCTCTGCATTTTCAGATTCTTTTTTTCTTTTCTCAAGATAATTTAGGGTTTTAAGAAGATTATACATTCCTGAAAAGATGCCCAGAAGTCCGAAGATTAATGTAAAAATAAATTTCTGTTCAAACTTTTTATCGAGCCAGTTACCAATGAGTACCATAAGCACAATTGTAGCAGCAAGCTGAACCCCGATTCCAAGATAAGGACCAACTTCTTTTAAAGATTTACCAACACCGGATATTTTTTCCGGATCAGTTTTCATATTAGTTATGGTTGAATTTTTGGAGCAGACGAATGCCCGCTCATTGAACTTTTACCTTCGAATACTGCACCGGCTTCAACAACTAACACTTTCGTTACAATATCTCCTTTGAGAACAGATTTTGCTTCAAGCACAAGTTTGTCTTTGGCGTTCACAGAGCCCTCGACTTTGCCACCTATTGTAACAATGTCACCTGTCAGTTGTCCCTGAATATTTCCGGAATCTCCCACAGTCAGATTACCTTGTGCAACTATATCGCCTTTGATTGTTCCGTCAACACGAATATTGCCATTGCTGTTGACTTTACCTTCAATGACAACACCACTGCTTATAATAGTTACCTCATCCATATAGCTTCCATTAGTTTTTGATTTCAAAATAACCTCCTTAAAATTTAATGAGAAATTTTTCAGGATCTACTGGTTTACCTTTATGCCAGATTTCAAAATGTAAATGTGTTCCTGTTGTTCTTGTTCCGGAATTTCCGGCTAAAGCTATTATTTCTCCCTGAATAACTCGTTCACCTTGTTTTCTTACAACTACTGAACAATGCATATATCTTGTTATAAAATCATCAGGATGATTAATAATTACCACATAACCATATTCAGGAGTATATCCTGCAAAAGAAATAAAACCGCCTGCAGATGCAAATATCGGATTATTTTCTTTTGTGGCAAAGTCAATCCCAAGATGTCCGTTTTCCGGATCGAATTTTTGGCTCAAATATCCATCTGTTGGTTTGATAAATGTAATTTGATTTATCTGATCATTTGACAAGAAAACTGAGATAAATTTGAGGAATGCTGCATATACATTTCCACCGGCTGATTTTTCATCAACTGTAGCAGGTTTTTCTGAATTCCTGTTAAAGATGGACGAATCCTGTTTCATCAGAATATTTTTTAATCTTTCGTTATTTGATTTAAGTTTCTCTAATTCACCTGCAAGCCGGATTATTTTTTCATTCAATTCTCTTAACTGCACTTTTTCCGGAGTGTTATATCTGAAACTATCGGGAAGAAAATATTTATCTAATGAAGTAAAACTGATAATATAAAATCCGGCAAAGAATATAATTAAAGTGTATATCAGGATTATGAGACTAACTTTGATGAAAGAAAGTTTTATAGTTTTTATTCCGGTAGATGGATCGTGAGGAACTAAAACTACAGAAAATTCAGTAAGCTTTTTTAATTTTTTCTTGTCGAATTTAAATTTCATATCATCTGAAGTTTTTTATTATCTCAGCAAATTTAATTTTTCCTTCACGGATTAACTTTGGTTCATCATCGCTTAGATCAATAACAGTTGATGCTTCAAAAAATGATTTTTTTGACGAATAAAAAATAGCATCTACTTCTTTACCGAATTCCTGAATTATCATATCCGGATCATTCATCGGCTCTTTACCTGATCTGTTAACGCTTGTAGAAATCAATGGCATTTTAATTTCATTTAAAAGTTTCAGACAAAATCTGTTATTTGGAATACGAAACGCTCCTGTATCAGAGCCCAAAATATCACGAGTATGTTCATTTAATTTCAAAACAACTGAAACAGGATTTGGCCAGATGCTCAGAAGAAAATCGTAAAATTTTTCTGATTTAATCTCTGCATACTTTTCAAGAATTTCAACGCTGCCAATCAGATGAATGTATCTCTTCCAGTCGGGTCTTCCTTTTATCTTAGTAATTTTTCTTAGAACTTCATCGTTAAAAGGATTTCCGCCAAAGCCATAAATTGTATCAGTCGGGTAAATAAAAACTCCACCATTAAAAAATAATTTGCCAGCTAAGTTTACTGCCTGATCAAAATTTTCATCAACATAAATTGATTTAACTTGTTTGGCTTTCATTTAACATTTCCTCAGCTATTCTGATAATTTCATATTCAGATAATTTATTTGCACAATTAAAGTGATCTAAAGGGCATTCTTTGTGTCCGTGTATTCCGCAAGGTTTACAATTTAAATCATTGAAGCTTACAAATCTGCTTCCGGATAAATAAGGATAAAATCCAAATCCGGGCACAGTTGAACAATAAATCGTTAGAACTTTTATTCCTGCACACATACCAAAATGTGTTGGTGCACTATCATTTGAAATTAATAATTTACATCGCGTCAGCAAATTTATTGATTCTGTTATTGATAATTTTCCTGCAGCATTAAAAATTTTTCCACTAATGTTTTCTGAAATTGAATCACATAATTTTTCATCATCTTTTCCACCAATAAGTAAAATTGAATAACTTTTTTCTGAATAGTAAGAAACAATTTTTTTCCATTTATCTGACGGATATCGCTTAGTTGCCCAGATACTTCCCGGAGCAATGGCAATCAATTTATCTGTACTAATACTATTAAGAAAATCATTTACTTTACTTGTAGCTTCTTCAGTGAATTTTATTGACGGTCTGATTTTCCAGGATTCTTCGTTATAAGCATAACCAATTAAATCAAGGTTTCTTTGAACCTCGTGTTTATTTAATTCGTATTGAATTACATTTTTATAAACATATTTCAACGATGAATTTGAAAAACCATAACTCTCCTTAGCTTCTGTGAGTAAAACTAAAACTGATGTTCTTAATGATCTGTGAGCCGAGTAAACAACATCATATTTTTTTTTCCTGAGTTCATTTGCAAATCGAAATAAGGAGATAAGTGATTTATGTTTGCCTCTTTTATCAATCACAATTGTATTATCAACATAAGGTGATGCAAGAAAAATCTCTTCGGTTGAAGGGATGCAAAGAACATCAATATGCGAATCAGGATCAGATTGCTTTAACATTTGCAGAGCAGGCAAAGTTAAAATGGCATCACCGGTAAAAGCAGTTTGAATGAATAAAATCTTTTTCATAGTCTTTTTAATGTTTCCATCTTCTGTGCATCCAGAGCCATTGTTCGGGATTTTCTGAAATAATTTTTTCCAGATATCTGATCATCCTTTCAGAAAGCACTTTTACTTTTTCATCGAAATCTTCGGGAAGATTACTTTGATCAAGCTCTATCAGTTCTGCTTTGTATGAAAAATCTTTCTGACGGATTGGAACACCGAAAATTATCGGAGCTCCTGTTTTTAACGACAACACTGCCGGACCTGTATAAACTGATGTTTTCTTTCCGAAAAATTCGAGTTTAAGACCTTCTTCCGGACCTCTTTGATCGGCAACCATTGCAGCAATACCATTGTTCTTAATCACTGAATAAATATTACGGACAGAAACACCTAATGTAACAACTTCATTAAGCCATCTTGTGCGCATTTTATTCATCCAATCATTAACAAGCTTGTTCCTTTGATTTTTTACTATGATATAAAATTTTTTATTCAATTGAAGTGAAACCGAGGCTGCGATATATTCCCAATTACCAAAATGAGCTGAAAGTAAAATTACTCCGTTACCAAGTTTATTCTTTTCAGTAATTAGGTTCAGATTTTTTACTTTGACAGCATTTTTCATATCGGATTCTTTCATCCACGGCAGATATAAAATTTCGATAATCGAAATTGCGAAACTAAGATAACTTCCATAAGCGATTTTATCTATATCCTTTTGATGACGGTTTGGGAAAGCAATCCTGAGATTTTCGAAAACTGTTTTTTTTCTTATTGGGATCAAATAAAAAAATGTAAACGCAAGGATGTTTGCAAATTTTCTTGCTAATTTCAAACCAGTTAATCTGAATAAATAACTGAAAGAAATAAATAATATGTATTCTAAACGATCTTTCAACTTGAAATGATTTTTTTGATATGTAAAAATAAGGATAAGATCTAAGTATAGAATGATATAAAACAAGGAAGCTGTCCGCAGACAGCTTCAAAATATTTAACGGGCAATGATTATTCTTCTGCCCCAATTATCATCTCTTAGTTCTCCGCGTTTAGTTGAGTGAACAAGAGTATATTCCGAAAATCCGGTTAGATCCGCGAATATAAAGTAAACTCCGCCTTCAATTTCATTATAATACCAGATTTCATAAGGACGGCTTTCAATCTGATTGGGATATCGTTCTATTTCAGAGGGCTCACCGTAAATAATGAATACTCTTCCTCTGTCTGTTTTCCATCCAGCTCTTTGCATAGAACTAAATCTGCTGTTTGCTGATTCAACTCTTTTCAGGTAGTCGTAAAAATACTCGTTTTCTTTTGTTGAAGGATCTTTGTCACGACCATTCCAAAAATCAAATAAAAACTCACGCTTTCCTTCTGCACCACTAAGTTTTTTATACTTATCGATTTCCTGTGATGTTGCTATGTACTTTGATTTATCAAAAATATCATCTAGCTCTTCTTCCGACATTGTTCCAAATGTTGAACTTAATACGGGCTTTGCTTCATAGAAAGATGTATCAGAATCAATAATATTTGGATTATAAACAAAAAATCTTTTTGATGAAGTAACGCCAATATTTTTAGAAGTATCAATCAAAGAAATTGCAAGTGTATATGTATCAGTTGGGAGTTTTGATAGAATAAATGAACCAACTTCAACACGGGTATTATTTTTTCTGGAAATAAATTTATTTTTTTCAAGAACAACCTTGCCTCTGCTGTTAAAAATAATTTCATTTAGCTTTAATGTATCTTCGGTAAAGTTTGGATCAGCCAGATTATAAATTTCAGAATAAAAGAAAAGAGCAGGTTGATTTCCACCAAAGACCAGATTTGGTATTGGAATTACTTCGAATGTGTTTTTATAGAATACTGAATTTTTATTTTCACTACCCTGAATCATTTTTGAAGCGAGTTGTATATCGCTGATTGAGGCAGAAGAATTTATTAACGGTTTAACCCTAATGAATTCAGTGATGTTTCGGAAATTTAAAGCATTATTCAAATCAGTGCCCTTAATTATACATTGTAATGTTCCTTTTGGAAGAATAAAACTTACTACACCAACCAAACTTTGCGAAACTGACTCCGGATTTTCAACCGGATGTCTGATAAACCACTGATTATTTACTAAAGTATCTGAAGTTGTACTGTCAGTAATCTGAACACTTAAAACAGCTTCAACAAAGTTTTCACCTTCCTTATTAACAGTAGTTAATTTTCCCTGATCAAAGACATAATATATTTCGACATAATTAGATGTTGAATCATAAGCAAATTGAGCATAATCGAAATCGAAACCTGCATCTTGCGCAAATGAAGGAAGGAGAGTTAACGTAATCAAAGATATAATAGTAAAAATTTTTTTCATTTTGAACATCCTCAAATAAAATAAATAAGGCGTCTACTTAATTAAAAACAGACGCCTTAAAATTAGATTTTTCTAACAGCTATTCAATACCAAGTTTAACGGTGAAAATGTGATTTGCTGTCGGGAACTCTTTAACTTCTCTGAAAGCATAATCAAGAACAAAATTAATACCTTCGCTCATTTGGTAATTTATTCCTGCACCAGCTGTAAATCCGAATGTATTCTGATTAGTGTTTTCAAGAAGAAGATCATAACCTGCTCTCACAAAAAACATCTGGTTAAATCCGTATTCAAGTCCGAATTTCATCTGATCTTCCAGAACATTATTGTTTCTGAAAGTTGAAGCAATCTGTAACATATTTTGTTCATTGAAATCATACTTATATCCGATTGCCAACTCAAAATAGCTGGGGATCTGGAAAGGTTCAGCAACTACTTCAAACATTCCGGTTCTTGAACCGGGAACTGTTCCCGGAATTCCGGTTCTGAATTGTAAATTTGAACCGCTGTAAACCATATTTGTACCAATATTTTTGACCGCAGCTCCGAGAGATAAATTGTTGGAGAACCTGTATTGAACGCCAAAGTCAACTGCAAAACCAACAGCGCTTACATCAAGGATTGACTCACTGATTACTTTAGCATTTACACCAACACTTACTCTGTCGGTAATGATTTTTGAATATGTTAACCCGGCAGTTAAAAAACCCGGGGAATATAAATCACCATTACCATCCGGAGCATCAAAAGTAGTAACTGGAATATCACCGATATCAAATGTTTTTACGCTAAAAGCAAAAGAACCCAAATCTCCCAGATTGGTTCCTATAGCAAAGTAAGATACATTTATATCTGCGACATATGACATATAGCTGAACATTGCTTCACTGCCATTAGTGTGAGCAAATCCGGCAGGATTGTAGTAGATGGCTTCTAAACCGGTTATGTTAGACAGAAAAGCTTCACCTGTTGCGATTCCTCTTGCACCGACAGGTACAAGTAACTGATCGGCACCAGTTGTACCTTTCCTTGACTTATCGCCTGCGTAGTTTGGAATTGCGCAAGCAAGCAGAACTATTATAATTATCAATTTTTTCATTTTCTATTTACTCCTCAAGTATTTTCAAAATTATTATTTCTGCGGTCTGTAATTAAACGACCGCAGAAGAAATATTCATTAGTATCTTTCAATTTGTTTCTGTGGCAAGATTACCGAGAATTTCAGAATCTTTTCACCAAATTTCGGTGAAGAAACAATTGCAAGATATAAACCAGATGCAACCCTTAAACCTTCTTCATTCTTGAGATTCCATCTTAAGAAAGTAGAAGAGGGCGAAGATTTATCTGAAGTTGTTAGAGTCCTGACCTGAATTCCACTAAGCGTGAAAATCTTGATCGTTACATCTTCAGGTAAATTTGAGAATGTTACAAAAGGTTCGTCAGGAGCAGTATTTGCATAGCTTGTTGCTGGATTAAACCCAAACAACGGGTTTGGAAATACATTTACTTTATCGAATAGAGCCCTTTGCTGATCTTCACTCAGTTGACCTTTAAAGATTGTTTTGAATTTAAATTTATCAGCTGATGTATATGGATAAGTAACCATTGGAATTGTCAGAACATCACCCGGCTGATAAAAATCGCCATTGGCATTCTTTTTCAAACTAACGACATACATCGCATTAAAGAACTGAGATTGTGCCTGAGCAATTTCATCAGGTGTTGCATTTGGATCATTTAAAGTATATCCTTTTATTACATCAGGCCAGTTTGAACCGGAATATGTTCCGCTGCCACCAGTATAGACTTTTTGATTCCCATTCGGATCGTAAGGAGCATCAAAAATAATTATAGCTTCATTACCTAAAGGAGAGGTTACATTTCCCGGATCCCAAACGCCATCTGGGTTACCGAAAATAGTTTTGGATAACTCAACGAATCCAACTGCCAGTTGTCTTTCTTCTCCATATTTGTTATCCTTAACCCAGGCCTGGAATGGAACATCAACAAATCCTTCACCAAATTTCTGAATACCTGAACCATTTGTATCTGCAGCAAAAATATATGGTGCATAAATATATGTGCTTCTTCTTGTTATAGGAGTACCTTTGAAACCATTCAAATATCGGTATGCTTTCCCAGGAACACCAAATCTAATTTCTACAGTTCTTAATTTATTTGCCCTTATGTAATTTGACTGAGCATTATTTGTTCCGCCAATAACTGCAGGTGTACCCTGAGGCAAATCTTTTCCAACATAAAATACACCAGTTGCAGAATCAGAACGGAATGTTGTATACCATTTGTTGGCAGATGGAGTATATTTTACCTTGGTTCCCAGGCCGATTTCAGCTTGAACAGGTTTAACCTTTACTATGAATCCATCAGTAACCCTACCTGCATACTTTGTCGTGTCAAAGTCATATACTTTTGAGGAATCAATCAGAACAGCATTCGTTCTGTTATTCTTTAATCTCCAGAAAGGTGAGTAAGTTGTTCCTGGCGCCTGATTAACATCTTCGAAAAATTCAACAGTATATTCATCGCCAGTTAATTCATCTGGTTTAACCGTGAGAACTTTAATCGCACCATCGGAAGCTCCTGAGAGTCGGTCTCCTTCAATTCCTCTCCAGGATGGGGAATATTGGTCCTCACCGAAAGTTGCTATAATTAAAGGAGTATCAAATTCTTCAATTGCGGTTCCAAGCGGATCATAATAATCGCCCGGAGTGCCAAATGGTCCTCCGCTTCTTGGCACAATTACCTGATGATTCAAGTAGTAATGTGTTATAGAGAAATAATATTCGTGACCCTTAATAAGGGGTTCGCCCGTAAAAGGATCTTTTTCGATTCTAAGTTTTATCCTACCGGATGATGGGTCAGAATAAATAGTTGGATTAAGTTTGTTTGCAGGATTAGTTTCTTTTATTACAAGATTCTGACCTCCATTAGGAGCAATCTGATATACATTCTTAATGAAATTGTCAAGCTGATAATCTGCAATTACCACGCTGTTAACTTTTCCATCAACTAAATCAGCTTTGGATCTTGTTTTGAAAGCTGTAACATAAAAACCTTGTAGTCTTCTTTCAATTCCGAGTACTGTGTCAATAGCGACATAATTTGCCTGCTCAAAAGTCTCCCAATCTAAATCTAAAAAGTTGACTCCGTCCTTAACAGTATATTTAATTGAAGGTGGTGCTGGCGGTGAGGGGAAGTTAGAATCAAAAATTAATTGTGCAACCTTATCATACTCTTTAGCAACAGTAATTGAATTAAGAGCATCTGTGCCTCTTCCAACAACATAAGCAGCAACTATATCAACTGGTTCACCTTTAACAAGTTTAAAGGGACCGGTGTTTGACATCTGTCTCATATCATTAGGGAATGTACATATCCAGCCAATACCAGTTACAGGATCCCCTGAATACCAGAATCTTCTGTTTACCTCCGCACAATTTACTCCATTAACAGTACTGTATATCCAGGTGCAAGGGTCAACCTCTTGACCGTTTTTCTTAAGACCAAGCATATAATATCTGCCCTGAACCTGATTGTCCGGGTCACTTAACTCAACGGGCTGAGATTGAAAATAGTGCATAAATGAGGATAATCCTTGGTTTCTTGCACCAGGAAATTCAGCAACTCCACGTACTTTACCCTGAACATTATAAGCAGTATCTAAAGGAATATCTACTCCCTCGGTATATTTTCCATCACCATCCACATCAGTGAATGTTTCTCCGGGAACATAAGCAATAGGTCCCTGAAAGAAGTCAATCAGGAAGCAAGGCGGAGTAAGTCCCCATTCCTGATCATCACCATCGTTGTATGTAAATCCAGCATTTAATAAGGTATCACAACCAACCAAGTCATCAAGATATGCATCATTAGCATTTCCTAAGTCAGGATCAGCCCAAACAGAGAAATAAACATCATCAAGTGTATCTGCAACCAATCCAGTGTTAAGAATACTATATCTTACAAATATCATATTACCGGTTATACCTTTTGAGGCGAAAGCAAATACAGAATGTCTGACTTCTATTCCCTGAGGATCAACATCATTCCATCTTCTCAAAGCAGGAGATTTTGAATCTTTTACAACAAACCAAGCAGTTACATCACCGATAAGATCTGGTCTATCCTCGGTAGGATCCCATTTACCATTACCATTCAAATCAACAGGGTTATATTCACCATCACCATCACCATCATAAAAGTATGCACCGAGAGCAACCGCATCCTTCCAATCAATCCAATCCTGCGAGAAGTCACCATTTTTTTGTTCAATAACATATATTTTGTTTCTGGAATCCAGAGTACCGAACTGATAGGTACCGGTTTCATAATCTTGTAATCTTGATGCAGAAGCAACTGCATTTGCCCAAGGAACGCCGTTGGCAGTACCGCTCATCATAAATCCACCAGAAAAGAGGAAGGTTTTATCATCAAGTCTCCCACCTTCCCTTCCACCAATATTAACATCAGCCAATACACCTTCTCTGTTCATCGGCATATCTATATTGTTAACAAACATACGGTAAGAATCACCGTATGTAGTATTTCCCTTATAGGTAGTCTTTTTACCTCCATCACCACTTGAGAATGCAAACACAAACATCAGAGTGGTAAGTATGATAAAAGCCCTTAAAATTAAACTATTTATTTTTTTCATTTTAATTCCTCTTTTTTATTCTCTTCATCAATTAAAAGCTTATGTTTGAGAAATTTACCTTAAATCCAAGCTTAATGGTTCTTGGTATTCCGAAATTAAACGGATTCCTTTCAAGAGATTGATAGTCCATCTTAAATAATTCAGGATAAGTTGTGCCTTCGGCAAAGGTTCTGCCAGTTGGAGTAGTTAAATAAGCTGTTGTATATGGAGAACCTGTTGAGCGATAAACATTTACCGGATTATCTGCATCAAATAAATTTTCGATCCATAAATAAGGTGTAAATGTGGCATTACCCAAAGCAAAACCCTTTTCGAGTTTCATGTCGACCCTGAAATTACCTGGACCATAGGCTGAGTTGACATACCCTTTTGTTTCACCCCAATTTGATGAACCCTGTAATAAATTCTGCTCCTTCAAAGGTGTATAGGGTCTTCCACTGTTAAATGAAACAAGAACATTGGCATTAAGCAATTCAAATATGCCAAGTTGATTTTTGGGAACGAAGAAATCTACATTTATAGTTCCGGTATGTCTCTGGTCAAAATCAAGCGGCGCAATCACTTTTGGAATTCTGTCAGGTCCAGTATTTCGGAAGGCAGCAACAAAGTTTGAAGATGTAGATGAACCAGTGCCTTCAGCTATTGAATAGGTATAGTTCAGGGACATTGAAAAGTAGCTTACTCTGGCTACATCGAGTGAAAAAGCAAGACCCTTTATTGTTCCAAAATCTGTATTTGTTGGAGCATAATATTCAAGCTGCTGACCTCCGGGTACTCTTCTGAAAAATACTAACTGTTGGTTTACTAACCCACGGGTATTTTTATAAAAAGCAGTGATGTTAAGTGCAGCAACATCTCCAATTACCTGACGGAATCCTATTTCATACTGAGTTGTTTCTTCACTTTTTACTAAGCCATTCAAAAATGTAAGCTGAGCATCTCTGACAAGATCATTATAATCAAATTTACTTGCATATAACTGATCCAGACTCGGCTGTTGGATAAATTTGCCATATTGGGCATGGAATACAGTTGTAGCAGTAACTGGGAAACCTAAACCAATTCTTGGTGAAACTTTGAATTCTGGTTTCTTCTGCTCAAAATCAGCATCATCAAATCTTTGTGGATCCCCGGCATAATATGGCAATTCCGGGTTTTTCAAAACATCAGATTTTGTATCAAAATAATCAAATCTAACACCCACATTCAAAACAATATCTTCGAGTTCAAATCTATCCTGAATATAACCATAAGCTAACAAAGGAGTTTTGGGTGCAAATTCGGTATCATCAGCGTTATCACTATCGGTTTCTCTTTTACCTGTTACATCAAAACCAAATACTGAGGGTTGTAGTCTTTTATATTTTTCTTCTACGGGTAAATTTCTGATATTATTGGCAGCTAACCCAATAGGACCAATAGCAAAATTTCTTAATGTATGATAATTTGCACCAAAACCTACTTCAATCAAGTGATTCTGTACCTGTGTAGTAAAATCAGCATCACCAGATATTGTATTTGATTGATATTTAGTGTATCCATTGAATACTCTACCTCTTCCAACAAAAACACCTACAGAATCCTGCAAAATTCTTTGTCCGTTACCGGGAAGGGTAACACCTATCTTTGCATTTTCAATACTGTCACCGTAAGCTTCAAGGTTTCTGAACCAAACTCCATCGCCACTTTCCTGTTTAAAGAACTTATAACCCAGATTTAAGTTCCAGAATGAATTCGAACTAATATTCTGTGAGATTCTAAATGTATATGATTGATTAATCTGTTCATTTCTGGTATTATGCTCAGGATTATTTTTCATATATGACTGAACTACACCCCTGTAATCACGAGTGTTAATATTGGCACCCAATCTTGCTGTCCAGTCTCCAAACCCGTGACTGGTTCTTGCAGTAATTCTGTAAACACCAGCATCATTTTCCGGGATGAAATCATAATATTTTCCAATAGAAGGGAATTCATAGTTTACGGCTCTTGGATCGGCATCCTTAAACCACCCTCTCTCAAAGGATAAAAAGAAGGTTTGTTTGGGATTACCAGGAATTATCGGACCACCAAGTGTTCCGGTATAAAGATTATAGCCATAATTATCAGTAAAAGATGAAGTCAATACATCAGCATATAATGAATAAGTTGAGGAACCTGTTTTAGTAGTTACATTTACAATACCGGATTGTGCTTGTCCGTATTTTGCTTCATAACCACCAATTTCAAATGCAATCTGCTCAATTGCTGCGTTTGAAACCTGAGAATAATTAGTGCCGGTAAAAACATCATTTTGTGGTATACCATCAACTATGTATAAAACCTCACCACCTCTACCTCCACGAACATTTATAGTGGCGTTTCCATCTGCTCCACCACTTCCTTCAGCCATTACTACACCGGATTGAAGTGAAGCTAATTTTTCAATACCTTTTACGGGCAAGCGATTGATCTGATCTGAATCAATAATTTTCTTTGTATTAGTGGCTTTCTCCTCAAAAAACTTTTTGTCCTGAACCACAATTTCAGGCAATGTAAAATCTGTGCTTAGTTCAACATTCAACTCGTAAGTTACACCTGCAACAATTCTGACATTTTGAATTGTCTTTGGTGCATAACCGACATAGCTGAATCGAACATCATAATTACCAGGGGGAATATTAAGTACAAAGTATTCGCCTACAACATTAGTTGCGGCGCCCCAGTCAGTATTTAATATAACAATGTTAGCTCCTACAAGCGGTTCTTTTGTATCTGCATCAATTACTTTACCGCTTAGCTTTCCAACACCAGATTGTGCATAAACTGAAAAGCTCAGGAGGAGCGTACCAATTAGTACGGTAAAAATTCGTTTCATCTCTTCTCCACCATAAATTGTTATTAGTTAAGGTAATAAAAATTAAATCTGTAAATTAAAAGCGGATGGTCAAACCTATTTTAATAGGAATGTGCCACCCGCTTTTATTAAAAGAACATTATTTCAACACTTTGAATTACTTCAATAACATCATTTTCTTTGTTGCTGTAAAGTTACCGGCAGTAATTGTGTAAACATACATACCGGAAGCAAGATTTGCAGCATTGAAAACAACATTGTGTGTTCCTGCATCCTGAACCTGATTTACTAAAGTAGCAACTTCATTTCCGAGCATATCATAAACTTTAATTGTAACATTGCTTCTTTCAGCAATTGAATACTTAATGTTTGTGCTCGGGTTGAATGGGTTAGGATAGTTCTGAGCAAGTTCAAATGTACTTGCGACAGGAGTTGGATCAGCAGATGTAATAATTATATCAAAAGTTGCATAAATTAAATCGTTATTTGTTAACTGGTTGTCAAATGGTCCAACACCGGTAGTTTGGTCAGCAAGATAAATGATATGAGCTCTGTAAGTTGTTGGATTTACCTGCTGTAAATGTTGAGCTGCATGACCAAATACTTCAGAAAGTGTGTTGCTCATACCGGGGAATTTTCCACCATAGGTCCAGGTATTCCCACCGTCAGTTGAGAATGCATGATATAAATCTCTCCAGTAATACTGAGTACCTGCACCGTTATCAGCGGTGTCCAAACCACCCTGTGAATTCAACTGTGGACCTGTCCACATTACATAAACAACCTGTCCATCATCACTAACTGAAACTGAGGGGTATGCTTGTCCGATGCTATTTGTCGGATAGTAAGAAGAAATTTCCCGAATATTATCGATTGCAGGATCAGAGATTGCTTTCCAGGTATTAGAAGCTGAATTCCAATAAAGAACCGGAAAACTATTCCCGATTGCAGTATCCCTTGTTGCATTAAATACTAAACCATAACCATTTGCAACGGCGTGAAAAACACCATCATTAGTAACAGCCATATCAACCTGGCCGAAGTTTTCAAATAATGGGACATAGTTTGGTGTATGATAACCAGATACTAAATCGAATTTACCATCAGGAGCTATCATCTTTCCTGTCCAGGTAGCACCTGCATCGGTTGATGATATCAACCAGAAATTATCTGCCTCTGTTTCTGGGACACCGTTATAAACATGTGCACCACCACCGCTGACTCCTTCGTTGGTGCCAAAGTAAACTACATATTGCTCATTTTTGGATTTTGACATACCAACTTCAACTCCACCGTTTCCTGCCCACCAGATTGGGGAAGGATGGTAAGCACTTATGCTATCCCAGTTAACAAAGGAAACACCGAAATCTGTTGATTGGTAAAATTTGAATTGTGCTCGTCCACCTGATGTTGCTAACCAGATTGTTTCACCTGCCATTTGTACAGACGGATCTGTTGAAGGATCAAACTGAGCGGTAATATATCCTGTTGAACCGTCCCAAATGGAAAGTCTGCTTGGCGTATGCCAAACCATACCAACAGTTCCAGCCAAACTACCAGTTAAACCAAGATCAATGTGGGGCCAACCACCAGCACCATTACTAACCGATTGGTTTGTCCATTGACCACCGGACTTAAATGAGTGAACAGCATGTCTTGTTGCAGCTCCCTGCCACGGACGAACCATATTGAAGCAGTGAACTACATCGTTTGCTTCATCGTAAACAATCTGATCACGGATAACTGAGTTAGAGAAATAATCGTAGTTAGATGTAACTCCAATAGATTCACCGTTAATGATAAC
Organism: uncultured Ignavibacterium sp.; assembly: GCA_937934185.1. Lineage (GTDB taxonomy): Bacteria > Bacteroidota > Ignavibacteria > Ignavibacteriales > Ignavibacteriaceae > Ignavibacterium. The sequence continues at coordinate 16,865 of CALHAB010000012.1, read as the reverse complement.
AGGTGAAGGATTGTGTTTTTCAACATAAGTAACATTTGCATTGTCATCCACTAATTGCTTTGAATGAATCTTTACAGATGCATTCTGAGCAAGGATGAAATTTGTCATTAAAAATGACACGAGGAGAATTGTAAGAAGATTTTTAACCATTGCGGTCTCCTTTTATTTATGATTTGATATTGGTTAGTTAATTGTTATCTAACTGTTAAATTTTTGTTAAAATTTCAAACCTGACCTGTGGAAAAATATAGTAAACTGTGATTTTAGTCAAGTTTTTCAAACTCTTTTTATTTCTGGTTGCTTTATAGTTTTTTTTTGAGAAAATGTCAAGCAGTCAATTTTTCCTGAAAATTATATCTGTACGAAAGTAATTTCTTTAATTCCACCGAGTTCGTTTATTCTTTTCAATTCTTCTGAACTAATTGTGTCATCAGTGCTGATGATAGTAAGAGCATCTTTGCCTTGAGTAATTCTACCTAAAGATAAACCCGCAATGTTAATATTCTTCTCGGCTAAAATTTTTCCGACAGAAGCAAGCATTCCGGGCTTATCAATATTTTTATAAACGAGTAAATTCCCTTCGGGTTTAACTTCAACAAGATAATCGTCAATTTTAACAATTCTCAGTTCACTCTTTCCAAATACAGTTCCTGAAATTGTTTTTACACTATCAGCAGCGTTCATCTCGACTGTAATCAGATTTCTGAATGTAGAATCTTCAGAAGATAATTTTTCATTAATTGAAACTTTCAATTCTTTAAGTATTATCGGAGTGTTAACATAGTTTACGGCTTCCGCCATTTTTTTCGAAAGAAATCCTTTTGCAAATGCCAGTGATAATTCTTTGGAGAATTTATGAAGATTCTCTCCGCTGAGCTCAATTGTTATTTTCTTCAATCTTTCATTGAGTAATTGGGCTGCAAATACACCTAACTTCTCACTCAGATTAAAAAACATTTTTATTTCTTCAGGTAGTTCTTCACTGAAGGCAGAAAGATTAACAGCCCCGGAAATTTTTCCTGTAGAGAAATAATCAACAATTTGTTCTGCTATTTGTATTGCAACCATCTCCTGTGCTTCTTCTGTTGATGCACCAAGATGCGGTGTGCAGATTACTTTAGGATGTTTCAACAAAGGATTTGAAAAATCCGGCGGCTCTGTTTCATAAACATCTAATGCAGCACCCGAAACTTTTCCACTGTTTAATGATTCCAATAAATCTGATTCGTTAACAATTCCACCGCGCGCACAATTAATAATTTTAACTCCATTTTTACAATTGTTCAGAACTTTTTTGTTAATCAGATTTTTAGTTTCTGAATTTAACGGAACATGAACTGTAATGATATCAGCTAATTTCCAAATATCATCAAGCTTCAGGAGTTTTACTCCAAGTTCTGATGCTACATCTTCAGATAGTAATGGATCATATCCAATTAAATTTAGTCCGAATGCTTTTGCACGTCTAGCAACTTCTTTCCCGATTTTACCAAGTCCCAGAATTGCTAAGGTTTTTCCTTTGAGTTCAGTTCCGCTGTATTTTTTTCTATCCCATTTCTCATCAAGAATAGATTTATTTGCCTGCGGTATGTTTCTGCAAAGAGAGAGCATCATTGCCATTGTATGTTCAGCAGTTGAAATTGTATTCCCACCAGGAGTATTCATTACAAGAATACCTTTTTGTGTGGCAGCACTTATATCAATATTATCAACGCCAGCTCCAGCTCTGCCAATTACCTCCATTGACTTCATTCCGGAAATTAATTCAGCATCAACTTTTGTGGCACTGCGGACAACAAGTGCATTGTAATCAGGAATAATTTTTAAGAGTTCATCACGGGAAAAATCTGTTTTGTATGTAACAGAAAATCCCGCTGACTTAAAAATCTCAATGCTTTTTTGATTTACTGAATCTGAAATAAGAACTTTTTTCATTCAGTATTTATGCTGTTTTCAGAAGAGGTTCAATTTTGTTTACTATCATTGGTTTGGGCACAGCACCAATAATAGTATCAACGACTTTACCATCTTTAAAAAGTAATAATGTAGGTATGCTTCTTACACCATATTTGATTGCTGATTGCTGGTTATTATCAACATCGAGTTTCCCAACTTTTAATTTACCATCATATTCGGCAGCAAGCTGTTCAACTATTGGTGCGATCATTTTACACGGTCCGCACCAGACAGCCCAGAAATCTACCAATACAGGTTTGTCTGATTTAAGAACTTCCTGTTCAAAATTTTCATCAGTAATTTCAATTGGTTTCATAATTTCTTCCTTTTGATAGTTTATAAGTCAATTGGTTTTCCTTGTCCGACAAAATTAACTATATCTTCTCCCCCATCGGCGTGAATAACACTACCTGAAATCCATTCACCACCATCTTTACAAAGCAGTGAAATAACTTTTGCTATATCTTCCGGCTGAGTTAATCTTCCTTTTGGATTTTTCCGATATGCTATTTCAATCATGTCTCTGTTGCCGGGAATTTTTCTTAATGCAGGAGTATCTGTAACTCCAGCCATTATAGCATTTACTGCAGCACCTGTAGAACCGAGTTCAACCGCAAGTTGTCTGCAGTGAGATTCAAGTGCAGCTTTTGCAGCGGAAACAGCACCATAGTATGGAATGGATGTGTGACTTCCAGAACTTGTCATTGCAAAAATTCTGGATGATGGTGCAAGTAAACCATTCATAAAAATATCCTGAGTCCAGTAAACCAATGAATGAGCCATTACATCAAGTGTCATTTCCATCTGTGCTTTTGTAATTGCCTGTTCATCGCCGGCAGGAATGAAAGGTTTAAGCGTTCCAAATGCCAATGAATGAAGAATTACTTTAATTAATGGTTTTCCGTTTAATTTTGATTTAATTGATGAAATAATTTCTTTCCTTTTTATTTCATCAGCTGCATTTGCATTAAAGAATTCTACATCAACGCCGGAATTTTTTATTTCTTTAACTATTCGTTCAACATTTGGCATTGTTGCCTGACGATCGAGATGTACACCAAAAATATTATAACCATCTTTGGCTAACTTGATTGCAGTGGCTTCTCCGAATCCTGATGATGCACCAAGAATCAAAGCCCAGAATTTTTGCTGATCTCCGCTTTTCATTATCAGTTCATCCTATCTGTTGTTAAATACGGTGGCAATTATACTAAATACAAAAAACCTATACAATATTACTGTGACAAGCATCTGGAATTTTATTTTGATTTGAGTGTAATGGAATCTTCGCCTAAGAGTTTTGTAATCTCAGTGATCAGTGATTCATTCACTTTTACTCTGTAATTATCAATTGCAAACAACTTCCCTTTCGTACCATTTTCAGCAAATGAAATGAACACCGGAACATTTCCTTCATTCTTTTGAAAAACATTTTTTAAACTAACCAGATTTTCCGGCTGAACTTTTTCTCTATCAATAATTATCCTCACACTCTCAGTAAGTTCATCACTTACTTTTTCCATAGGGATGATTTTGCTAATGTGAATTTTGATTGCATCACCGCTGCTTTCAAGATTTCCGATTGCAAGCACAGGTTCATCTTCACGAACATATTTTCCGTATTCATCAAAAGTCTTTGAGAACATTATACATTCACACGAACCTGTAAAATCATCAAGCTTAAAGAAAGCCATGTTATTTCCTGATTTATCAATTTTTGTCTTTAAATCTGTAATTACTCCGCAAGCGCGTACTGATTCCATTGAATCAAGATTCTCAGTTTCTCCGAGATGAATCGTTGCAAATGAATTGTATTCTGTTTCATATTTTCGTAAAGGGTGATCTGTTATGTAGAACCCAACAACTTTTCTTTCAAGTGATAGCTGTTCTTTTTGTGTCCACGGTTTTTCGTCAGGAAGTTTGGGTTCTGAGATTTGAATTTCCTCAAGTCCACCGAATAAACTTTCGGTCGTAAGTAATTTTGAATTTTGATATTTATGAGCAAAGTCAAGAATCACTTCAACATTATTAAATAACTGTGCGCGGTTTTTATGAAGTGAATCAAATGCGCCGGCAAGTATAAGCCCTTCCAAAGCTCTTTTATTAACAACTCTTGTATCAACATTGATACAAAAATCAAATATGCTTTTGAAATTTCTGCCAAGAGTTTCTTTTGCATTAATGATTTCTCTGACTGCAGGAATTCCAACATTTTTTATTGCAGCCATTCCGAAAATTATTTTCTCATCAACAACATCGAAAAAGACTGAAGGACGATTTACATCAGGTGGCAGAACTGGTATTTTAAGTTTACGGCAGTCTTCAAGAAACTTGGTTACTTTGTCTGTGTCGCCATATTCATTTCTCAGGTTTGCTGCAAGAAATTCTGCCGGATAGTGTGCTTTCAGATAAGCTGTCTGATATGCAACTAAGCTGTATGCAACTGCATGACTTTTATTAAAACCATAATTTGCAAATTTGAATATGTTATCAAAAATCTGTTCGGCAATTTTTTTGTCAATCTTATTTTTAATTGCGCCTTCGATAAACTTCACTTTCTGTTCTTCCATCGCGTGCAAATCTTTTTTACCCATTGCACGACGAAGAATATCAGCTTCAGCAAGTGACATTCCTGCCACTTTATTTGCAATCTGAATCACCTGTTCCTGATAAACAATAACACCATAAGTTTCTTTAAGAATTGGTTCGAGTACAGGATGATCATACTTAACTTCTTTTCTTCCGAATTTTCTGTCAATAAAATCATCAATAAATTCCATCGGACCTGGACGATAGAGAGCATTCATCGCAGCAAGATCATTCAAAGTAGTTGGTTTCAGTCTTTTCAGATACTCACGCATCGGAGCAGATTCAAATTGAAATACGCCGGTCGTTTGTCCTTTCCAGAACAGCTGATATGTTTTTTCATCATCAAGCGGAATGTTATCAATATCAATTTCAACATTATGATTTCTCTTGATCATCTCAAGAGCATCACGGATAATTGTAAGTGTACGCAATCCGAGAAAATCCATTTTAAGCAAACCAACAGTTTCAATGTCCTTCATATTGAACTGCGTAACAATTTCTTCCTGAGAGGTTGCTGTTGCAAGAGGAACATAATTGCTTACATCATCGGGCGTAATTACAACTCCCGCAGCGTGCTTTGAAGCATTGCGATTCATTCCTTCAAGAACTTTAGCATACTTGATCAGATTCTGAATTTGTTCATCTTCTGATTCTTTTACCCATTTTAATTCGGGAACTTCGGCAAGTGCCTGATCAATTGAATAGACTTTTCCGAATTTTGAAGGGATATATTTTGTGATTTTGTTTACAACCGGAATCGGAATTTTCAAAACACGAGCAACATCACGGATAACTGCCTTTGATGAAAGTGTGTTGAAGGTTACGATCTGACTGACGCAATTATTTCCATATTTTTTCTTTACATACTCAATCACTTCGCCTCGTTTATCATCAGCAAAGTCAACATCAATATCAGGCATAGATTTTCTTGAAGGATTAAGAAATCTTTCAAACAGAAGATTATAATCAAGCGGATTTATATTTGTAATTCCAAGTGCATAGGCAACAAGACTTCCTGCAGCGCTTCCTCTTCCGGGACCAACAGGAATGTTGTTTTGCTTCGCAGCATTAATAAAATCCTGCACAACAAGAAAGTATCCCGAAAATCCCATTTGCTTGATTGTTTCAACTTCGTAATTAAATCGGTCTTCTATTTCCTTTGTTATCTTCTTTACTTTTTTATGAAGACCTTCTTTGGCAAGTATTTCAAAATATTCATCAAGATTTTTTGCAGGAGAATTTTCAGGAATCGGGAAGTTTGGAAAATAATGTTTACTGAAATCAAGTTGCAGATTTATCTTCTCATCAATTTCAAGTGTGTTTTCAATTGCATCTTTATGTTTGCGGAAAAGCTTTTTCATTTCTTCAGCAGATTTAAAGTAAACCTGATCCGTTCCGTATCTCAATTGAGTGTAATCATTACCATTCTTGTCAGATAGAAGTAAAAGTATGTTGTGTGGGATTGCATGATCTTTTTCAATGTAATGACAATCATTTGTTGCGACCAGTTTTATCCCCAACTCTTTTGAAAGCTTAGGCATATTCTCGAGAATAGGTTTATCAATATCCATATCGTGATCCTGAATCTCGAGATAAAAATCGTCGCCGAAAATTTCTTTGTAAGTTTTTGCAACTTCTCTTGCTTTATCATACTCACCGTTTACAAGATGTGTGGAAACAACCCCACCGGCGCAAGCAGATGTACAGATCAGTCCTTCACTATGTTTTCTTAATACTTCAAGATCAATTCGTGGTTTGTAATAAAATCCTTCAGTGTGTCCAATGGTAGAAAGCTTAACCAAATTTTTATAACCGGTTTCATTCTTTGCAAGAAGAATCAGATGATTGTAATGTTTGGATTTTTTCTTTCCGTTTACTTCCTCAGCTTTACCTCTGTCAAACCGGCTTCCTTCGCGAACTATGTAAGCTTCCATTCCGATAATTGGTTTGATACCTTCTTTAATCGCTTTCTTGTAAAACTGAGTAACTCCGTATAAAACACCGTGATCAGTAAGTGCGACTGATTTCATTCCGTGTTTCTTTGCTGCAAGCACTAAATCATCAACGGTACAGGCACCATCCTGTAAGCTGAAATGAGTATGATTATGTAAATGAATAAAATCTGACATTGGCATTAAAAAAAGAAAATTTGAAGAAAAAAGATTTGAAAAATTTTCTACTGAAGTTTAATCAATTCGAACAAAATTTGCTAAGAAAATCTTATAAGATTTTTTCTGAAATGAATTAAAATATTTTAAGAAAAAATTTAAAGAGTAAAAATTATTTTTTCCCGGTATGACCAAATCCGCCTTCACCTCGCTGACTTGAATTCAGGTTATCACTTTCAACAATCTTTGCAGAATAAACTTTCGAAACTATAAGCTGAGCGATTCTGTCACCACGATGAATCGTGAAAGGTTTATCACCAAAATTTATCAGAATGATTTTTACTTCACCACGATAATCAGAATCAATCGTACCCGGCGAGTTCAGTATTCCAATTGAATGATTTGCAGCAAGTCCGCTTCTTGGTCTCACCTGAATTTCATAACCTTTTGGAATTTCAACGGAGATATTTGTCGGTACCAAAGCAACTTTTCCCGGCTCAATAATCATTTCATCTTTTACTGCAGCGCGAATGTCCATTCCTGCACTTCCCTCAGTAGCATAAGAGGGAAGCTGAATATCAGCAAATTCTTCACTAAGTCTTTTTAGTTTAATTGTAACTTGTTCAGACATTTTTTCTCTTCAATAAATTGTTTTTAATAAATTGTAATTCTCTTTTATCAAATACAAAAACGAAAATGAAAATTATATAGCCAACAACAAGCAATATTTTTATCAACAATCCATTATCAGCATTTAACAGAGACGAGTAAAGAATAAATCCGATAACTATTATTGCAAAAAATATTTTTATAACTTTTGAATATTCGTAATGAATGTGATAATATTTCTGAGTGACGATGTAATAACCTGATGCCATTACAAAATAACTTGCAAGAGTTGCAAGTGCAGCTCCGATAATATTGAGTGAAGGAATAAGTGCAAAGTTAACTGCAACATTTACCAAAGCTCCCAATCCGGTTACAATCGGTGCAAAAATACTTTTCTCTTCAATATAAATTCCTGCTGAGAATACTACATACAATCCATTGAAAAAATAACCGAGAAGAATGATAGGAACAATTGGTATTCCGCTCCAGTACTTCTCTCCCAGAAGATAAAAACCTGCGAAATTAATTTTAACCAATTCACTGATAAATAAAGATAAAAATATTACAAGAAAACTTCCCACCACGGTGAAATAAGTCAGCACCTTCGAAAAAATTTCTTTTGCATTTTCTTCTTTTGCATTATTCAGAAAGAATGGCTGCCATGCATATTGAAACATACTGACAAAGAGCATCATAAAAATGCCAAGCTTATAATTTGCTTTGTATATTCCAACTGTGTCAACATCGGTTAGTGATTCAAGAATCGGAACATCAATCACCTGAACCATCATAACAGCCAGACCAGCCGGCAGATATGGCAAACCAAATCTGATAAGTTTTTTATAGAGAGTTAAATGAAATTTTGGTCTGAAAGTCTTAACAATTGTTGGAAGCAGGAAAATCAAAGTCAAAGCAGATGCAATCAGATTGCTAATAAATATTGCTTCGATTCCCATCCTGAATTTTAGTATGAGGATGAAATTAGCGGTTAGATTAATTACAATATTCAAAACTTTAAGAAAGGAAAAATATTTTGCTTTACGTTCAAGTCTTAATTTTAAGAATGGAATCGAAGCATTTGAATCAAAAAATATGATCAGTGTTGAAAGAATAATCAGGTAAGTAAACTCAGCAGGAAGATTAATAGAATAAGCAACCTGATTTCTCAAAAGAATTATTATTAGTGAAAAAATTATTGATGTAAAAAAAATGCTCAGATAAGGTGTTGAAAAATTATCTTTCTCATCCCCGATTTCTTTAAATGCTGCATATTTAAGATAAGCAGAATCAAGTCCATACACATAAACAATATTGAATAAAGCAATGTATGCATACAGAATCATCACATAGCCATATTGATTCGGGTCAAAAATGTTTGTAAAGAACGGAACAAGAATAAAGTTGAGAAATCTCCCAACCATCGTACTTATTCCGTAGATAGCAGTGTCTTTAGTCAGCTCTTTGAGTTTGTTAAGCATTGGACTTTAAAGAGGCATTATTTCAAGAGAAATATCGAGTGCCTTGACGCTGTGAGTTAATCCGCCAACAGAAATGTAATCAACACCAGTTTCAGCAATTGCTTTGATTGTGCTAAGATTAACTCCACCTGAAGCTTCAACTTTACAAGCACCATTAATTAATTGTACTGCTTTTTTCATTTCTTCAATTTCAAAATTATCAAGCATAATAATATCAGCTTTACAATTAAGTGCCTCCTGAACTTCGGCAAGATTTTTCGTTTCGACTTCAATCAAATATTTTTTCTTTTTCTTACGCATAAATTTACGGCAGGCATCAATAGCTTTCGTGATTGAACCAGCGACCTCAATGTGATTATCTTTTATTAAAAACATATCATACAAACCATAACGATGATTATCACAGCCGCCGATTTTTACAGCCATTTTGTCAAGTAATCTCAAGCCGGGAGCTGTTTTTCTAGTGTCAATAACTTTTGCTTTAGTATGTAAAACGGCTTTAGCATAAATTGAAGCAGCAGTAGCTATTCCACTCATTCGCTGAATGAAATTCAGAGCAGTTCGCTCAGCACTTAAAATTGATCTGGCATTTCCTGAAACTTCAGCAACGACATCACCTGATTTAACTTCTGAACCATCTGAAAAAATAATTTTAAATTTTAATTTTTTATCAACTGATTTCATCACCTGTTTTGCGATTGATAAACCTGCAATTACACCATTATCCTTAACTAAAAATTTACCAACTGCTTTTTGTTTACTCTCAATTACTGCAAGTGAAGTAATATCTCCTTTTCCTATGTCTTCACGCAAAGCAAGGTCAATAATTTTTTTTATTTGTTCTGATTGTTTCATACTTCATAAAACTTTTTTATTGCATCAATAAAAAATTTTGGTGCGCGTGTAGGTTTGTAAGTTTGTGAATTAAGAAAGGCAAGTTCAACATAACCTGTTGCAACAACTACATCTCTCTCCTTTGCTTTTACTATATGATCAATATGAACTTTTGAGGTTGGAATCTGATCGACTCTTGTTTCAACTTCAAGAAGTTCATCATAAAAAGCAGGACTGTGAAAAGTAATTTTGGTTTCGATAACCGGCATAAAATAACCGTTATCTTCTATTACTTTGTAAGGTAATCCAACCTCGCGCATCATTTCAGTTCTTCCGACTTCAAAATATTCAAAGTATTTTCCGTTGTAAGCATATTTCATCTGATCAGTATCAGCATAACGGACACGAACATAAGAATAGTGTTTGAGCATAAGATTTCAATTTGTTTTTGTAAACATAAAAAAATAAGTGCAAATCAGAATAATTAGTTTTTTTGAAGGAAGATATATATGATTTATTTATTAACCAGATCTTAATAAAAGTAATATCAGAATAAAATTAATTTTGTTTTCTTAGGTAAGGTTTCTTTAAAGTCATATAATAATCTCTTAACTTCATCATAATAGCTATTATCTCGAATGAAAAAAGAGACTACACTTCCGGAAGCTGTAATTTTTATGTTACCCAAATGTAACTCAGCGACTTTCCTCCAGTTTTGTGGAATACTTTTGAACCAGCCCTCATAAATCATAATGAGATTAACTTTATGTTTTAATACAAGCGAATCCATCCAGCCAAAATCATTTTGGGAGTTCCAGTATTTGTAGCTCTCCAGGGATGATAGTCCATAGAGGTCTAAAACATAATTATCGTTTCTGAATGAAACATAGCCAATATCATTTACTGCTACAGGTTTCTTATAGTATTCAGAGGCAAAACGATGCATTTGATACTGTTGCTCGAAAATATTATTAGCTGCAAAGGGTATTAAAAAAACTGAAGCTGTTTGTTTATAAAAAATTAAAATTGTAACTGTTATTAGAACCAATAATTTCTTACCGGGTTTTCCGGTCAAAAATGATGTAATAACATTACGATACAAAAAAATAAGAACAAAAAGAGCAGTTATAATCAGATATTCTGTATATCTGCCTGACATACCTAAGCCAATATGGATGATGATTACAAGTGATATTACAGCCGATAAAAAATTTTCGGATTTATTGCTTCCTGAAATTCTAAGGTAATTGAATAAAAAAGTTAAAATTAAAAGAAGAATTACAGTACTTTGATTAAAAAAAACTTCGACAAAATTATTATCAGGTAACTTAGATTTTCTTAGTACTGATAAAGGTAATGGTTCCAAACCTAATTGAATAAGAATTAGAGAAAATCCAATTAAAAAAAACGAAATAATTATTACTATCCAGAGAATTCTTTTTTGCTTATGAATAAATAAATAAAACAATAGCATAAATGTTAAAGCAAGATTTTCATATCTGACTAAAGGCGAGATTACAGCTGAGACATAAAAGATGCCTGATACTTTTTTGTGCAGGATAAAATTTATAATTCCCCAAATCATTGCCACGCTGGTGAGGGCTTGAAGCGAATGTTCCATCCCACGGAATGTTGAATAAACTAAATTACCCGCCAAAATTATTAGTATTAGAAAAGTAGAAATTATTAAATACTTTTTATTATTAGCTAGAATTATCTCTGAAAAAATGAGAGTAAATAATTTCCAGAAGAAAAATAGAATTCCAATTGAACAAACAATGTTAACTAATAAAGGTAGATAAACAGCGAATTCATAATAAATAAAAGGGACAAAAAGCAGTGAGTAAATTATACTTGATGATGGTGATGAATATTCATTCTGATTAATACCATAATGAAAATTCCTTATATTTTCTGCAAGTGAAAGATGAATATATGGATCATCAATAGTATAAGTAAAAAAAGATGAGTTTATGTTTATTATTAGAAAGAAATTAACCCCTACAAGTAAAAGATAAATAAAAAAAGCAGTAATCAGAGCACTTCTCTCTGGGTAGGAAGTAATCAATCTTGACATTTGAGAATATACATTTACATAATGAAAAATTTGATGTTTAAAATCCAGTTCTTTACTCTATAAACACTCCCATTTTACCAAACTTTTCAATCCGGCTTGAAACTAATTTTTCAGGTTTGATTTTAACGAGAGCATCAAGTTCTTCAATCAGTGCAGTTTTTAATGTATCAGCCATTTGTTTGTGATCTTTGTGAGCACCGCCAAGTGGTTCAGGAATTATTCTGTCAATTATTCCCTGCTCAAGCAGATCAGGTGCAGTAAGTTTTAATGCTTCGGCAGCTTGTTCTTTATAATCCCAGCTTCGCCATAAAATACTTGAACAGGATTCGGGACTGATTACTGAGTACCAGCAGTTTTCAAGCATAAGAATTCTGTCACCAACTCCAATTCCCAATGCACCACCGCTTGCACCTTCGCCAATTATCACAACAATAATCGGAACTTTTAATCTTGCCATTTCAAATAAGTTTCTGGCAATAGCTTCTGCCTGTCCTCTTTCTTCTGCTTCGATACCAGGAAAAGCTCCCGGAGTATCGAGCATTGTGATAACAGGTTTGTTAAACTTTTCTGCAAGCTTCATAAGACGAAGAGCTTTTCTGTAACCTTCAGGATTCATCATTCCGAAATTTCTGTAAAGGTTGGACTTGGTATCACGACCTTTCTGCTGACCCATTATCACAACTTTATGATTACCAAGCTGAGCCAATCCTCCGACAATGGCTTTATCATCCCTGAATAGTCTGTCGCCGTGAAGTTCAACAAATGATTCAGTCATTGCGTAAATGTAATCGAGTGTGTAAGGTCTTTCAGGATGACGTGCAAGTTGAACACGCTGCCATCTCGTAAGTCCTTTATAAACTTCTTCTTTCAATTGCCTTACTTTCTCCTCCAGACGGACCATATCTTTTTCGATATCCAGTCTGTCTGAAAATTTTTTCATTTCCTCAAGCTTCTGCTCGAGTTCAAAGATTGGTTTTTCAAAATCCAGTATTGTTTTAGCCATAACTAATTCTTTTTGTTCAACATTTTGTTTAACGATTTCGTTATTATTTCAATATCCATCCAGATATTCTGATTCTTTGCGTAATAAAAATCCAGTTTTTCGATCTCATCTTCATCCTCTGTTTCATAATACCAGAAACCAGTAAGCCCTTTTTTGCCAAGGAAAATATTCTGAGAATCATAATCTTTTTTTGGTCCCACAAAACTGTATTTACCCGAAATTACAAAAGGAACATTAAGTATAAATTCAGAAAAATCGGTTTTAGTTTGTGATGCAATCCTGTATTTGAAAAATATGAAAGGATAAACCAAAAACAAAGTTAACAGCGCAAGTGAATAATCAAACAAAGTTTTAATAAACCTCATTTTTGCATCAGAAATATTAAAGCTAATTTCAAATAAAGGTAAATCATCAAGTATTGACACAGAGGTTTTGCCAACAACAAAATCCTGATCGCTTCCGACAACTTTGAATTCGACATTTTCTTTTCTGAGAGAAGAGATTATCTGAATCATCTGATTATATGATAATTCGTCCGATGAAAAAATCACTTCGTCAACTTTATAATCTCTTATCACCTTGTTTATGTTCTGATCTGTTCCCACAACTTCGAATGAGTCAATTTTATTTCCAACTTCTTTGTAAGAATCACTTATCAGTCCGACTATATTTCTTAATTCTGTTTTTTTCTGTTTAAGTTTTAAAGCTATCTGAACTGCATTGTTCTGTGTACCGACTATAAGTGTTCTTTTCTGCTTGTCAGAATCTGATATTAGCAGTTTACGGAACAATTGTTTGAAAATTATCCGCCACAAAACAAAAGCAAAGAGAGCAAGTATGTAAGCAATCAGAATTGCCGCACGGCTGAATGCAAATTGCTTAAAGAAAAATGTAAGTGATGTTAGAATCGGAAAACTTATTGCGATAGAGATGATAACTTTCAGAATTGAAAGTTTGTTTTTCTGATAAACTCCGGCAAATGAAGCAACAATAATCTGGATTAATGCCGGAATTGTGTAAACAATCCATTCAGCATATTCAGGAAATCCACGCCAGCTTGGTTTAATTATCTGATAGATTTCCTGCGCCGCATAAAGACATAGATTAAAAATTATAAAATCGAAAAGGACAGAAATGATAATCAGTTTTTTCTTTCCAAGGAAAGCAAAAAGACTTCTGACTGCAATAGCAGAACGCAGAATCAATTCAACGATGAATGAACTTGAAAGATGCTTCTTTACAAACAGGTGCATTGCCTGATAGAAAACTTTTGTTTCATCAAGACTGCTTCGTTTAGTGCTTTCACCTTTGTAATGAATTATCTGTGTTGTGTGAACATAATAAATTTTAAAACCCGCTTTCTGAATTCTGTAACAAAGGTCAAGGTCTTCACCATACATAAAGAACTGTTCATCAAAACCGCCGACTTTTTCATAAACTTCTTTTTTCAGCATCATAAATGATCCGCTGATCGCATCAACTTCGTAAGTCTGATTTTCATCGAGATATGTAAGATTGTATTTCGCAAATAATCTGCTCTTAGGGAAAAGCGAACTGAGCCCTGTAACTTTTGTGAAAGAGGTCCAGGGACCCGGGAAACTTCTCCTGCAGGCAAGTTGAAGTGTTCCATCCGGATTTAAGATTTTACAGCCAACCATTCCAGCATCAGGATGATTTTCAAAAAATTCTATAAGATTTGTGAAAGTATCTTCTGCAACAAGAGTATCAGGATTTATTAAAAGAATGTATTTACCATTTGCTTCTTTAAGTCCTATATTATTTGCTTTGCCGAAACCCAGATTTTTTTCATTTGCAATAAGTTTAACATCAGGAAATTTTTCACGAAGCATTTCAACACTGCCATCATCCGAAGCATTATCTATTACAATTATTTCTGTGGAAAGATTCTGGGATGCTTTTCTGATTGAATGAAGTAAGTTCTTCAGGTACTCTTTTACATTATAGTTTACGATGATAATTGATAAGTCATTCATATCCGATTATTATAGTCTTCCGATAATACTTCTTAATCTTAATTTCCAAACCATAAAAACAGCTTCCCGAACAATCTTCTTCGACATTTTAGATTTTCCTTTTACACGATCCATAAATACAATCGGTATTTCTTTTATCCGGAATCCTTTTTTATACGCTTTGAAAGTCATTTCAATCTGAAATGAGTAACCATTCGATTTAATTCTATCCAGATCAATTGCCTTCAGGACATCAATCCTGAAGCATTTGTAACCGCCGGTTGCATCTTTAACCGGCAGACCTGTTATGATTCGTGTATAAACACTTGCAAAATAGCTGAGCAGAAGCCGCCGCATTGGCCAATTAAGAACTCTCACTCCGTTTATGTAACGGCTTCCGAGTACTAAATCAGCTTCCTTAATTGCTTCGAGAAAATTTTTTATTTCATTCGGATCGTGAGAAAAGTCTGCATCCATCTCAAATACAAAATCATAATTATGCTGAAGTGCATATTTGAAACCAGCAATGTAAGCAGTACCTAATCCAAGCTTCTTTTCCCGACGAAGTAATTTTACCCGTGAATTCTCTTTACTTAATTCTTCTACATAATCGCCGGTTTTGTCAGGAGAATTATCATCAACAATCAGAACATCTATTCCGCTGTTTTGTCCCAGAACTGCGGGAATGATTTTTTTAACATTCTCGAGTTCATTGTAAGTTGGAATGATTACCAAAATCCTCATAGTTTAATACTCTGCATTGTGAAAAGTGCAAAGCGCACGGTGATTAAATTAATTTGTTAAAGTTTGTTATCATCCTTGATTCTTTATCTAACTTATTGAGTAAGTTGTTTGATTTATCATCTGCTCTCTGCCCTTTGATCTCCACTACTCATAGTGTCCCTTTCCAAACAATACAACAAAAATAGTTCTGAAAAGAATTTTAAGGTCCATCCTGATAGACATATTTTCTATGTAGAAAAGATCATATCTCAATTTGATTTTAACATCTTCAATTGATTCATCATACTTATGCTTGACTTGCGCCCAGCCGGTTATGCCGGGACGAACTTTTAATCTTCTTTTATAGTAAGGAATTTCCTGAGAAAGCTTTTCAACGAAGAATGGTCTTTCAGGTCTTGGACCAACAACAGACATATCACCTTTAAGTACATTAATGAACTGCGGTATTTCATCAATCCGAAGTTTGCGAATAATTCTACCGACTCTGGTTACTCTCGGATCATTTTTTTGTGACCAAACAGGACCGGTAAGTTTCTCAGCATCTTTTTTCATAGAACGGAATTTTATCATCTTGAATATTTTCCCATTCATTCCCATTCTTTCCTGTGTGAAAAATACAGGACCTTCACTATCAATTTTAATTGCGATTGCAGTTATCAAAGTTATTGGCAAGGAAATAAGTAATATTATCACAGAAACTATGATGTCAAGAAGCCGCTTAAGCTTTCGTTCCCACTCAGGCATAAGTTCAGGCATAATATCAATCAGAGGCATTCCATAAATCTGACTTGTTCTTGCCTGTCCGCTTAAAATTTCATA
Source organism: uncultured Ignavibacterium sp. (assembly GCA_937934185.1). Taxonomy (GTDB): domain Bacteria; phylum Bacteroidota; class Ignavibacteria; order Ignavibacteriales; family Ignavibacteriaceae; genus Ignavibacterium. The sequence goes on along the minus strand of CALHAB010000012.1, from coordinate 675 downwards.
AAGATCCGGAACGATTTTGATTTTTATATTTTTATCACCGCACAATGAAATTATATCTACAAGCGAATCGTGTTCATCTTTTTCCAACGCCAGAATCATCTCCTGAATATTATACTTTTCAATTATTTGTGTAAGTGAATTCAGATTGGATTCTACCTTAATATTTTTGTGGGACTTATTAAGATGCTCATCTTTAATAGTAACAAAAGCTTTGACATCAATTCCCAAAGCAGGAGCTTTTGAAAGAGTATCAAGAACTTCAAAAGCTCTGTCGTTAAATCCGATGATAACTGCGTTTCTTCTGCCAAAACCTTTTATAAGTAAATTTCGCTGAATGCTTCTGATTACAATTCTTCCGGTTCCAACAAAAGCAACCAGCAAAGCCCAATAAATGAATATCAATATTCTGGTTGATGAAGAAACATTGTTTATATAATCGTCAAGAAAGATTATAAAGAAGAGAATAAAAATTCCTACGAAAGTTGCTTTGAATAAAGTAGAAATCTCATCAAATCTTGAGGCAGCGAACCAGGATCGATACATTCCGACGAATGTAAAAATCAAAAGCCAATAAACATAAAGAGCAATCATTGGAAGAAAGAACTCGGGCATAATAACCAAATCAAACAAACCAGATTCAACACGCAAAGCAAAGTAAATGATGAATGCAAGATT
>CALHAB010000011.1 GCA_937934185.1 uncultured Ignavibacterium sp. | reverse complement strand
GCAGCACAGATAGTTCATATCAATACAAAAGAAGTTCAGAAATTGGTTGATATGCTTGAAGCGGATGCTTTTGTTGTGCATCTGAATCCTCTGCAGGAGTTACTTCAACCTGAAGGCGAACCTTATTTTGTTGGCTTATTAAAAAAGTTAAAACAAATTTGTAAAAAACTTTCTGTTCCCGTAATTGCAAAAGAAGTAGGTTCAGGCATTGATAAAATTTCAGCAAAGAGATTACTTGATTGTGGTGTTCAGGGCATTGATGTTGCCGGCGCAGGTGGAACAAGCTGGGCTGGTGTTGAACTGATCAGAAAAAATGAAATTGAAAATCCTTTCTGGGATTGGGGAATACCAACTGCTTACTGTATCAGAACTATCAACGAACTTAAAAAAAATCATAAATTTCTTCTGATTGGTTCAGGAGGAATAAACTCCGCTTTTGATATGGCTAAAGCTTTTGCCCTTGGTGCAGATATAACTGCTTCGGCAAGAATCGTTTTGCAGAAACTGATGAATGAAGGTCAGGAAAGTGTTAAGCTTATGATTGAAAGCTGGTTTGAATATCTAAAACAGGTTATGTTCTTAACCAATTCACAAAAGCTAACTGATTTGCAAAAAAATAAAATTCATAAAAAGGAATTACTGACTTGAAAAAATTTAATCCGCTAAAGTATGCAGCTATTTACGAAGAGGAGAGAAAAAAAATTGATAAACTACTCGCTTCTTCAATCAGAAAACGAAAACCAAAATCTCTTTACGAACCGGCTTCATATATTTTACAAAGCAGTGGAAAAAGATTAAGACCTTTGCTTGTATTATTATCTGCCAAAGCCGTCGGCGGAAAATTTAAAGATGTTTATAATGCCGCAGTCGCCGTTGAAATTATGCACAACTTTACACTTGTCCACGATGATATAATGGATAACGCAGATTTAAGAAGAGGCAATCAGACTCTTCACAAGAAATATGATTTGAATACCGCTATTCTGGCCGGGGACAGTCTTCTATCTATTGCGTATGAATATCTTCTTAGAGATTGTAACGGAAACACAAAAGCTGCTGTGAGTGCATTTACGCAAGGTTTGATAGAAGTTTGTGAAGGTCAGAGTATGGATACAGATTTCGAAACGAGAAGTGATGTTCAATTAAAAGAATACATAACTATGATAACAAAAAAAACCGCTGCGATGGCAAAAATGTGTTGTGAACTCGGTGCAATTCTGGCTGATGGAAAAAAATCAGATATAAAAAATTTAGGAAACTATGGACTGAATCTCGGAATAGCATTTCAGATTCAGGATGATTTGCTTGACATAGTTGGTGAAGAAAATAAATTCGGCAAAACTGTCGGTGGTGATCTTATTGCCGGCAAAAAAACTTTTCTTTTTATAAAAGCATTTGAAAAAGCTGAAGGTCAGGATAAAATTGATTTGCAAAGAATGATTGACAATAAAGGAATCAGACCCGAGGAAGTGAAACATTATAAAAACATTTTTGAAAAACTTGGCGCAATGGAAGATGCAAAAAATGAAATCAGGAAATACACAAACAGAGCTTTATCTTCCATTGATATGATTTCAAAAAAATCAGAAACCGGTATCTTCCACTGGTTAGCAGATTCACTTATCAAGAGAAACAGATGATGATCGAAAAAAAAGTTAAAATCATTAATAAAGCCGGACTTCATACAAGGCCTGCTGCTACGATTGTTAAGATGGCTTCAAAATATAAATGCGATTTTTTCATCAATCGTGATGGAATGAGTATAAACGGAAAAAGCATTATCGGAGTTATGACTCTTGCCGCTGAAATGGGTTCTGAGCTTACTCTGGTTTTTGATGGAGAAGATGAACAGCAGGCAGCAGAAGAAATTGTTTCTTATTTTGAAAGGGGATTTGATGAATTATGAAATCATTTAAAGATATAATATCAAAAGCTCAGAATAAAATTCCCGGAATTGCAGCAGCTCCTGGAATTGTAATTGGTAAATCTTATTTGTTTACAAAAGAAAAAATTGAAATCTCAAAAGCTCCCATTGCTGATGTTGATGAAGCAATTAAAAATTTTTATGAAGCTCTTGCTCAATCCAAAAAAGAACTGAATAAAATATTTCAGATTGCAAAAGAGAAAATGGATGAAACACGGGCAGGGATATTCGAAGCACATCTTATGATTCTTGACGATCCTGTACTTCTCAATACAATTATAGAACGAATAAAAAATGAAAAAGTTCAGCCGGAGTTTATTGTTGCTGATGAAATATCAAAATATCAGGAACTGATGATTATCTCCAATGAATCCTATATGAAAGAGAGAGCTCAGGATATTGAGGACATTAAAAACAGAATTATCAGAAATCTTCAGAAGAAACGGCTGCATTCAAAAATTGAAACCGGAGTTATTGTGGTAAGTGAAACTTTAACTCCGGCTGACACTTTACTTTTCTCAAAACATAATTCACTGGGATTCGTTACTGACCACGGAGGATTAACTTCCCACGCTGCAATCATTTCAAGGTCATTAAACATTCCGGCTGTAGTTGGAACTCACAATGCAACACAAATCATTAAAGACGGCAGCATAATTATTGTTGATGGTTTTCACGGCTATGTTTTTTATGAACCGACTGAAGAACAAATTAAATTTTATTCTGAAAAACAAAAAAGATTATTTGAGCTTCAGAAAGGTCTTGAAGAATATAAAGATAAAGATGCAGTTACTTCTGATGGCAAGAAAATCAGTGTAGAGGCAAATGTTGATGTAAGCGGTGAAATTGATGTTGTTATTGCAAGCGGCGCAAATGGAATCGGACTTTATCGTTCGGAGCAAATACTTGATGAACTTGGTGAATTTCCCAATGAAGAAGAACAAACAACAATTTATACAAAACTCGCCAGCCGTATGTATCCTCTTTTTTGCACTATCAGAGCTTTTGACATAGGTGGAGATAAATTTCGTTTTCAGGATTATAAAGAACCGAATCCGTTCCTTGGTTTACGCGGCATAAGATTTTTACTGGAGAATGAAGTTTTATTCAGAACACAGGTCAGAGCAATTCTCAGAGCCAGTAAGCACAAAAATATAAAACTTATGCTGCCAATGGTTTCTACTTTGGATGAAATATGGCAGTCGAAAAAAATAATTGATGAATGCAAGAAGGAATTGAGAAAAGAAAAAATTGAATTTGACAATAAGATAAAAATCGGAATAATGATCGAAGTTCCTTCTGCTGCAGTGATGGCAAAGGATTTTGCAAGCGAAGTTGATTTTTTCAGTATAGGTACTAATGATTTAATTCAGTATCTGATGGCTGTTGACAGGGGAAATGATCTTGTTGCAGAGTTATATCAGGAATTTTCTCCCGTTGTTGTCAGAACTATTCATCATATAGTTGAAGGTGCAAAAGAATTTAATACTCCTGTTAGTATTTGCGGTGAAATGGCTGCTGATACACTTGCAATTCCTTTGCTCGTCGGACTTGGTTTGGATTCATTAAGTATGTCTCCGGCAACAATTCTTTACGCGAAAAGAATTATTAATTCATTCTCATACAAAAAAGCCAAAGCAATGGCTGAAGAATGTCTGACATTTAAAACTCAACATGAGATAGAAGAAAGAATCAAAAAATTCTTTGAAGAAAATAAAATTATCAGAACCAGAAATATTATTTAGGAGATTATGAAAATTTCAGAAATCATTCAGAAGTATGATACTCAAAATCAGTTTCAGGTATTGAAAGAAACTTACAAACAAATTGAATTTACAATTCAGAATTCTTATCCGGATTTCGGATTTAAGAAAGACCAGATAAATAAAATCATTGTCAGTGGTTTAGGCGGCTCTGCAATAAGCGGCGACCTTCTGAAAAATTTTTTGAAAGATGAGTTATCTGTTCCGGTTATCGTAAACCGGAATTATTTTCTTCCTTCATTTGCAGATGAAAAAACTTTACTGATTGCATCTTCATATTCCGGAAATACTGAAGAAACACTTGCATCATTCAGTGAAGCAGTGAAAAAAGGATGCAAGATAATTTGTATATCAACCGGAGGTAAACTTGAGAATCTCGCACAAGAACACTCAGTAGCTTTCATCAGACTGCAAAAAGGTTTTCAACCGCGTTATGCATTGGGTTTAAGCTTTTTTACTTTATTAAAAGTATTTGAAAAACTTGAATTGATTAGTTCGCAGAATGAATTTACAGAATCAATTATGCAACTGTGGAAAAGAAAAGCTGATGAATATTCCACCGAAGAAAATACTGCTGTAACAACAGCTCAGCAGCTATTAGGATTTATTCCTGTTATTTATTCAGCTTCGGATTATACAAACGCTGTAGGTTACAGATTCAAATCACAGATAAATGAAAATTCAAAACTTCACGCATTTCATCACGAATTCCCGGAAATGAATCATAATGAAATAATCGGCTGGGAATCTCATCAACAAAAAACACTTCATACAAAAGTTATTTACATTATTGATGAAACTTATCATCCGCAAATCAGAAAAAGATTTCAGATAGTATCTGAATTCATAAAAAAAGCTGATGTTGAAATTATTTCTCTTGAAAGCAGAGAGAAAAATTTTAAGGTACGGATTATGGATTTGATTTTTTTGGTTGATTGGATAAGTTTTTACTTAGGCGTCTTAAGAGGATTTGACCCCAGTGAAATCGAGTATATCAATCTTCTTAAGGAAAGATTATCCTGAAACTAAACTGAGAAAGTTTTGAAAATTCTTTTCAAGTTATTTTTTGTAATTCTTTTTTTATCAATCGAATTACACGCACAATATTTTTTCTTCGGCAGAAATAAAGTTCAGTACGAAGATTTCGATTGGAAAGTACTTCGGACTGAACATTTTAATATTTATTACTACGGCGAAATGGAAACCATTGCAGAAATCGGTGCTTCCTTTGCTGAAGAAATTTATGCTGAACTTACTGAAAAACTTAATCATGTTGTTACAAGAAAAATTCCGCTGATATTTTATAATACATCAATTCACTTTCAACAAACCAATATAACTCCGGGCTTTATACCGGAAGGTGTCGGAGGATTTTTTGAATTTCTGAAAGGAAGAGTTGTAATTCCTTCCACAGGTTCATTATCTGATTTCAGGCATGTAATCAGGCATGAACTTGTTCATGTTTTTATGACTAATAAAGTATTCCGTGTCCTCCGCGATCACAGACAACCAACAGATATGCTTCCACCACTTTGGTTTGTTGAAGGGCTTGCGGAATATCTTTCAACTGAGGTAGATGCTCAGGCAGAAATGGTTATGCGTGATGCTGTTATAAACAATTACTTTGTCGGGCTGAAAGACATTTTCAAAATCTATGGTTCATTTCTGATGTATAAAGAAGGACAAAGTTTTCTTGAATTTGTTGAAGAAAAATACGGATCAGAAAAAATTCTGCTTTTACTTGATAACTTCTGGATGTACAAAAATTTCAATGATGTTCTTATTCATACTTTAGGTAAATCCATAGAAGAAATTGACAACGAATGGTCTTATCATCTTAAAAGAAAATATTATCCTTTACTTTCAGATAAAGTTCCTCAGGAAATCGGTGCAAAAAAATTAACTAACTGGGGATTTAATTTCTCACCTGTTTATCATAAAGCTAAAGACAGCAGCTTCGTTTTTTTCAATGCAAACCGTGATGGATATTCATCACTTTATAAATTAGCACTAGATAAAAATTATAATCCCGTTGATGAACCGGAACTTGTTTTACGAGGAGAGAAAACAGACGAGTTTGAGTCTTTCCATTTGTTTCAATCCAGTATTGACATTTCAAAAAACGGAATTCTGACTTTCGTAACAAAAAGCGGTGCAACTGATGTTATTCATTTTATGGATGTTAATTCTTATCAGATTATTAAAAGCTTCAGAAAAGACTATCTGATTTCTG
>CALHAB010000010.1 GCA_937934185.1 uncultured Ignavibacterium sp. | reverse complement strand
GTGAAATATAAAGTTTTTAATTCAGTGTTGAGCCAAGATGTCAAATTTTTGGCATAAATCACACTCAAATTGCAAAGTGACATGATTTATGTCAAACCTCTTATGTAATTCCATAGTTATTAGTTTTTGAATTTCACAGGTTTGACTGACCATCATATCTTCAACTTCTATATGAGCTTCGAAGTGAGTATCGTTGTCATTGAGCTTCCACAAATGAATGTGATGAATGTTTTTTACGCCCTGAATTTTCTCAACAAATGATTTGATTTCCTGTAGATCAATTCCTTCTATATTTGACATCATAAGAATATCGATAGCTTCTTTAAGAATTTTGTAAGCTTCAATAAGAATGTATAGGGCAATCAGAATAGTCAGTATCGGATCAATCCAATAAACTTTATAAGCTATTATAAATATTGCTCCAATTATTATTGCAATACTCGAAACTGCATCACTGACCAGATGAAAGTAAGCTGCCCTGATGTTTATGTTTTTCTCCGAACCTCTTTTAAGAAGTAATGCACCAATTACATTCGGAATAAATCCGATTATAGCAACAGCAAGCATAAGATTACCTTCAATCTCGTTTGGATTGTTTAATCTGTCAATTGCTTCTCTGATAAGAAAAAAACAAATTATGATCAGAGTGCTTGCATTTATAACTGCAGCAATTATTTCTGCCCGCTTTAGTCCGAATGTGTATTTAGGTGTCTTGGGCTTTTTACCTAATCTGAGAGCAATAAGGGTAATAATGATTGCGATAGCATCACTGAAATTGTGCATCGCATCAGAAATTAGAGACAGACTTCCGGAAATAATTCCACCAACAATCTGAACAATTGTTATGAAAAAATTCAGAGCAATTGTTATGATTAAATTCTTTTCAGAAGTTTCATTTGCAGGATTATGTGAATGATTGTGTGCCATTTTATTTAACAACTGTCTGAATAGCTTTTCTAATCATTAATGGTGAATTTGTTGTTAAGGAATCAACTCCCAAATTTGTCAGGCGAATAGCTTTGTGGGTATCTTCAACATTATATACACATACATCAAGATTTTTGTTTTTCATTGCATCAATAAAATCATTATTAATGTATGAACCCGAAAAAAGTATAACTCCATCACAGTTTACATTATTCAATTTTCTCATTATAAGTTTCTGAGTAAGCGATTTAAAGTAATTTCCTTTTGAAAAATACCATCCAAAAATCAGATAAGCTTTAATCTCAGGCAAATATTTTTTTGAAGCACGAATAATATTTCTGTGAAAAGAAATAATTCTGAGATTTTCTGATAACATGTTCGATTCTCTTAAAATTTCTTTCAATCGTATTAAAAATTTTTCTCTGCTATCTTTTATTTCAAGATGCAGACCCTTTTTCTCAGGAATAATTTGAAGAACTTCCTGCAAAGTCGGAATTTTGGTTCCGGTAAATTGCTCGCCTTTGCGTAAACCAACATCAATCTTTTTTAACTCAGAAAGTGAAGAAGAAATAACATTTATTTTTTTGTTACCTACTCTGCGTGTGTCAGAATCGTGAATACAAACTATTTCATTATCATTTGTAAGCCAAAAATCTCCTTCGATAAAATCTGCTTTTTCATCAAAAGCGATTTTAAAGGCAGGAATAGTATTTTCAGGAGCAATGTAAGATGCACCCCGATGAGCAACTATTAGTGGAGTGTTTATTATCATTTAATTCTAAATTTCACCAACAATTTTTTTAAACTTATGTTCAAGTTTAACAATATAAGAATTCCTTCGGTAAAGGTTCAGAATATTTTCAAGATTAGCTTCTGCTGCCTGCTCGCCTGCTGAAATAATTTGTTCAGCTTTATCAAAATCTGTCCAATCCAGATTTTTTACATCAGGGCTAATAACAAGATTTGCTTCTTTTAATCTAATCATTGAGAGATGATATGAGCTTATATCTTCAGCACGATAAAGTATTTCAAATACATTCCTGGGTTCATCAATAATTTTTAGTTCTCTCGAAACATCAACCGCCAATACTCTATCAGCTCCCAATTCTCTTACTCTTGCAGCTGGAACACTCTCAGAGGCACTACCATCTATTAGTGAATAGCCGTTAAATCTTACCGGAGGAAATATTCCGGGAATAGCTGAACTGGCTTTTATTATTTTCCTCAGACTTCCTTCAGTAAAATTTATTTCTTCGCCGGAAAGTAAATCAGTTGCTATAGCAGAAAATTTTATTTTAAATTTTTCAACCGATACATCAGGAATAACACTATACATCTCTTCAGTTAGCTGTTCATCAAAATAAGAAAGTCTGTTTAGTGCTCTTAATGCCTGCACCCTTGTTCCAACATAATCATAAAATTGTTTGAAATAATTTTTATCCGGCTTATTATTTTCACTTAACTTATCAATTCCGAGCTCAAGGAATTGTGGATTGTGAATAATATTAAGAATAAAATCTTCAACTTGTTTTGCATTTCCGTAAAAAGAATACAGTCCGCCAACTATAGCTCCCATACTGCAGCCGGTAATTGAATGGACTTCAATTCCGTTTTGTTCTAATACTTTAAGAACACCAATGTGTGCTAAACCTCTTGCACCACCTCCGCCAAGCGCTAAACCGAACTTCGACATTAAATTTTTCCTGTTTTAATAAATAAAATAATTTATCTGCAATTCATATTAATTATGTGACTAGATATTTCATCTGACAGCGACATATCCTCCAGGGATTCCATTTTTCGAAAGAACAATCTGCCAAAGCTGATTTTTATTTCTTGCCCTGAATGCACCGGCGCTTGACAATAAAAAATATTTCCACATTCTATAAAATCTTTCTCCATATTTATCTTTTAACTTATACCAATTGTTGTTGAAGTTATAAAACCATGCGAGCAGTGTTTTATCATAATCAGCACCAAAGTTGTGCAAGTCTTCAATCACGAATAAACCTTCAACTGCCTTTGCAAGTTGTGCAATTGATGGCAGCATACCATTAGGGAATATATATTTGTGTGTCCACGCATCTGTGTTTTTAACAGAACGAACTTCTCCTATTGTATGAAGCAAAAATAAACCATCTTCATTCAGACATTTCTCTGCTATCTTAAAGTAAGTTCTGTAATTCTTATATCCGACATGTTCAATCATCCCCACGGAAACTATCCTATCAAATTTTTCATTTAAATCTCTGTAATCCATTAATCTTATTTCAACCGGTAAGCCCTTGCATAATTCTTTACCAAGCGAAACCTGTTCTTTTGAAACAGTAATGCCAACCACTTCAGCTCTATATTTCTCTGCAGCATATTTTCCGAATGCACTCCAACCACAGCCAATATCGAGCACTCGCATTCCGGGTTTAAGATAAAGCTTTTTGCAAATCAGTTCGAGCTTATTTTCCTGAGCTTCATCGAGATTTGATGCATTCTTCCAATAAGCACAACTGTAATTCATTCTTTTATCAAGCATATTCTGAAAAAGATCATTACCTAAATCATAATGTCTTTCACCAATAATAAAAGCTCTGTGCCTTGCCTGCATGTTGAACAAATAAAATCCAGCCAGCTGAAATGCAATTTTAAAGTTTCGTTTAACTTTACTTTGTAAATCAGCACGCACAATTCTGAAAATCATTTCATCAAGTTGCTCAACATCCCACCAACCATCCATATACGACTCTCCAAGTCCAAGTTCAACTTCAGTTACTACTCGTTTATAAAATCTTTCATCGTGAACCTGAATATCCCATGGATTTCTGCCGTTAATTTCAATCCCGGCGAGTGATAAAAGTTCTTTTACCAGCGATTTGTATTTTCCTGTTCTCATCTCATCCTCCTTCGATTTTGGATTGTGAGTGATTACAAAATTCAATCAAAGAACAGCTTTTATAAAATTGAAAAACTTCTTTGTGAAACTTAATACTTTGATTTCTTAATAGATATGCAAATCAGTTTTGTTTTAGCAAAAAAATCATTTTGCAAGTTCAGTTTTCTACACCAAACCTGTTGATTGACATCACAAAATTTTTCTTCTCAGAAATGGAACTATTGATAATATTTTTTTTGTTTCTAAGTTTCGAACATTCAATTAAAAAGTTTGAGAAATATGAATACAATTGACACAAAGAAAGAGTTAATACTCAAAACTGCAAGAGAGCTTCTGGCAAAAAATGGTTTTGCCAAAACTACTCTTGATGATATTGCTCAGGCATTGGGAATGAAAAAATCATCACTTTACTACTATTACACAAACAAAGATGCTCTGCTTGAGGATGTGATGAACCGTGAGCGCGAAAATTTCTGTTTATTGATTGAAGATGCTCTGAAAAGTAATGAGTCAACAATCAATAAAATTATCAATTATGAAAAGGCAAAGTTTGAATATGTAGCCGAAACAATAAAGCTGCACGAAATTTCTACAAGTGTCTTATTTGAAATGAAAAGTAAAATGTTTGAGCAAATTCAGATCATTCATAAAAAAGAAATTGAAATGCTTACCAAAGTTTTAAATGAAGGAATAAAGAACAAAGAAATCAGGAAATGTGACACACATCGTATTGCTGAACTTATTCTTACTCTTTCGGAAGCTTTAAGACATCGTGAATTTTATTTCGCATCATTTTCTATCAACAAGAAAATTGATTTCTCGAAAGCTATTGATGATATGATTTTCGCAATCAAACTGATTTTTGACGGATTAAAAGTTTAATAATTATTTACGGAGGATTTACCTTGAAAAAAATGTTTATTCTTCTGGTTGTCTTTTCAATATCAGCGTTTGCTCAAAACAGCAAACTGACCTTGACAATGGATGAAGCAATAAATCTTGCTCTTGAAAAAAATTCAGAGCTGAAGATTGCAAGTTTGGAAGTTGAAAAATCTGAACAGAAACTTCGTGAGGCACGAAGCGGACTTTTCCCGAAGATTGATTTAAGCGGACAATATCAACGATACATAAACAAACCGGTTATATTTCTTCCGCCGGGCTCTCCATTCGGACCAACACTTGAGATTGGTTCAGATAACTCTTACAATGCAGCGGCACAGCTTTCGTTGCCTCTGTTTGCTCTGCCACTTTATGAAGGAATTAGTCTTGCATCGGAAGCTCTTGCAATTGCAGAACAAAATTATTCAAGTGTAAAAAACAAAATTGTAGGTGATGTTAAAAAATCATTCCTTGCTGTAATTCTCACAAGAGAAACAAAAGAGGTAATGCAGCAAAGTTTGAAGAACGCAGAAGACAATTTTGAAAACATAAAAAGATTAAATGCTGCCGGAACATTATCAGATTATGATGTGCTGCGTGCTGAAGTTCAGGTTGAAAATCTTAAACCAGTTGTTCTGCAAATGGAAAACAATTACAAACTTTCTTTGGAAGCTTTGAAAGTTGCAATTGGTTTGGATGCTAATCAGAATATTGATGTAGTTGGTGATATGGATTTTGATGAGAGTTATAAACTCCCGACAGAACAGGAAATTATTGAAGAGCTATTACAGAATAACCCGCAGCTCGCAATACTTGATAAACAAGTTCAATTGAATGACAGAAATGTTTCACTTGAGCAGGCAGCTTATTTCCCTTCACTTGCTGGTTTCGGAAACTATCAGTATCAGACTCAGGCAAACGATTTCAAATTTTCTGATTACCGGTGGGTAAAAACCTTTGTGCTCGGATTACAATTACAGATTCCGATATTTAATGGATTTAAAACTCAATCAAGAGTTAGTCAGGCAGAGATTGGATTGAATCAGGCAATTGAACAAAAAAGAAATCTTACTGAAGCAATCAAGACACAGGCATTAAGCGTTCTATATAGAGTTCAGCAAGCAATGATAAGAATTCAGGGACAGAATAAAACTGTAAGAACTGCTCAGGAAGGATATGAAATTGCAAAACGGAGATTAGAGAACAATGTTGGGACACAACTCGAAGTAAATGATGCTGAACTTGCTTTACGTCAGGCAAAATTAAACCGGCTTCAGGCAATATACGATTTCAAAGTTGCTGAAGCTGATCTTGAAACAGTACTAGGAAGAATTAAATAAGAAAATTTTAAGGAGAATATTAAAATGAATAAAACAAAATCACTTTTGTTAATCTTGCTTTCAGTTTTAATTGTTACGGGCTGTGGTAAGAAGGAAACAAATGATCAAACCAATGCAGAGAAAATTATTCCCGTTGAAGTTACTCTTGTAAAAAAATCAATGATTGATCGGGAAGTTGAACTGGTTGGCAATCTGCTTGCCTGGAAAGAAGCAAATCTTGCGGCACAAACTACCGCAAGAGTTCAGAAAATATATGTTGATGCCGGCTCGCGGGTAAAAGAAGGCGATTTACTTTTTGAAATGGATGATACTCAACTTGCACAGGCAAAGATTCAGTATCAGGTTGCAAAGGATAATTACGACAGATTAAAACCACTTTATGAAACCGGTTCAATTTCTCAATCGCAGTTTGATCAGGTTAAAGCTGCTTTCGAAACAGCAGAAAAAACTTATCAGCTTCTGTTAACTAACACTCAGTTTCGTGCACCATTCAGTGGAGTTGTAACAGCCAAAAGATTAAATGAAGGCGAAGTATTCCTCTTAGCTCCGGGTGGAGTTGGAGCACCAACAATTGTTTCGCTGATGCAAATCAATCCATTGAAACTAATTCTTAATGTAAGTGAAAGTAATCTTAAAGACATAAAACTTAATCAGACAGTTGAAATAAAATCAGACATTTTTCCAAATGAAACCTTTAAAGGAAATATCAGCAGAATAAATCCGGCAGTAAATCCTTCAAGCAGAACATTTGAAGTTGAGGTTAGAATACCAAATCCAAATGAAAAACTAAAACCCGGAATGTATGTGCGGGCTAAAATTTTTATTGGCAAAACCGAGGGAATTATTGTTAATCGTTCTGCTGCACTAAAGCAGCTTGGATCAACTGCATATTATGGTTTTATCGTAAAAGATAATATTGCAAAACGAGCAGAGCTTACTTTAGGAAAAGAATTTGATTCGATGGTTGAAATTACTTCGGGCTTGAGTGAAGGTGATTATCTTGTTACCCGTGGTCAAGGATTGCTGAAAGACGGAAGCAAAGTAGATATTAAAGCTAAAGCTGAATAAGGAGATTACTATGAATTTACCTGAGATATCTGTACGCAGACCAATAACAACTATAATGCTATTTATAGCTATTGTTATTATTGGATTTGTATCATTTCAAAGACTGCCGATTGATTTATTTCCTGAGATTGAACCACCGGTGATAAGTGTTCTTACACAATATCCCGGTGCAAGTGCTCAGGATGTTGAGTTGAATATATCAAAGAAAATTGAAAGCGGACTAAGTTCAATTACTAATCTGAAAAAAATCCGCTCTGTTTCTATTGATAATATTTCTGTAGTTCAACTTGAGTTTGAATTCGGAACTAATCTTGATGAAGCATCGAATGATATTCGCTCTGCACTTGAATTTACAAAAAGACTTTTACCAGACGATGCAGAGAATCCCATCATCTTCAAGTTCAGCACAAACATCTTCCCAATTATGTTTGTTGCGGTTCAGGCAGAAGAAAGTTTTATCGGATTAAACAAGTTAGTTGAAAATGAAATTCTTGATCCGCTAAAAAGAGTTCCAGGTGTTGGAACTGTTCAGGCATTTGGCGGACCTATCAGACAAATTTTAATTCATCTTGATGAAAGAAAATTAGAAGCTTACAATATTTCAGCCGCACAAATTGCACAGGTGCTTCAGGCAGAAAATATTAATCTTCCATCCGGTTCAATCAAAATGGGAGATATGGAGTACAACCTCCGTGTTCCCGCTGAATTTACAAATGCCAATGAAATTAAAAATCTGGTTGTAGCTCAGCAGGGTGGACGACTAGTTTATATGCGCGATGTTGCAAATGTGATTGACAGTTTGAAAGACAGAACTATAAATGTAAGACTAAACGGCGGACGCGGACTTCAGATAATTGTTCAGAAACAATCCGGTGCTAATACAGTTCAGGTTGTTAAAGATGTTAAAGCAAAGCTCGAACAGTTAAAAAAGAATCTTCCTTCTGATGTTAAATTAGATATAATTCAGGATTCATCTGAATTTATTATACAGTCAGTTGCAAATCTTACTGAAGCGGTTTTACTCGGTGCAATATTCGTTGTGTTCGTAATTCTGATTTTCCTCCGGCAATGGCGTGCGACAATTATTATCGTTCTCGTTCTTCCCGTATCATTAATAGGTGCGTTTATCTATCTGTACTTTACGGGAAATACAATTAACATTATTTCACTTTCATCACTATCAATTGCGGTGGGACTTGTAGTAGATGATGCAATAGTAGTGCTTGAAAACATTTCCCGACATGTTGAACAAGGTGCTCGTCCCCGGGAAGCAGCAGTATTTGGTTCTTCAGAAGTTGGATTGGCTGTTGCCGCAGCAACATTTACAATTGTAGCCGTGTTCTTTCCGCTGGTATTTATTTCAGGTATTGCAGGAATCCTTTTTAATCAGCTTGGATTTCTTGTAACAGTTATGATACTTGTTTCTTTGCTTGCCGCATTAACTCTTATTCCGATGATGGCATCAAAACTTCTAAAATCGAAAAAAGAAGCTAAGCCAATTACAAATCCGATATTAAAGAAAATTGATTCCTCACTTACAAGATTTTTTGATCGTGTTGATGATATATATAAAAGAACTCTTGAGTGGGCACTGAATCATAAAAAGTCTGTTATATTCATAACGTTGATAATCTTTGTCAGTTCTATTGCACTTATTCCGATGTTGGGAACTGAATTCATTCCAAGATCAGATTCATCGCAGTTTCAGATATTTCTTGAAATCGAACCTGGCAAACGATTGGAAGAAACACTTGAATATGTTAAGAGGGTTGAAGACATAATCAAAAAAGATTTTCCGGAAGTAGAGTTTGTTTCCGTAAGAGCCGGTGTTAATGATGCGGGATTTTCTTCAATTCTCTTCGGTCAGAATGAAGGAGCTAATATTGCAGGATTTCAGATAAGAACTAGCAAACTTAAAGAACGTGAAAGAACTGTTTTTGAAATGGCAGACGAACTTCGTGAAAGACTAAGTCAGTTTGTGGGAATAAAAAGTTTCAGCGTTAATACTGCTGGTGTAGGTGCATTTTTAACCGGTGCAACAGGAGCTCCGATTGAAGTTGATATTATTGGTCCCGATTTAGAAGAATCTTATAAGATTGCAAATCAGCTTAAAGATTATATGATAAAGCTTAACGGAACCCGTGATGTCAGAATTGATATTGGCGATCCTCGTCCCGAACTACAACTTGTTCTCGACAGAGAAAAACTTGCAATTACCGGCTTGAATACTGCCATAGTTGGAAACACTTTAAGAAATAATTATTTCGGAATTGTTGCAACAAAGTATCGTGAACTTGGTGATGAGTATGATGTTTTTGTAAGTCTTCCGCCGGATAAAAAATCAAGTATAGCTGAAGTAGAAAATCTTCCTATAAAAACATTACTTGGCACTACAGTTCGGTTGAAAGATGTAGGAAGAATTGTGCAGGAGTATTCGCCTCCGACTATCAAAAGAAAAGAACAGGAAAGAGTAATTGGTGTATTGTCTGATATCAGCGGCAGATCACTCGGAGAAGTTGCCGGTGATATAAGAAAATTTTTATCAACACTTGAGCTGCCTCCAAATACAACAATTGAATTTGCCGGACAGGTTGAACAGCAAAGCGATGCGTTCAAAGATTTGTTATTGCTGCTCGGATTAAGTATTGTTCTTGTTTATATGGTTATGGCTGCGCAATTCGAATCGCTTGTCGATCCATTTATAATAATGTTCTCTGTACCGTTTGCATTCTCCGGTGTTTTTGTTGGATTATTTGTAACGGGAACAACATTCAGTGTAATTGCATTTTTGGGTAGCGTAATTCTTGTAGGTATCGTTGTTAAAAATGCAATTGTGCTTGTGGACTTTACAAACATAACAAGAGCAAGAGGAGTTGAATTGCGGGAAGCGATAATTTACTCAGGAAGAAACAGATTGCGTCCTGTATTGATGACCACATTTACAACATTACTTGGATTGATTCCGCTTGCAGTCAGTTCCGGTGATGGTTCCGAAGTCTGGAGACCTCTTGGTGTTTCAACTATCGGTGGATTGTTTTTCTCAACACTTATAACACTTGTTTTGGTTCCGGTGCTTTACTCAGTATTCGAAACAAGATTCAAAAAGAAAAAGAAAGAAATTGATTAAGGAGATATTTTATGAAAGCAGTAATGATAGTTTATAATCACGGAATTACTGAAGAGGTTAATGAAGCCCTTGAAGGATTAGGAATTCGCGGTTACACAAAATTTCTTAATGTCCACGGGCAAGGCAGTGAAAAAGGCGAACCACGTTTGGGAACACACATCTGGCCAAGTCAGAATGC
>CALHAB010000009.1 GCA_937934185.1 uncultured Ignavibacterium sp. | reverse complement strand
TTGAAAATTTGTGCTGCAATAGTATCAACTATACTGCTCATTTTGTAGTTGAGCATTTTATAATTCGGAGTTCCTTTAGGAACAAACGGATACTGTCCTGTGAGCACGATAACAGAAAAATTCGCAAGTGTTGAATCAAGTGCTGTGAAAGGAAAATCTGCTTTGAGTATGCTGTCAGCTTTTTCTTCAGATAAGTCAGCTTGTTGTCCTTTCGGGAGTAAATTTCTTTTGTTCATTTCATCATAAAATGTATTTGCAATTAGTCTGTAACCATCAATATTCGGATGAAGATGATCAACAGTAAGATTATAACCGACTAATTCGTAAGGACTTAGTTTTCTGAAAACGGAATCAATATCAACAACAGGAATATTAAACTTATTCCCGATTTCGGAAATGACATCATTAATTTTTTGAGGTGCTCTGAATCTTAATGCATCATATTCTTTTGCAAGGAGGAAAAGTTTTTTTGCATCATCAAAATTTCCTTTATTTAGTTCTTCGGTTGCCTGATTAAATACTTCATCAGCAGGAGGATATTTTTCTGTTTTAACTGAAACGAATGGTTTTTGATCACGCAGATTGCAGGTTAATTTACCAATTATAACAGGAACATTTTTCTTCCGAATCATTTCAACAATATCAATTAAATTTCCTTCAAATTGTTTTATACCAGCACGATACTCGTCAGAATCATAAGCAATAAGCGAGTTACCAATCATCTGCGACATCAATGTTTCATTGCTTGCTTCTTGAGCTGCTTCAGTTTTATTGAAAAGACCATAAACCCAACTTATCACATCTCGCAGTAATTGGGTAGTTTTAAAGTTGTAAAGCCACAGATATAAATTCACAAGAAATCTGGAGCTGCCGATTGAAACCGTTGAGCCGACACCAAGTGCACCGTAATACTCATTGTGTCCGGCATAAATCAGAATCAAATCAGGTTTCTGTTCCAACACCGCAGGAACAAAATCACGAAGTGTATAAGAGTTAATCGCAGAGATGCCAAGATTAATTACTTCAATGTTGTTTTCAGGATAAAGCAATTCCAGCTTTCGTTTTAGTTGTCGTGGGAAAGAAGCATTTGGTACATAAGGCCAGCCTGCAGTTGAGCTTCCACCAAGTACAAAAACTCTGAATGCATTTGGTTTTTTCTCTTTATCAAAACCATCCGGTAAAGCTGATGGAACAGATCGCGTTCCATAAAAATATTTATAAGGAATTTCAGGGTTCAGAAAAAGTTTGTCAGGATGATAATCAGTTACAACTTTGAAGACTGTGAAATCGTGTCCATAGTCAAAAGCCCTGAGTCCTGTTTCAAGTAATACAAAAAACAAAACAGGAATTAAAAGTAAAATCAGATAAAACCATTTTGGTGGTTTCTTAAGTTGTGATCCTGTTTTTAGGTCTTGCTTTTCCTTTTTCGCAGAATCCTGTGGAGATATTTTTTTCTTCATTTGTTCTTTTATTATTCAAAGTTTAAATGTTCTTAGTTTACTCAAGTTGACTGATTGTATTTATAAACCGTTAACGCTGTTTGAAACTTTTACCTTTTTCACACTAACCCACGACTTAAGTCGTGGGTTAATGAAACAAAAACCAATTATAATAACCGTTTCAACAGTTTACCCAGATAGAAGGTCAACTTGAGTTAGTTTAATTAAAAAGCACTCTGTCAAATAATTAAATAATGTCATTCCTAAGAAGCGAAGCGACTGAGAACCATATCAATATTAAAAATTTCTCCTTGTATACATCATAGTCAAATCTGTTCGCCGGCAAACAATATGACAAACTATGTTTTCCAGATATCTTAATTATTTATTTCCTTTAAGTCACGAGCCAAAATTAGTAAATTAGTTCAAATAATTTGGCAGATTAAACACAGATGAAAATAAAACTATTTCTTGTTGCACTTGTATTGTTTCTTATTCAATCAGAATCATTCAACCAATCATTTAATCAACCTTATGTAGCAAGAGTTGGAACAAAAGTTATCAGCGATTCAGAATTTCTTGAAAGATATGAATTCACACCTGGTTTCAGAAGGCATATCAGACAAATGGATGACTCAAATAAACTTGAGTTTCTCTTTACTTTAATTGCAGAAAAACTTTTTGCCCTCGAAGCAAAAAACCTGAAACTTGACACAACAGAAGTAATTCAGTTCTCCCGAAAAGCTTTCGAGAGAATGTTCGTTAGGGATAAACTGTTTCAGGAGGAGATCAGAAATAAAATTTCTGTAAGTGAAAAAGAGCTGATTGAGGCAACGATTAAAAATAATTCCAAACTTTATGTGAATTTTCTTTTCTCCCGTGATAAGAGTGAAATTGAACAGCTTTATAATTATTTAACTCAGGGAATTCCTTTCGATTCAATTCTTGTTGAAAGTCCTGAATATGAAGAACAAAGAGAACCGATTGAAGTTCTGTTCGGACAAATGGAAGAATCAATTGAAGATAGTCTGTATAAAATGAAGGTTGGGCAATTCACAAAACCACTGCTTACTCCGGATGGATGGTACATCTTTAAACTTGTTAACAAATCTCAGAATTTCTTTCTGACTGATGAAGATAAAGAAAATGCGAAGAAAACAGTTGTAAGAATAGTTGAAAACCGAAAACTTATAAAACGACAGAAAGAATTTTACGCTGAGTATTTCAGAAACAAAAAAGTTGATGTCGATCCAAAATTATTTGAAATGCTCGCACAAAAAATTTCTTCAATATTTGAGTACAAAAGAAATAACTTTACTTATCAGGAAAATCAACCCACTTATCTTGATGCGTATGATGTCCTGAAAATCGAAAATGAAATTGATGCAGAAAAACTTTCAGCTCCGTTTGTGAAGTTTGACAAAGAGCCGATAACATTTAAAGAATTTATCCGCACACTTGCTTTTGATGGTTACAATTCAAAAGAATATAAAATAAATTTTATTCGTGCATCTCTTGATTTTCAGACAAAGCGTTTTATTGAGCACGAATTATTTTATCGCGAAGGATTAAAGCGTGGTTATAACAAGCTTCCTGATGTTCAGAACGAAGTTGAAAGATGGCTTGATAATTATCTTTTTCAAATGCTTCAGAATCAGATTGTAGATTCAATTCAGGTCGGTGATGAAGAACTGCGGGAATATTATGAAATGATGAATCAGCCAAAAGAATTTCCCACAGTCGTAAATATAATCGAAGTTTTAACTGATGATCTTAGCATTGTTGATACTGTTCTGAATGAATTAAAAAAAGGAACGGATATAAGATTGCTTGCAGCAAAATATAGTATCCGTGATTTTACTAAAGGAAGAAACGGAGAGTTCGGAAAATTTTCTGTTAATTCTTACGGAGAGATTGGCAGGATTGCAGCTACAATGCAGGTCGGGGATATTTACGGTCCTCTGAAAGTTCCGGAAGGATATTCAATTTTTAAGTTGATTGAAAAAGATACTGCCTATGTTGAAAAGCCAAAAACATTTGAGCAGGTAAAAGAACAATACAGACAGGATTTGGCATTTCAGAAAGCTAAGATGAAATTAACTGATTACACTTATAATCTTGCGATGAAGTATAATATTGAGTTAAACATACCTGAACTTGACAAAATACAAGTAACACGACTGCCAAGTTTTGGAATACGCAATCTCGGATTTGGCGGTAAGATAACAGCCGTTCCGATTCTTGCACCAAATGTTGAATGGGCATACAGGTGGATTCAGAGTCAGAATAAAAAA
>CALHAB010000008.1 GCA_937934185.1 uncultured Ignavibacterium sp. | reverse complement strand
AATGTTCGTGGCTCAAACCCGAGAGGAATTGAGCTTGCTTACTACTCGCATCTTAATAATGACGAAGTATGGCTCGATTGTGAATGCTATCCCCGTATCGGCGGTTTTATTTCTTTTTATGATTTTGATATCACAGACATTCTTGGTTATGGT
Organism: uncultured Ignavibacterium sp.; assembly: GCA_937934185.1. Lineage (GTDB taxonomy): Bacteria > Bacteroidota > Ignavibacteria > Ignavibacteriales > Ignavibacteriaceae > Ignavibacterium. The sequence goes on along the minus strand of CALHAB010000008.1, from coordinate 7,485 downwards.
CTCTCAGGCGGAATTAACTTTACTTATTTCTTCGGACTGCCTTCAGATTATAATTTTCACTTAAAAGGCAAAGCCGGTTTTGCTTATTTAACAAAACCTTTTGATAAGGAAACTCATCCTCAAAATATGTCTTATTCAACTCACTTCAATTACATACTTTCCGCTGGTGCAGGAATAACAATTAAACTTCTTAACCAGCTTGAGTTACAGATTGAAGGAAGTATGAATCATCAATCTAATGCAGCACTGCTTGAACCAAACGGAGGAATAAATTACTGGGCAGCAAGCTCTTCACTTAATTACTTCATTGAACCAGTGAGCTTTATCCCGCGCGAAGTAAAATATGATCCCTATCTCACTCAGCCAAAGAAAACCAGATGGGATTTATCTTTTTCGTGGGGAATTTCTTCTATGCCTTATCCTGAGCCAGGACAGGTTCCAATGTATGGAATTACAATTAATCGAAGTATTCAGGTTTACAGAATAATGGCAATACTTTTCGGTGCTGAATTAGAAAGAAATGCGAGAGCAGTTGAATTGTTCAGAAGATACAGGCCTGATGAGAAGGTTAATCCATATCGCTTTTCATTACTTGGAGGCGTTGAGTTTCTAATGGGCAGAACTCTTTTCTCTGTTCAGTTCGGCGGTTACCTTTTTATTCCTTTCAGACATTTTGTTGCAGATGGTTTTCCTGCCAGAACATTCGAAGACAGAACTTATCAGCGTTGGGGATTGGTTTACAATATCTTTGATAATTTTTATGCAGGAATAAATTTTAAATCATACAGAAATTCTGCTGACCATTTAAGCTTAAGATTTACTTATTCATTTCGTTGATTGAATTAAAGTTTCTTGTCAATATAAAACAATCATTTTAATCTGCCTCAAATATGTAACCCGAACTTCTGATGCTTTTTATATAAACAGGATTTGCCGGATCATCTTCAAAATACTTTCTTAACCTTGATATGAAAATGTCAACCGTTCTTGTTTCAACTTCTGGATTCATATTCCAGACATTTTCCAATAACTCTTTTCTGCTTATTACTCTCCCTTTATTCTCAATCAGATATTTGAGTAGTATAGCTTCGAAATGTGTTAGATTAAATTCAGATTTCCCTTTCCTGAATTTCAGGTTATCAAAATTAATTTCACAATTTCCAATTTTATAAACCGGATTCTGTTTTATTGATTTTATATACCACTTTTTTCTTTTGAGCATTCCTTTAATTCTTAAAAGCAGTTCCTGAAGATGAAATGGTTTTGTAATATAATCATCAGCACCAATTTCAAGTCCTTTTACTTTATCGTCAACAGTTGTGCGGGCTGTCAGCATTAAAATCGGAATCTGCGGGTCCTTTTCTCTTACCTTGGCTGCAACCTCAAAACCATTCTGATATGGAAGCATTATATCAAGTATAATTAAATCGTAATCAGATTTATTGAACATTTCAATTGCCTGTTTGCCATCCTTTGCCCAATCAATTCTGTAACCTTCTTCTGATAAATTATACTCAAGCCCGGTTGCAAGACTTTCTTCATCTTCAACCAAAAGAATTTTGGCATTTAAAATATTTTCGTCACTCATAATTACTTCTGAGTTGTTATTATTTATTTGTTATAGGAAGTTCAATTATAAATGTGGTGCCTTTACCTTTGCCTTCGCTTCTGACAGAAATTTTTCCTTTGTGATTTCTGATTATTTCTTTAACCCAGTAAAGACCAAGCCCGGTGCCTTTAACATTTGGAATATCTTCATCATATATTCTGTAAAACTTCTGAAAAATATTTTTTTGCTCTTTGACAGGAATACCGATACCGTAATCAGTGAAATATATTTCAACTTTATTAAGAAATGTTTTCACTGATACATCAATTTTCAGTTTATCAGTTGTGTATTTGATTGAGTTATCAATAAGATTATCGAGCACCATTTTAAAAGCATTTACATCAATAGAAATTTTTGCAGAACCAAGACATCTGAAGCTGATGGTGTTTTCATTTAATCTGAATTGATCTGCCGATTCTTTTAATAAACGATTGAGTATTTCACAGGAATCATATACTTCAAAGTTTGCTTTATTCTTATTACTCTCAATTGCAGATATTTCAAGAATAGTACTTATGAGTTTTTGTAATCTTGCGGTGTCTCTGATCATCTGATCAATAAATTCTTTTTGCTTTTCGGCAGGAACATTTCTTGTACTAAGAGTTTCAAGATAAAGCTGAATGGAAGATAATGGAGATTTTAATTCGTGAGTTATGTTGGCAATAAAATTATCATACAATCTTGTTAATCTTATCTGAACATTTAAGTGTCTGAAAATCAAAACCATACTGAAGGATAACCCAACAAGCAATACTATTCCTCCGACAAATGGAAAAACATTGGGCGTATCAATTACAATTTGCGGAGAAACTTTCTCGCCAACCTGCTCATAAATCAGATAATTAGAAACATACCAGTAAATCCACAATCCAAGCAGTGCAAGCCAAACAATCTGTGCAAGTATGAATATAACAAGGTTATAAGCAAGCGAATATCTTTTGCGCATATCGAAACATTTAATTTTTTCTCATACGAAATATCAACTAACTTATGCTCAAGTTCAATTTAACTTAAAATCTATTTACCGTTCTTTTACAGTACTGTATTGGTATTCTTTGCAGATTAAAGGAGTAAAACAAAAAAGGATTTTAATATGAAAATACTTTTAGTTTATCCCGAGACTCCTGCCACATACTGGAGTTTCAAAGATGCACTGAAGTTTATCTCAAAGAAAGCTGCAGAACCTCCGCTTGGATTAATAACAGTTGCTGCAATGCTTCCTTCAGATTGGGAGAAAAAATTAATCGATATGAATGTAAGCAAACTTAAAGATGAGGATTTACTCTGGGCAGATTATGTTTTTATAGGTGCAATGAATGTTCATCTGAATTCTTTCAGAGAAATCGTAAGAAGATGTAATAAACTTGGAATTAAAGTGGTCGCTGGGGGTCCACTTGCTACTACCCAGTTTGCCGATTTACTCGGAGTTGATCACTTTGTCCTGAATGAAGCAGAAATTACTTTGCCAATGTTTTTAGAAGACTTAAAGAGAGGAAATCCCAAACAGGTTTATCGTTCTGATGAATTTCCCGATGTTAGTTTAACTCCCGTTCCTTTATTTGAGTTGCTTGAAATGAAAAAGTATGCATCAATGAGTGTGCAATATTCCCGAGGTTGTCCTTATGATTGCGAATTCTGCAGCATCACGATGCTCAACGGCAGAAAACCAAGAACCAAATCCGCCGAACAGTTTATCAAAGAATTAAATCGCTTGTGCGAACTTGGATATAAAGGATCAATTTCCGTTGTTGATGATAATTTTATCGGTAATAAAAGAAAACTTAAAGAAGAATTTCTTCCGGAATTAATCAGTTGGTCAAAAGAACATAATTATATTTTTAATTTCATAACTGAAGTTTCTATTAATCTTGCCGATGATGATGAGTTGATGAGTATGATGATTGAAGCTGGTTTCAACAGTGTCTTTGTTGGAATTGAAACGCCCAACAGTGATAGTCTTGCTGAATGTGGAAAATCACAAAACCTCAGAAGAAATCTGGTTGATTCTGTAAAGAAATTACAAAGAGCAGGATTCATTGTCTCCGGTGGATTTATTGTTGGCTTCGATAATGACACCGAAAAAGTTTTTGATGAGCAGTATCAATTCATTCAACAGAGTGGAATTACAAATGCAATGGTTGGATTACTCAATGCACCAACAGGAACGAAGCTCTATAAACGAATGAAAACTGAAGGACGACTGCTCGATATGTTTTCCGGAAATAATATGGATGCTTCAATAAACTTCATCCCAAAGTTGAATTATAAAACTCTGATTCGCGGTTATAGCAATCTTTTACATACAATCTATTCTCAGAAAGAATATTTCAGAAGAGTTAATGAGTTCTTGGCGGAGTATCGCGTTCCCAAATGGCAGACGAGTAAAATTTCTTTACGTGAAATTAAGGCATTCTTCAGATTAATCCTGCTGCTTGGAATTGTTGAGAAAGGGAAAAAATATTTCTGGAAACTTCTGTTCCTCTCTATCTTTAAGTATCCAAAGAAATTTACCACAGCTATGACGCTGGCTGTTTATGGCTATCATTTCAGAAGAGTCATTCGTACAGTCTGAAGAAATGGGAACACGGATTTAACAGATTCACAAAATTTAAACAGATTAAATACGTACAATCTGTTTAATCCGTGTTCTGATCGTATTTATTCGTTTACAAATTCTTTCCCCAGAAAGTGTTTAAACCAGAACTGAACATATTCTCTTCTTGCATGCTTCCATTTTGGAAATCCTACTCCATGTCTTTCATTCGGATAAAGCATAAGTTCAAAATCTTTGTCCAGATTAGTGAATTTATCAACCAGCTGAATGGTGTTTTGCATATGAACATTATCATCAAGTGTTCCGTGTGTGATAAGGAGATACCCCTTGTATTTATCAGCATGAGTTAATGCAGATCCAAATTTATATCCTTCGGGGTTTTCTTCGGGTTTATCCATATATCGTTCAGTATAAACATTGTCATACAAGTGCCAATCGGTAACTGAGTAATCAGCAATACCGTGAGTGAAATAATCAGCACCGTAAGTCAAAGCCATACAAGTAACATAACCACCATAACTGCCGCCGGTAATTCCGATTTTTGTTGAATCTACAAAAGGTAGTGTTCGGAGATATTTAACTGCTTCGATGTAATCATTCATTTCCCATTTACCAAGATTACGATGCATCATCGACAATCCTTTCTTTCCAAAGTGTTCGCTGCCGCGGTGATCAACAACGAAATAAATTATTCCGTTTTGCGAAATGAAAAATCTGTCAAGAAAAGGTGAGAATGCGTTTTTAACATCTTTAACTCCCGGTCCTCCATAAACTGAAAATAAAACGGGATACTTTTTATTCGGATTAAATTCCGGCGGAAGTACCCACATTGCAGGAAGTTCAATCCCATCAGATGTTTTAATTTTAAATATCTCTGTCTTACCAAACTCATATTCATCCATCAAAGAATTTTTTCTTTCAGCAAGAACTCTGATTGATTCACCTTTTGAATTGAATAATTCCATTCTTCCGGGATCGTTTAATGAGCTGTAGGTATCAATAAAGTATGAACCACCTTTTGAAATTTTTGCATCGTGTGTGCCGGAAATTTCAGTTAGCTTTTTTAATCCTTTCCCATCAAGATTCACAACGAATAAGTGATTATCGGGTGAATTATCCTTGTTGCCTTCGAAATAAACTTTTTTATTTTTTTCATCTACGAAGTTTATTTTGGTTACAGTCCAATCTCCTTTTGTAAGCTGTGATTTCAGATTTCCTTTCATATCATAATAATAAAGATGTCTGAAACCATCTTTATCTGAACGCAGAATAAAACCACTCCCATCGTTAAAGATGTAAATATCCTCGAAGAACTCTACAAAGCTTGGTTGCTTTTCTTCATACACTAATCTGTTTTTCCCGTTAGCTGGATTAGCGGCTAATATTTGTAGATGATCCTGTCCGCGATTCAGAACCTGATAAAATAATTCTTTGCTGTCGGGAGTCCAGAAAGGCCAGGCAGTATATTGATCTGCAGTTTCATCTTCTTCTATCCAAACAATTTTATTATCTGAAAGATGGACTATGCCCAATTTAACATCAGGATTTGGATCTCCGGCTTTTGGATAGTGTTCCCATTCAAGTTCACCGTGAACACCATCAGCTCTGTATAGTGGAAATTTGGGTACAGGCGAATCATCTGTTCTGAGGAAAGCAATCATCTGGCTGTTTGGTGACCACCAGAAAGCACGATAGTTTGATGAACGGCCGAGAATTTCTTCATAGTAAACCCACGAAGCCCAACCGTTGTAAACTGTTTCGGATGCGTCAAATGTAAGTCGTGTTTCTTTGCCGCTTTCAATATCAACATAGTAAAGATCACGATTCTTTGTGTAAGCTAATTTTTTCCCGTCGGGAGATAAAGTTGGATTTGCTTTTTCTTTATTATCAGTGGTAAGTCTTTTCAGTTCTTTGGTTATCAATGAAAAGAAATAAAAGTCATTATCTTTTTTAAGAATAAATCCTTTGTAGTCATCACTTTTCAGTATGTTATCATCCAAAGTTAATTCATATTCAAGCAATATATCATCATAGTCTGAATATTTAATAAGCACTTCTTCTGTGCCCGTTGATGCATTTATTTTTACAATGGCTGTGCTGCCATCAACTCTTTTCTGCTGCAGATAATTTTCGTCATCAAACCACACAATATTTCTTGGCAATTGATTTAATAATCTGGGTTCACCAAACAAGTAGACCTGATTAAATGTAAGCTGTTTTTTCTGTGCGAGTGAGAAGTTGATAGAAAAAGAAATCAGAATTATTAAGATTACAGATGGTTTAACTTTTTTAATCATAGTATCTCCTGGTTAAGAATTGAAGTTTCAAAATTTTGCTTATAAAATTTAATGCGAATTAAGTTTATTTCAAGAAAAATAATTAAGGCCTTGGATAAATAATTATTATTAGATTTGAGTAACATAAACCGGACTACTTATGAAAAGATTAGCAATCTTCATTTTGTTCTTAACTATCCTTAATTCTCTAATTGCTCAGGATGTTTCCGAAGAAAAAATTCTTATGATTAGATGTGATGATATTGGAATGTCGCATTCGGTTAATTTGGCTGCAAAAGAATTGATTGAATCCGGATTAAAATTTTCCGCTTCTGTTATGGTGCCTTGCGGCTGGTTTGATGAAGCTGTTTCAATACTGAAAGATGCTGAAAATGCAAGTGTTGGAGTTCATCTTACATTAAACTCAGAATGGAAAAATTACCGCTGGGGTCCGGTTGCTGGTGTTTCTAAAGTTCCTTCGCTGGTAGATTCGCTCGGTTATTTTTTCCCTTCCAGAGCAAAATTTTTTGCAAACAATCCTTCGCTCGAAGAGGTTGAGACTGAACTTCGTGCTCAGATAGAAAAAGCCATCAAATCAGGCTTAAATATTTCTTATCTCGATTATCATATGGGAACTGCAGTGGATAAACCAGAGATGAGAAAAATAGTTGAGAAACTTGCATCAGAATATAATCTGGCAATTTCTAGATACTTTGGTGAAGTTGATGTCAATAGTATGTACAGCGTTCCGGTTGAATTAAAGTATAATCATCTTGTGTCAGTTTTGGATAGTCTTGAAACAGAAAAAATAAATTTGCTTGTTTGCCATATCGGAAAGGATAACGACGAACTTTCCGCACTTATAGATTTAAATGAATTCGGACTTAAGGAAATGAGCAAACACAGAGAGGCAGAGCTTAATGCTTTATTAAAAGCAGTTATGAACAATCATTTTAATGAAAGAAAAATAAAACTGTTTAATTATTCCGACCTCATAAAAATAAAAGGTCTTGATCAAATGAAATCGCCGATAGATTCCGGTTACT
>CALHAB010000007.1 GCA_937934185.1 uncultured Ignavibacterium sp. | reverse complement strand
TTAACGGTTACAGATGGAAAAATATAACCTATCAAGCAGGTTTGAGTAACATAAACAGATTAACCGAATGCAAAATAAAAAACGGAATTATAGTATGTGTGGGATTTACAACGGATGGTAAAGGAATAATAGCTACAGGTAGAAGGAATTAAACTTAAAAAAATTAGATTTAAAGAACCTCCGAGGTTTTTAATACCTCGGAGGTTTGATGTACAGAATTAAAAATTTATTTTCCTGCAGCCGCTCTTGCACCAAGTTCTCTGTCGAGCATATAAAGTCCGTTCTTGTTATCACCAATTAGTTCAAGCTTTGAAATTATATCTTCAACTGTCGTAACTTCCTCAACCTGTTCGGTAACAAACCACTGAAGAAAATTATTTGTTGCGTAATCTTTTTCCTGCATTGCCTGGTCAACAAGTTTATTTATCAGTGAAGTAATTTTGTTTTCGTGTGCAAGAGTATCTTTCCATACTTCCATAATTGATTTCCAGTTTGTTTTTGGAGCATCAATCTGTGTTAGGGTTACTTTCCCATTAACTGAATTTATGAAATCATAAAACTTCATTGCGTGCATGTATTCTTCCTGAGATTGAACTCTCATCCAACCAGCAAATCCTTTAAGATTCTTATCTTCAAAGTACGCAGCCATCGAGAGATAGAGATAAGAAGAATATAATTCTTCATTAAGATGTTTGTTAATTGACTTTAACATTTTATCTGAAATCATAACGACCTCGTGATTTGTTAGAAATTTACACTCAAATATAAATCAAAAAGCACTAATATCTTGTTGAGATTTTTTGTTTTCTGAAAATGATTTTTTTATTGATTATTGAATATGATTTTAGTCATTTCCTGTTTATAAAGAATTGATAATCAGTGGCACAATGGCTAATTTTGGCGTGCATTTAATTCGGAAAAATCAAACAAAGAAAAGGAGTTATTTATGGCTGTTAAAGTAGCAATAAACGGATTCGGAAGAATCGGAAGACTTATCCTAAGAGCGATGGCTGACAGGAATCTGCTCGGTAAAGAGGTTGACATAGTCGCGCTTGTTGATATAAGCAACGATGCACAATATTTTGCTTACCAACTTAAATACGATTCTGTTCACGGAATTTTCAAAGGTGAAATTTCTTCAAAGAAAAGTAAACCGGATTTAGATCACGATGATATTCTTGTAATCAATGGCGAAGAAACCAAGTGTATTCTTGCAACTAAAGAACCTTCTCAACTTCCATGGAAAGAATTAGAAGTTGACTATGTTTTTGAAGCAACTGGTTTATTCACTGACTCAGAAAAAGCTAAAGGTCACTTAACTGCAGGTGCAAAAAAAGTTATTATTACTGCGCCCGGAAAAGGTGATGTTAAATTTGTAGTTATGGGAGTTAATGATGATGAATTAAAACCTGAACATACAATTATTTCAAATGCTTCATGCACAACAAACTGTCTTGCACCATTAGTACATGTTTTACTCAAAGAGGGAATCGGTGTTGAAGTTGGAATAATGACTACAATCCATTCATATACAGCCACACAAAAAACAGTTGACGGTCCTTCGAAAAAAGACTGGAGAGGCGGCAGAGCGGCAGCAATAAATATCATTCCCTCTACTACCGGTGCTGCAAAAGCCGTTGGTGAAGTTCTTCCTCAGGTTAAAGGAAAACTTACCGGAATGTCTTTCAGAATTCCAACTGCAAATGTTTCTGTTGTTGATTTAACATTCCGTTCAGTTAAAGATACTTCTATTAAGGAAATTGATGAACTATTGAAGAAAGCATCACAGACTTATATGAAGGGAATACTTGGTTATACTGAAGAAGAATTAGTTTCAACCGATTTTAATCACGATGAAAGATCATCTATCTATGATTCTTTGGCAACACTTCAGAATAATTTCAAAGATGAAAAAAGATTCTTTAAGATTATTTCGTGGTATGATAATGAATGGGGTTATTCAAACCGCTGTGTTGATTTGCTGATGAAATTAATTAAAATGTAATTGTGGAATTTTTATGATTGAAAAGTCATTGCCTGAATAAAGATTTAGTGCAATGACTTTTCTTATAATATGTAAAACTTATTTCAGGGGTTTAATATGAACAAACTGACAATTGATAAAGTTGAGCTAAAAGGTAAAAGAGTTCTCGTTAGAGTTGATTTTAATGTTCCGTTAGATGAGAACTTAAACATTACTGATGATACAAGAATCGTAGAATCACTTCCGACAATAAAAAAAATTGTAGCAGAAGGTGGAAAAGCCATTCTGATGAGTCATCTTGGTCGTCCCAAAGGCGGACCAAATCCCAAATACAGTTTGAAACCAACTGCTATCAGATTAAGTGAACTTCTTGGGAAAGAGGTTAAATTAGCTCCAGATTGTGTTGGCGATGAAGTAAAAGCGATGGTGAATCAAATGAAAGACGGTGATGTCTTGATTCTTGAGAATGTAAGATTTCATCCCGAAGAAGAAAAAAATGATCCCGAATTTGCAAAGCAGCTTGCTGAACTTGGTGATGTCTATATCAACGATGCGTTTGGAAGCGCTCACAGGGCTCACGCGTCAACTGAAGGTGTAACAAAATACATTAAGGTTTGTGCTGCCGGCTATCTTATGCAGAAAGAATTGGAATATCTTGGTGCAGCAGTTTCAAATCCCAAAAGACCTTATGTTGCAATTTTAGGCGGAGCAAAAATTTCGGGAAAGATTGATGTGATAAATAATCTGTTAGATAAAGTTGATACTTTAATAATTGGTGGAGGAATGGCCTTTACATTTTTCAAAGCTCAGGGAAAAGAAATTGGCAAGTCATTGCTTGAAGAAGAGAAAATTGAATTAGCAAAAGAAGTTCTGCAGAAAGTTAAAAACACAGGTGTTAAATTCTTATTGCCAGTGGATGTTGTTGTTGCTTCCGAATTCAATAATGATTCTCCTTCGACAGTTGTGAATGTTGATTCAATTCCTTCAGACAAAATGGGATTGGATATAGGTCCTGAAACTATTAAGTTATTTAAAGAAGAAATTTTGAAAGCCAGGACAGTAGTTTGGAACGGTCCGATGGGTGTTTTTGAATTTGATAATTTTGCAAAAGGAACTTTTGCAATTGCGCAGGCACTTGCCGAAGCAACTGCTAATGGAGTTGTAACTGTAATTGGTGGTGGAGATTCTGCAGCGGCAATTGCAAAAGCCGGATTAAAAGATAAAGTATCGCATGTTTCAACAGGCGGCGGAGCTTCTCTCGAATTTCTCGAGGGAAAAATACTGCCTGGTGTAGCAGCATTAAATGACGCTAACTAAAAAAGGAATAATTTGAGTAATTATTATCAGCCAAGAGGATTTGGCAGGTTCAGTTTATTTCCACCTGTAATAAAAAATTTATTGATCATAAATGCAGCTGTATTTTTTGTTCAGGTTTTGATGGATAATATTATGTTCAACGGCTATCCAGCGGCTTATATATTAAACCGCTGGTTTGCTCTTAACCCGATTGGCGGATATGACTTTGCAGGAAATCCATTTAACTTTCAGGTTTGGCAATTGATAACTTATCAGTTTATGCACGGAGGATTTGGTCATATCTTTTTCAATATGTTTGCTCTTTGGATGTTTGGCGCTGAAGTTGAATATCTTCTTGGCTCAAAGAAATTTTTGATTTTTTATCTTTTCTCGGGAATTACTGCCGGCTTACTTCATCTGTTTATTTCACCTTTATTAGGTAGTCCGCTTGCTGTTACTATCGGAGCTTCAGGTGCAGTTTTCGGTGTTATGACTGCTTTTGCAATGCTTTTTCCCGACAGATATATTTTTCTTTATTTCCTTATTCCTGTTAAGGCGAAGTATCTTATTGGATTCTTAATTGTATTTGAATTTCTTGCAATTGATAGTGCTGCAAGTAATGTAGCACATCTTGCTCATCTTGGTGGAGCTTTATTTGGTTTTTTGTTTATACTGTTCGATAAAAAAAATCAGGTTGAATTCAGAAATCTTTTCAGAAAATCTTTTTATTATAAAAAGAAATCTCCGTCTGATTTCAATAATTATCCTTACGGAAACAGAGATGAAGATGATGTTCAGGAAGCCAAATTTTACGACCTCAATAAAAAAAATGATGAAGAAACTTATTCTCAGGAAGAGATTGATGCTATTCTGGATAAGATAAGCAAGTATGGTTATCAAAGACTCACTGAAAGAGAAAAGAAAATTCTTTTTGAAGCAAGTAAGAAGATGAAATAAATTGAACAACAGCTATCATATCATCCTCGTCTTTTTGATTTTGTTTATTTCTTGTGAAGAAAAATCTCCTGTTCCTGAAGATAAATTCATTCAGATCTATGCTAATCTGGTCTCAGCCCCTGATTCAGTTTCCGTGGATAGTCTGATGTTTTCAGAATACAAACAAAAAGTTTTTTCGGATTTCGGTTATTCAGAGAAAGAATATGAACAGACTGTAAAGTTCTACAATCAGACTCCGGAAAAATGGGATGAGTTTTTCAAAAAGGTTATAAAGTACATCGAAACTAGTAATGATTCATCGAAGAGCGCGCTTTAATTTTAGCAATTGCAATCCGAAGCAAAGGCACAGAATATTTATTATTCAACTTATCTTTTAAATCTCTCAAATTCTCAAAGCCATTATTCATAGCTTCTTCAATAATTTTCAAATCTTTTTCATTCAGAATTGAATTTATATCAGTCTCAGGATAGTAACTCAGTATGGTTTCAATCTGCATTGATATAATTGCTTCATCAAGCTTCCTTATGCTGGCAATTTCTTTAAGAGAAAAATTTTTTTTCAGAAGAATCAAAGTTTCCTTAACATTTTGAGGAAGTGCTTTTGCAGAATCATCCTGATTGTCTTTCAGATAGGATTGAATAACTTCCAGAAAATCATTACCAACTTTATTGAACATTCTTGTTGTAAAACCATCAATCATCATCAGCTTAAATTTATTATCAGGTTTAAGTTGAGATATTTTAGCCAATACACTATCAGGACAGATAAGATTCGGAGTCTGCATAAATTTTTTAGCTGCAGATTTTCTTGCTTCGCTTAAACGATGAAACAGTTCAAGATTTTTATCATAATTATCAAATGGTAATTCAACTTCTTCATTAATATCGAAAATGTTGGTTAAACTTTCTGACTGATCATTATGTGAATTGCAATTATCACATTTGCCGCAGGAATAATCAGATGTATTCTGACCGAAATAATTCAGGACATATTTGAATCTGCAGTCCTTCACATCAACAAATACTCTCATCTTTTCAAGTTTTTCCTGAGCAAATAAATAAAGTTCATTTATCAACTTATAGTTAAGCCGAAGGTTTTCTTTTGAAACTCTTGGTTGAAGCAGTGTCACAGTCTCTTTACCATCAAGAGAAATAAATTCTGCAAAACCTATATCATTTAGAAAATTGTACAAATCCTTTTGCGTTTCCTGAGAGAGTCCCGTATTGCTTTCAGTGAATTGATAATCTATGATAATTTTTTCATTAAATATTTTACTTCCGAAATTTCTTACAAGAAAAAGGATTAAATCTTTCAATTCATCATTTTCTGTGGTCTTTAAGAATTGTTTCAGTTTATCAGGATTTATCAGAAATTTTATTGAATCGTGAGAAGTAAGACTCGAATTAATTTTTATGTATCCTGCAGATTCAAGATATGTAAGTGCAGAATGCAATAGTCCTGAGGAAATTTTTTGTTTTGTATAAAGATTCAGATAGTCAGTATTGATAGGAATATTATTAACAGATAAAGAACCAACTGCAATCTGAGCATAATCGCAAATGCCGTTATAGATTTGGTGAATTAATTCTTTTCTCGGATAAGCAGAGTCTATAAAGTATTTATGAATTGATAAATCTTTTTCATCAAACAATAAAATAGCTGAAGAAGGTTTGCCATCTCTTCCGGCTCTGCCGATTTCCTGATAATAATTTTCAATCGAACCCGGAATGTCATAATGAATAACAGTTCTGATATCCTTTTTATCAATGCCCATTCCGAATGCATTAGTAGCAATGATTATCGGAATTTTCCCTTCAATAAATTCTTCCTGAATGTTTCTTCTCAGTAGATTGTTTAAACCAGCATGATAAAATTCGGATTTCAATTTGTTGAGATTGAGAAACTTATTCAGACTTTCAGCTTTTCTTCTTGATGAAACATAAATAATTGCCGGTCGCTGGTTAGTCTTTAATACCTCGAGTAATTTTTCTTTTTTCTTATTTGATTGAAAAACACTGATCGCGATGTTCTCTCTTTCAAATCCTTTGACAATTACCTTTGGATTTTTTATTTCAAGCTGTTTGATAATATCTCTAACAACTTCCGGTGTAGCTGTTGCAGTGAAAGCAGAAACTTTTTTAATCTCAGTAAACTGAATAAAGTCTTTTATCTTCGTGTAACTTGGTCTGAAATTGTGTCCCCATTCGCTGATACAATGTGCTTCATCAATAAAAAGATAAGATGGTTTCATTGATTTGAGCCGGGAGGAAAATTCTTTTGACTCCAGTCTTTCAGGTGCAATGTAAAGAAGTTTAATTTTACCAAAAGCTATATCATTCAGAATTTTTTCTATTTCAATCCATTCCAAAGTACTGTTGATAAATGCAGAGATTTGTTTATTTTTATTCAACGAATCAACCTGATCTTTCATTAATGCTATTAATGGTGAGATAACGATTGAATAGTTCTCTGATAGTAAAGCCGGGATCTGATAACAGACTGATTTTCCTGCACCTGTTGGCAGCACAGCAATTACATTTTCACCTCTTAATATTTCTGAAATTATTTCTTCCTGTGCAGGTCTGAAAGAATCATATCCGAAAAATTCTTTAAGTATTTCCTGTGCTTTCTTCATTAAAAATTATTACTTATTTGCTGGTAAAATCTACTAAAAATTAATCAATCACTTTGAAATTTTACTTTAATAAAATACACAGAGATGGCTTAAAAAATGCAGCAAAATTTCGACTATTTGTTAACAAAAAGGGAGAGAATTAATGAATAAAATTTTATTGGCTTTGTTACTGTCTTTAACCACTTCTTATCTGTTTCCACAAATAAGATATACTGACCAACTAAGACCCAACAGTATTTTCACAGAGGCACCAGATGATATAAAAAACACCAAACCATTTATGCGTCAATGGTGGTTTTTTGAGCAACGATCATATCCATACGATTTTGTACCTGACGATGCATATAAAAATGCTTTGATAGAAAAAGAACAGTTAAGACTTACTTATGAAAACACAACTATTCCAAATTTTACCTGGGTTAGTTTGGGACCAACACCCGGAGCTTACTTTGGTTATGGAAATATTTCAAGCAGAATAGTAACCGGAACTTACGATCCAAATAATCCAAACATAATTTACATTGGACCTGCTAATGGTGGCGTATGGAAATCAACTGATAGCGGAAATAACTGGACACCTCTTACAGATAATGAAGTTTCAATGGCAATGGGTGCGATCGTGGTTGATCCAACAAATTCAAATATTGTTTATGCAGGAACAGGTGAAGCGACTTATAGTGGAGCATCTTATTATGGAAGAGGATTGTTGAAGTCAACTAACGGTGGAACTACCTGGACAAATTACACCTCAGGGCTTCCGTCGTCAACTTATTTTTCAAGATTAAAGATTAGACCGAACAATCCTAGCCAACTTTTAGCTGCTTTGGGAAATAATGGATTATACAGAAGCACTAACGGTGGACAAAACTGGACGCAGGTTCTAAGCGGCAGAGTTGATGATGTTATATTTTCTCCAACCGGCGATACGGCTTTTGCAGTTGGTTCAGGAATTGGAATCAGAAGATCAGTAAACGGCGGACAAACTTTTTCAACTTTCGGCAGTAATCTTCCATCAGGAACAAGAACTCATTTTGATTTATGTCTTTCTAATCCTGCCATAATGTATGCAGCTATTTATTCTTCAAGTCAGGTTAATATTTATAAATCAACTGACTATGGAATTAACTGGACATCTATTACACCGACATCAAATTTTCAGAACCTTGCTGGTCAGGCGTGGTATGATTTATACTGTTTTGTTAATCCAAGAAATCCAAACAAAGTTTATGTCGGAACGATAGATATATTTCGTTCAACTGATGGTGCAACTTTTACAAACATTACCAATGGTTACAGCGGCGGATATGTTCATGTTGACCAACACTATCTTTTCTTTCATCCGACAGACGAAAATACTTTCATTGTTTGTAATGACGGAGGAATCTGGAGAACAACAAATAATGGTAACACATTTACAAATCTGAATCAGAATTTGACATTAACTCAATTTTACAGAATTGCTGCAAGTCCGTTTAATCCCGGAAGAATTTTAGGAGGCACTCAGGATAATGGAACACAACAGACATTTTCCACTTTGAACTGGTCAGCTGCGTACGGTGGAGATGGCGGCGAAGTTTGTTTTAATTCTTTCGATCAGAATTTTATTTTAGGCGAGACACAAAATGGTGGAATTTTCAGAACGACCAATGGAGGAAGTTCGTGGAATCAGGCACAAAGCGGATTGAATATGAGTGAGAATGTAGCCTGGGTTGCTCCAATAATTGCTCATCCAACAATTTCCGGAACTTTTTTCACTGCAAGAACCAGCGTCTATAAATCTACAAATAACGGAGGTAGTTGGACAGCAGTTTCTTCTCCTGTTAATGGTACTTCCGCATTACGCGAAATGGCAATCAGCAAATCCAATCCAAACATATTATTTGCTTCATCAGGTTCTCAAATATTTAAATCAACTAATGGAGGAGTAAACTGGACAAATGTAACAACTGGTTTACCCAACAGAACAATTACATCAATAAATGTTCATCCTGCAGATGAAAATATTGTACTACTGACATTCTCAGGATTTGGAACCGACAAAGTTTATAAATCAACTAATGGTGGATCAAGTTGGGTTTCGATTGATGGACCTTTGCCTGATGCTCCTGTGAATGATTTGTTTATTTACACTTCTAATCCGGGTAAACCAAACACATATTTTGTTGCAACTGATATTGGTGTATTTGTTACTGATGATAATGGTGTTTCCTGGACTGAAATACCTTCTGGAATTCCAAATACAGTTATTATGCATCTTGACTATTCAGACTCAACCAAAATGCTAAGAGCAGCAACACACGGTCGTGGTGTTTATGAAGCTTATATTGATTTCACAATTCCTGTTGAGCTTACTTCTTTTCAGGCAGTGGCTGAAAACAAAGTCATAAATCTAACATGGTCAACGGCAACCGAAACTAATAATTCTCATTTTGAAGTTGAAAGAAAATTTAAAAATCAGGAATGGGAAAAAATTGGTGAAGTTGGTGGTGCAGGCACTACAACTGTACCTCAGACTTATTTATTCAAAGATGATTTTTCATTTAATTCTTACGAAGGAAAAATACTTTACCGATTAAAACAGGTTGATTTTGATGGTTCTTATGAATATTCCAAAATAGTTTCTGTGGATGTGAACTTTACTCCTACTGATTTTTCGATCTCACAAAACTATCCGAATCCATTTAACCCAAATACTAAAATATCATATTCAATCCCTAAAGGCGAAGGTAATGTTGTAACAATAAAAGTTTATGATTTGCTTGGAAAGGAAATTTCAACTTTGGTAAATGAGTTTAAACCTGCCGGAAATTATCAGGCTGAATTTTTTGCTGAAGAAGTTACATCCGGAATTTACTTTTACATTTTTGATGTCTTTGACCTGAAAGGCATTAAAATTCATAGTGAAGTTAAAAAGATGACGCTTCTGAAATGATGAACAAACAGCTGCCTTCGGGCAGCTTTTTTATTTGCTTTCCATCAATCCACAAAAATTTATCTGCTAAAAGAAGTCTGATTATTCTTAAATTTGTAAGGACAATTATTATTATAAATGATTATCAATTCATTTCGAAATAAAACAATTCTTTTTCAAACAGAAAAAAAATATTAAGGGGTTTTTATGCAAAACGATAAGCTTAGATTAGAAGATTTATTAGATTCAGCAGTATCATCAAATGTACAGGATGATCGTATAAATACCGTTGCAATAATCGGTGCTGGTGTTATGGGCCAAGGCATCGGTCAGACAATCGCTGCATCGGGAATGGAAGTTACAATAATTGAAAAAAGTAATGAAAGACTTGAATGGGCAAAAGCTCAGTTAAGTGAAAATATAGATAGAGAAATTAAGCGATGGGCAATGACGAATTCTGAGAAGAAAGCTATCTTCAGCAGGATTACCTGGGATATTGATATAACCAAAATAAATGACAGCGATCTTGTTATTGAAGCAGTTGACGAGGACTTTGATTTGAAAGTTAAGATCTTCAAAGAAATGGATAAGCATGCAAAGAAGGATGCAATATTTGTCTCGAATACTTCAACTCTTTCATTAACAAAAATTTCAGAAACAACTTCACGACCGGACAGAGTAATTGGAATGCACTTTTTAAATCCGGTTCCAAAAGTACCTTTAGTGGAAATCGTAAAATGTCTCCACACTTCAAATGAAACAGTAAAGAAAGTAAAAGACTTTGCAAACAGAATTGGTAAAACTCCAGTTGAAGTTTATGAATATCCCGGATTTGTAACTACGCGGGCAATTGTTCCATTGCTGAATGAAGCTATGTATATCCTGCTTGAAGGTGTTGCTACAGCAAAAGATATTGACACTGCAATGCGGCTTGGATATAACTTTCAATATGGTCCACTTGAGATGGCAGATATGATGGGACTTGATGAAGTGCTTGCCTGGATGGAAACTTTGTGGAAAACACTTGGTGAACCAAGATACAGAGCTTGTCCGATTCTCAGGAAACTTGTTCGTGAAAGAAAACTTGGTAAGAAGACGGGAGAAGGTTTTTATAAATATGATCAACACGGAAACAAAATAATTGAATAATTCTCAGGGGAAAATAAAAGGATAAAATCAAATGAAAGTTTTAGTTTTAAATTGCGGAAGTTCCTCAGTTAAATATCAGTTTATTGATACTGAAAAAAAACTTGCACTTGCAAAAGGTTTAGTTGACAGAATAGGAATGGCTGGAGCTGTTCTTTCTCATCAAAGATATGATGGCAATCAGATTAAAATAAGTGGTGAAATTCTGGACCATCAGATTGCAATAGAATATGTGCTTGCTGTCTTATTAAGTAAAAATCATGGTGTAATTGATGACAAAAAAGATATTGAAGCAGTCGGTCACAGAGTTGTTCACGGCGGCGAAACTTTTTCTGGTTCAGTACTGATTACAGATGAAGTGATAAAAGCATTGCAGGATAATATTGAACTAGCTCCGCTTCACAATCCGCCAAATATAAAAGGTATTCAGGCAGCAACCAGAATTTTGCCCGGAACTCCGCAAGTAGGAGTTTTCGATACAGCATTTCATTCACATATGCCACCAAAAGCTTACCTTTACGGAATACCATATGAGCTTTACCGAAAGTACAAAATAAGAAGATATGGTTTTCACGGAACTTCTCATCTTTATGTCTCTAAAAGAGCTGCAGAATTGATGGGAAGAAAATATGAAGAACTCAAAATCATTACTGCTCATCTTGGCAATGGTTGTAGTATGGCAGCAGTTGATAGAGGTATCTCAGTAGATACAACAATGGGTTTTACACCGCTTGAAGGTTTATTGATGGGAACGAGAAGCGGAGATCTCGATCCACAGGTTATACTTTATGTTATGGGAAAAGAAGGATTATCACTCAATGAAGCTGCTACAATGTTGAATAAACACAGTGGATTGATTGGAATAAGTGGTGAAAGCAGTGATATGCGTGAAATTCTTGCAGCGGTAAAAGATCAGCATCAGAGAGCAAAGCATGCTTTTGATATTTTCTGCTACAGAATAAAAAAATATGTCGGAGCTTATGCTGCTGCAATGGGTGGAGTTGATGCTCTTGTATTTACAGGCGGAATCGGTGAGAATTCTCCTGAAGTCCGTGAAGAAGTTTGTAAAGATATGGAGTTTATGGGGATTCATCTTGACTTACTGCGTAATCAAAATAAAGAAGAACTGATTTCATCTGATTCGTCTAAAGTAAAAGTGTTCAGAATTCCTACTAACGAAGAACTTGTTATAGCAATGGATACTGCAGAAATAGTTAGTTCTGAAAATTATTGATTTGAATTCCAAAATAACAAATTTGCGGAGGGTTTGAATGGATTTGGGATTAAAAAATAAAGTTGCAATTGTAACAGCTTCAAGCACAGGTATTGGTAAAGCTGTTGCAGAAGTACTTGTTTCTGAAGGTGCAAATGTTGCAATCTGTTCCAGATCAAAAGAAAAATTAATTGAAGCTTCCAAAGACATTAAAAATAAATTTGGAAGTGAACCTTTCTGGTGTGTTTGCGATATCAATTCACAAAAAGATATTGAGAATTTCTATAATGCTGTTGTTCAGCAATTTGGCAGCGTTGATATTCTTGTGAATAATTGCGGAGGACCGATTCCCGGCTATTTTACTGATTTAACTGAAGATGACTGGAATGATGCTTTCAAACAAGTGTTACTAAGCGTGATAAGATTTTCTCATCTTGTTCTTCCTGATATGATTAAAAAAGAGTGGGGAAGAATTATCAACATTACTTCTGTTGCTGTAAAGCAGCCCGTTCATAATCTTATTTTGTCAAATTCATTCAGAGCTGCCGTTACAGGATTTGCAAAAACTCTCAGCAATGAAGTAGCAAATAAAAATATAACTGTTAATAATGTTGCACCTGGTTATACTCTTACTCACAGATTATATGAGCTTGCAGTTAACCGGGCAAAAACATCAGGCAAATCTCACGAAGAAATTTTAGTTGAGATGGCTAAAGATGTTCCTATGAATCGTTTAGGTGGACCTGAAGAAATTGCAGCGCTTGTTGCATTCCTTGCATCAAAGCAGGCATCATACATTACAGGTACTACTATTCAGGTTGATGGCGGTTCAACAAAAGGAATTTTTTAACATAAAATTTTTTTCCTCATAAATAGAGGACACGATGAAAAAGCAAATTGAATTATCAATTCCTCCTGAGAAAATTTCTGTCAGTTCAATTCTTCAGTCAGAAGCTTCCAAAATATTATCTGTTCCTTTTGAGAACATAACCGCAGTAATTCCTCTGAGGAGATCTATAGATGCAAGAACTAAAAATGTAGTCTTCAGATTTCTGGTTGATGTTTTTATAAATGAAATTCCATCATCACCGAAGAGGATAATCAACTACAAACCAGTATCTGAAAATCGTAAAGTAATTATTGTTGGTTTTGGACCGGCTGGTATGTATGCAGCGCTGAGACTCATTGAGCTTGGAATAAAACCAATCGTAATTGAAAGAGGAAAAGATGTTCAAAGCAGAAGAAGAGATATAAGAGCAATTCATCAGGATCAGATTGTAAATCCCGATTCAAATTATTGTTTCGGTGAAGGCGGTGCCGGTGCTTACAGTGATGGTAAACTTTATACCCGGGCAACCAAAAGAGGCGATGTAAAAAAGATCCTTGAAGTTTTAGTTCAACACGGAGCTGATTCAGAAATTCTGATTGATACACATCCGCATATCGGCTCTAACAAACTGCCCAAAATTGTTCAACAGATTAGACAAACTATTCTGAACTGTGGCGGAGAAATTCATTTTAATTCAAAGGTTACAGATTTTATAATCCAACAAAACAAAATTCTGGGTGTTGTAATAAATGATACACAGGAAATTCTTGCTGATGCAGTTATTCTTGCAACGGGTCATTCGGCGCGTGATATTTTTTATCTTCTGCATAAAAGAAACATTCTTATTCAACCAAAACCTTTTGCTTTAGGAGTTCGGATTGAACATCCGCAAGCACTAATAAATGAAATTCAATATCACACAAAAGAGAAACACCCAAACCTTCCAGCAGCAAGTTATTCTTTAGCTTGTAATGTGAATGAAAGAGGTGTTTATTCTTTTTGTATGTGTCCTGGTGGAATAATTGTACCGGCATCAACTGCACAGGATGAAATTGTTGTAAACGGAATGTCAGTTTCAAGAAGAGATTCTCCTTTCGCAAATTCAGGATTTGTAGTTGAAGTAACCGAAAAGGAATTTCAGAAATATGAGAAAGATTATCCGTTTAATGCTCTTAAACTTCAGATGGAAATTGAACATAAATGTTACCAGCTTGCAAACAATTCACAAAAAGCTCCGGCTCAAAGAGTTACTGACTTTGCAGAAGGGAAGTTTTCATCATTCTTACCAAAATCATCATACATAGCCGGTTTGACTTCAGTTGAATTGCACAAAGAATTGCCTCCCTTCATTACAAAGCGCTTGAAAACCGCTTTAAAAATTTTTGACAGAAGAATGCGAGGGTATTATTCTGAAGAAGCTGTTATTGTTGCACCTGAATCAAGAACAAGTTCTCCAATCAGAATTCCGAGAGATAAAGAAACTTTTATGCATCTACAGATTAGTGGATTATTTCCTTGCGGCGAAGGTGCTGGTTATGCAGGTGGAATTGTATCAGCGGCAATTGATGGTGAAAATTGTGCAAATGCAGTTGGAAAATTTCTCGGGAAATCTCTTAACTAATTTTATATTTTTAATTTTATTCACTTGACTCTTTAAAGAAAAGCACACTTTGACAGTCGGGTCAAGGCGGGCAGCTCAGGATGATTATAAGAATAAAAGTAAGTAGTCACACATTTAAATTTTGTGTGACTACTTAACAAGAAAGTTTACTTTAAATAAATCATCTTCCGTGCAACCGAATAATTGCCTGCTGATAATTGATAAATATAAACACCGCTTTTTAATTCAGCTGTATCACTTACAGAATTGGCAGAAAACTCAACTTCATAAATTCCTGCCGATTTATTTTCATTTACAAGAGTAGCTATTTCATTTCCGAGAAGATCAAAAACTTTTAATGTTACTTTATTATTTGTGCCTTCGGGAACTGTAAAAGTAATCTTTGTTGAAGGGTTAAATGGATTGGGGAAATTCTGTTTGAGTTCAAAACTTTTTGGTAATCCAAGATCAATTGTGACTACATTTAAATAATTAAATGAACCATCGTGATCAA
>CALHAB010000006.1 GCA_937934185.1 uncultured Ignavibacterium sp. | reverse complement strand
GTTCCTCGTTACAAGTCAGTGTGGAATTTATTGCAGATTCTGCACAAGGAAAAGAAAAGTTGGTGATCACGAAAAAATTTCTATGAAAGGATTGGAAAGTGCTTTCAAATATCTTGAAGAGCATACTGAAATCCGTGATGTGATTTTATCAGGCGGCGATCCTTTGATGCTTACTGACGCAATGCTTGAAAAAATTCTTCAAAGACTAAGACAAATTCCTCATATTGAAATTATTCGTCTGGGTTCAAAGATGCCTTGTGTATTGCCACATCGCATTACACCGAAGCTGGTTAATATGTTAAAAAAATATCATCCGATATATTGCAACACACATTTTAATCATCCGTGGGAAATTACTCCCGAAAGCTCTAAAGCTTGTCAGATGATGGCAGATGCAGGAATTCCAATGGGCAATCAGATGGTAATTATGAAAGGCGTTAATGATGATCCCGCTGTTGTAAAAGAATTAGTTCAGAAGTTACTTAAGATAAGAGTCAGACCTTATTATATGTATATGGCTGATGAAACCAAAGGTGCGAATCATTTCAGAACATCAGTTGAAACAGGATTGAAAATTCTTGAAGCATTAAGGGGGCACACATCTGGCCTTGCTGTTCCTCATTTCGTTATAGATGCTCCCGGCGGTGGTGGAAAAATTCCGCTTGTTCCGAATTATGTTCTTCATCACGATGAAGAAAAAGTTATTATGAGAAACTATCAGAATAAAATATTTACCTATAAAAATTATGCTGATAAAAATAATCCGGAAGGTTTTGGTTCTAAGCCAAAGAGAAACGGAAAGAATGGAAAGATTAAGAAAGAAGAATTTAAGCCAAGAAAAATTGTGAAAGTCCCGGTATTAGAGGAAGTCGAAAGTTAGACACTTAATCTTAATAAAAAAGGAGTGAGAACATCACTCCTTTTTTTGAACCATGTAGTTTGTTCCTTAAGCAATTAAAGAATCTTTCAACCTTCTGGCAACCGCAACAAAGAATCCCAATACCATCACAAGAACACCAATCCAAACCAAACTTACAAATGGTTTAATACTTGCATTAACTGTTAAAACTTCCTGTTTCTGCTCAACTATTGTTTCCGGTTGAGAATCAAGCGTTGATGGAATAAGTTCAATTCCCGTTGCCGATAAGTTTGCCAATTGTAATTTAAGATTAAGATCTTTAGACTCATAAGAGGTAAACTCAACTTCACCGCCGCTTTGTTTTCTCAACAGCTCAACTTCATCTGTTTTGCCATTTCCTTCAATTGTTATAACTGCACCAATCTGGAAGTCTCTTCCTTCCTGCATTGCTTTCATAACATCGGGAGACATATTGAATTTTGTGAAAGTTATTTTTATTCCATTGTAATCAGCCGTTTCGCCTTTGGCTACACTGATAGAGTTATTTTTCGTTCGTGCACTACCTTCATCATAGCCAAGTGGTGCAATGTAAATATCTTTTGTAGGCATAACAAGAATTGATGGTTCGCGCATCAAGCTATTGTTATATTCCGCAATATACATAATTGGTGCTGCAGAATATTCTTTACCATCTTTATTGAGTTTTATCTTAAACGCATACTTTGTACCATTTTCAATTGGTTCGTAACCGGTAAACACCATCTGATATCCAAATGCTTCAACTGGTTTTCCCTTTACAAGATCAATTGTCTTTTCAGTACTGTGAGCAGCTGAGCCGATTACACCAAGTATAAAAATAGCTAAGCCAATATGAGCAAGGTAAGCACCGAGCATCTTAAGATTTTTACGAATTATGTTAATGGCAATTTCAGCATTTACTACAAGTGCAAAAGCCGCAGCAAAAGTCAATAGTATCATCATTATATCGTTTACACCACCGAACAAAACAATCAATACAGTAATTAAAAGGCTGATTGCTAAAGCCCGAAGCGAACCATTTATCAACTCTTTTGTGCTTGTGTTTTTCCATTTCAGAGTTAAACTGATTCCGTTTAATAAACCAACAATAATCGCAAGAGGCACATGCATTTCGTTATAAAATGAAATGTCAACTGATTGTCCGAACAAAGGTGAAGATGTTCCGACAAAAACAATCAAAGCTGAAGCACACAAAACGATGGCAGCAGTAAACAATGCTAATTCTCTTGATAACAATCCTTCATCCTGAGGTGCCTGTTGATTTAAACTTTTCCAGCGATATACAATCATTCCCAAACCAAGTAATGCAAATGAACTTATGAATACGATAAGAAATAAATAAACCAACATTCCAGGATCAACAAATGAATGAACTGAAGCATCACCAAGAACACCACTTCTTGTTAAAAATGTACTGTAAAGAACAAGTATATAAACAAGTATGCTGAGGATTAAATTCGTTTTTGCATATCTGCCAAATCCTTCTCCTTTATTCTGAGATCTTTTTTGAACAAGCATAGTATGAATTGCAGCAACACCGATAAGCCATGGAATCAAACTGGAATTTTCAACAGGATCCCAAGCCCAGTATCCGCCCCAGCCAAGCATTTCATAAGCCCAGTAACCGCCAAGCATGATTCCAAGACCAAGAATTCCTGTTCCAGCAAGTGTCCATGGAAATGCCTGACTGATCCATTCTTTATAATCATCCTTCATCAAGGCTGCAATAGCAAATGAAAAGGGAACTGTAGCCATTGCAAATCCAATAAACAGAATTGGTGGATGAATCTGCATCCAGAAATTCAGAAGCTGAGGATTGAGTCCTCTTCCGTTAATAATAAAATCGTTTACAGCAATTCCACTCTGTGTTAAAGCAGCATACAAATCTGGACCCATCTGAACAAAATTGTTACCGGTCTGTTGATCAGAGAATATAAAGTTTTGAATGAATGGCATACTCAGAAATTGTGTATTAATAGACTTTAATTCTATAAAAACAGGTGTAACCCATATATACTCGAATGGATTTTTAAACCACGGCGAAACCATTAGAAGTAGAAATGTAGTGGCTAATGTAAAGACGGTCATTACTCTTGGCTCAAGGTCTCCTCTTTTGGAAGCATAGGACTGAAGTATTACTCCTATTATTGCTGTAAGGAGCAGCCATAGCATAAAGCTTCCTTCCTGTCCGCCCCAGAATGAAGAAAGCAATAGTCCGGTTGAGAGAGAGTTGTTGCTGTAGCTAAAGATATATTTATACTGATATTGATGGGTTAAAATAGCATACCAGAGAAAAGTTGAAGCTGCAATAACAAAGATTGCCATTGCATGATAGAATGTGCGTGCAAAGTTCAGAGTGTTATTGTAGCCTCTGAATGTCAGATAATAAAGTACCATCGAGATGATACTGAAAACAAGTGCTAGCGAGAGTATTACACTGCCAACCATAATTTATCCTTTCTGAAAATTTTATCATATCCCCTGAAATTTTACATACTTGAAGTCTGAGCTGATTGCTGGTCCTGATATTTGCTTGGACATTTGGTTAAAATGTCTTTTGCATGAAAGTACCCGTTTTTATATGTACCTGTAACAACAACGCTTGTTGCAGATTCAAAGTTGTTTGGCATTGCACCTTCATAAACAACTTTCATTTCATTGCCCTTTTCATCTTTCATATAAAATGTAAAAGTTCTTGTTTCTGTGTTCATTTCATAGCTTTTTTCTTTTACCCAGCTGCCGGTTGCTTTAACTGTTTTATCAGTTGCTTTCACAACAGAAAAATCACTTTCATATTTGATATTGCTTTGAGTGAAAAGATAGCCCATTATTCCAAGAAACAATGCGATGATTATTCCGCCAAAGACATATTTATTTTTCATGTTTTTCTCCTTTTAATTCTTTTTCGACACTTTTAATTCTTTTATCAAGATTTAACATATAAAAGAAAATTCCCGTCCAGACAATCAGGACAATAATCATTACTATATAAATTGCGTTTTTAGATAAGAATTCTTCCAAATTAACCTCTTAAAAATTGTTTCTGAATTTTTTCTTTATAGATGAGTGATTTGTAACCAATCTGCCACATCCAGAAATATAAAATGGTAAATCCAGTTAAGGACAAAAAGAAAATCAGCAACATATTTGAATTCATTTTGAAATTTACTATAGGTCCTGCATTGGTATCATCAGCAGAACCAGGATGAAGTCCGGTCATAATTCTTGGCATAACGAAAATAAAAAACGGAACCGTAACAAAAGCTATGATTGAATAAACTGAAGAAAGTGTTGCTCTTTTCTCTTCTGATTCAATTGAAGATCGAAGAGCGAACCACGCACCATAAATCAGCAATAAAGCAAAAATACTTGTTTGTCTCGGATCCCAACTCCAGAAAGCTCCCCAGGCAAACTTTGCCCAAACTGCACCGGTTACAGTTGCAAGAATGCAGAATATAATTCCAAGTTGTGCTGCTGCATAAGATTTCAAATCATCATCAAGGTTTTTATTCTTCAAATATCGAAAGCTAAAAATGGTTGACATTAAAAATGCGATTACTGTTACCCACGCAGTCGGAACATGAAAAAAGATGATTTTTGCATTTTCTTCAAGACCCGGAATGAATGGAAATTCATACCAGGCAGAGGGCTTCTCAACTATGGGAAATGCTATTCCAGCCACTGAGACAAATGCTAATAACAAAAATAAAAATATTTTCCAAACCATAGGATTAGTTATTTAATAGTGATTAAAATCGTTATTCTTTCCAAATAAAATCAAACAAAAGATACGAAACTGTAATCATAATAACATCGTAGCTGATAACAATTGCCAATTCAAACCTCGATTTTTCAAAGCTTGTGCCATCAAACGAGAACAATGTTAATTGAACGCATGTTAAAATTAAAGGCAATAAAATTGGAAATGAAAGAACGGGATAAAGAGTTCCTTTTGCACCTGCCTTCGCAATTATTGCGGCAATTATTGTCGATGAAACCGCAAGTCCGATATTTCCCAAAACAAATGTTGCAATGAATAAAAGAAAATTCTTTATTATAAAATCCTCGAATAAAGCTCCGTACAAAACTGCTATAATTGCATTCATTGCGAAAACAAGAATGACATTGAAAATAAGTTTTCCCGAAAAGACCGTTGTTGGAGAGGCAATCAACTGAAGTGTTAATGTGGTCCCTCTTTCTTCTTCTGAAACGAAAGCTCTTGAAAGTCCGCTCATTGCAGTGAAAAAAATTACTACCCAGAATAAACCTGCAGTTAAGTTCTCATTAATCTTTTCGTTGCCTATTGAAAAAAGGATCACACTGATCGCAACTATAATAAACATTGCCAAAGCATTAATCGCATATCTCGTTCTAAGTTCAGAGCGAAAGTCTTTCAGAAAAAGGTTGTATGCTTTTGAATTCATTGATTAATCTGTTTGAAGTTTTCAAGAAAAATTATATGGGAACAATATTCAAGATCATTCTTTTCATTAGATGCAACAATAACTATGTTTTTAGCTCCTTCTTCACGGATAAGCTCATAAACCGAGTTTTTCCCTTCATCATCAAGATTGGAAGTCGGTTCATCAAGAATGATAAGTTGCGGTGAATGCATCAGAGCAAAAATAAATTTAAGTCTTTGTTTCATCCCTGATGAATAAGTTTTAACCAAATCATCTTTTCGTTTCAGAAGTAAAAACTTTTCAAAGAGATAATCAACTCTTGATTTATCATATTCAACACCTCTTATTTTAGCGAACAGCAGAAGATTTTCTTCAGCAGAAAATTCTTCATATAAAACGAGATAGGGCGAAACAAATCCAATATGATTATGAATTTTTTCCGGTATAATTTCTTTCCCGGCAAGAAAATGTTTTACTTCACCTTTATTTGATCCGATTATTCCGGCAAGAATTTTAACCAGTGTTGATTTACCAGAACCATTAGGACCTGAAATTCCGAATATACCATTATCAGCAAATCTGAAATTAAGGTTACTGAAAATCAGTCTTCTGCCAAAATACTTGGTAAGCTGTTTTACTTCTAAAGAATAGTTACTCATTAAATACTACAAATTTTCCTGTAACTGTTTTATCCTGGTTTTTGATAGTATAAATATAAATGCCTGATGCAAGATGCTTTCTATCGGAGTCTTTTACTTCGTACTTTATTCCTTTAGCACCGTTTGGAAGAAAAGAAACAGACTCTTTTGAGTTATACACCAATTTCATAGCAGTTGTGAAAACGCTCAAATCAACTTCATCACCAAGCTCTGCCTGAATCTGAAAGTAAACAAAATTTCCCAGTCCATATTTTTTACTGTATCTGTATGGATTTGGGAATGCAAAAGTTTCTTTATCATCACCAAAAAATTTAAATGTTGAATCACCGTTTACAACAAAGTTGTTCAGAATTTCAGAGGCACTCCAGAAATTCTGTGGAGATGCATTCAGAGTTGCTGAATATTTATCTGCTATTTTTCTATCTGCAACTGATGTGTCGCTAAAAAGAATGTATTCGAAACTGAAAGAATTGTTTGCGCTATCTATTCCATTAATGATATCTGAATTTGTTATAATTGAAATAAGAGTATCTCTTCCATCAACTATTCTTAAAAAATAATTTGTTGTTGGTCTTGAACTCATTGTAAAACTTTTTGATGGCGGAGTAAATACCATAGGGCTTGATGTTCTGATTAAAGGGTAGTTTGAAGCTTCTTTGAAATATTTCCCCGGGAAAGTTCTGTAATTTGTGAAGTAAGTCCAAACCCCGAATCTGTTCAGTTCGTTTCTTAATGTTGAACCTTTTTCATTCAGACTTATATTGATTGCGTTTAATGCTCTTGCAGAAGGCATCAGTTCCCACTGTCTTTTGAGTATATCAAAACCAAATCTGTCTTTAAGGAAAATATTCCATACCGCAAGATTATATCCATTGTTATTTACAAAAGCTCTTGTAGGATTATTAAAGTAATCCGGCATATAAGCGTAGTAATCATTTACATCATCGAAAACAAATTCTTCCATTGCAGTGGATGTAATTTCATAGTAAAACAAATCCGAGTCTCTGTAGATATAATTTCCTGCCTGAATTGCGTGGTGAAATTCGTGTGCTACAGTTACTCTTGCGCCGTCAATTCCTGTTGTGTAGTAACCCTGATAGTCATTATCAATTACAGTGAATGTAATATATTTTCCGTTGCCTATTTCATCTTCAAACTGAGTATAACCATAATAACTTCCGCCAAGATCAAGAATATAAATATCATATCTGTCATCGCCGCCGGCACTATTATCCGGTGGTGGAGGAGGATAACCGAGAAAGTTAACTTCAAATTCATAGACAGAATCGAGCGCCGCTGCCAGTTCTGTCAAAGAATATCCAGGTGCATTTTTACCTGTTTGATCATAATGAATTCTGAAATATCCTTTAGGTGTAACAATACTTCTTTGTAAAGGAGGCCGTTGAAGCAGAATTTTTAATGCTGCTTGCTGCTCAGGTAAAAATTTATCAATATTAAATACAATTGTATTGACAAAACCAAGTCCGCATTTCTCAGGAAGTTCCTGAAATTCAGCAGGTTTATCTGACTCAATTTTATTTTCACTTCTGACATACAGAAAGAGATTATACAGAGAATCAAGCTGACTTCTTGAAAGTTCCTGAGCGATTATTCCCTGATAAAATAAAACGAGTAATAGGTAAATTAGTTTTTTAGTCACGATATTTTTTTCACTTTAATCAGATAATCGAGTGAGTCAATATAAATAAGATGTTTGTTTCTTGGGTCAAGTTTTGTAACAAGAAAATTCTTAATGTTTATCTCATCAAAAATTCTGATAATATTGAATCTGTTATAATAACGGCTGACAAAAACCTTGTTAAAATTTTTCAAAGTTTCATCATAAAAATATAACAAGTTATCTTTACCAAAAGATATATTTTTATGGTTAATCGTCCTACTCAAAGATTTTTTGCTTTTAAGATTTTCAGAGATTTTTCTTGAAAATACTGCAACATTCTGGTCAAAGATGAGCAACCTTGTCTTGCTGATATCCTCAATAACAGAAGAGTAGAGAAATATATCTTCAGACAGTAATGCCCTTGTTGAAAAAGTTTTAATACTGGTTTCCGTGCTAATGGTATAAATAATTTCTTTGTTAATGCTCTGGTTTAAGAATTCATTAAAAATAAGTTGATATTGATTCTTGGTTTGTATCCAGAATGCGATTTTATTTTTATATGGATTAAGTATTAAAGCATCAAACCAGTTTTCTGAAACTGCAGGATAATTTAACAGATTGTATTTAACAGAAGAGTATTTATAGACCCCATAGATGAGGTCTTTATTTTTTTGTGTTAGAATATGAAGATTAGGTTTGAATTCAGTAGAAGGAGTTATCATTAAATCAATAATCTTTCCATCAGTATAAAAATTTTCTCTGACAAAAGTAAAATTTGAGAAATTTATATAAAGAATTTCAATCAGTCTTTCATCGGGAGTGTAAAGATAAAAGTTTTTTTCCGAATCATTTTTATCAAAACAAACCGCTTTTTTGTTCTGAGCAAAAAGCTTAATGGAAAAGTAAGTCGCAGGAATTCCCATATTATTTCTAAGTAAAAATTTTAGTCGGTTATCACTTTTGTCAATAAATGCCAGATCATTTATTCCGTTATTGTTGTAATCAAATATTATTATTTCTTCCGGTTTGATTGCTGTTGTTAAAGTCACTTCATCTTTAAATGAAGTGAGCTGTGAAATTATTCCTAACTCACCTGAACTATTCAGGTAAACCGTACCATAAACAAATTTTGAAAAAAATGGAATAATATCAGAAACATTAGATGTTTGCAGATAAGTAATTTCATCATAGAATAAATCCTGACTCTTTGCAAAGATTGCAGAAACAATTCCGCTTTGCTCTGATGAATAAAGAATATCAAACAAACCATCATGATTGAAATCAGCAATAGCGATGTTGTCAGCGGAAAAATTAGTTTGAAGTGTTACCTTTTTTTCAAAAATGTAAAGAGGATCTCCGAATAAAATTGTTATACCACTTCTGTCAGAATAAATAATATCTTTGAATGAATCACCGTTTACATCAAATATCTGCAAATAGTTGATCTGATTGTCAATCTGGATTTTTCTTGTAACATTAAACTGATTTCTGCCGTTATTTATCAGAAAGAAAAATGACTTTTCAAACAGATTATAGGCAATGATATCAATTATATCATCATTGTTAAGATGAATAAATTGTGCATAAGAAAATGAAGTGCCTGCTATAATTATTTCTTCCTCAAATTTTTCGCCTGTTGCTTTGAACATTGAAATTCCATCGAATGATTTTCCGCAAACAAGAAAGATTGGTTGTTCCTGCTTATCTGTATAAGTAACATCAATTACTTCCGGATATGACTCAAGTTTAACTGATTGGATAATTGTGGGATTTCCATTTTCGTTAAATGATAAAGTCCCGAATAATCTGCTTCGCCTTGAAGTAAATGCATAATATGAAATCTGAAGAAGCGAATCATAAACTGGTTTGAATTCAGAAGGTTCAAAAGGGAATTTAATCTTCTTTGGTTTTGAAAATTGCAAGTTCTGTTGGCCGGTTAGAAGAGAAGTTTCATTTTTAAGTGGATTAAAAAGCAATAAGTCGGTATAAGAATCTTTATTATAGTTGAATGAAAAGATATTGGTATATCCTTCGGGCAGAGAGAATTTATCAAGTTTACAAAAACCGTTTATTGGAATCTGGGTGAAAGATTTTGTTGAAAAGAATAAAACAATAAAAAAAATTTTACTGCTTATGTAAACGAGTCTTAAGCCGGTTTTCTCTTCTGATAAGAGCTTCTTCATATCTTCTCTTTTCATCGTCAGATTCAGGAATTGCTTCAGGAGCAGGAACAGGCTTACCTTCAGCATCAACAGCAACGAAAGTAAGATAAGCCGTGTTTGTATGAATCTTTGTGCCTTCGCGAAAATTCTGTGCATAAACTTTAACACCAACTTCCATAGATGTTCTGAAAACTCTGTTGACTGAAGCAACAAGTGTTACTGCATCACCCAGTCTGATTGGATGGTGAAAATCAATTCTGTCAACTGATGCAGTAACACAAACTCTGTTTGAATGTTTTGCAGCACTCAAAGCAGCACAGATATCTATCCAATGCATTAGTTGTCCGCCCAATAAATTTCCAAGCTGATTGGTATGATTGGGCAGAACAAGTTCGGTCATTATAATTTGCGAATCGCTGACTGGTTTGGAATTCATATCAATTGCTTGCTGAGATTTTATTTTCCAAAGACGCCTTTATTTTTTCTACTGAGGAAAAGTTAGAATCATTTGGATATTTTGCCAGAAAAGAATTTGCTGCATCAAGCGCTTCCTGATTTCTGTTTTTACTTAAAAGAAGATTTATCTTATTGTAATGAGCAATCGGGGCATACTTTGTATCGTGATAAATTTCCATAACATTATCATAATACTTTAATGCTGCTTTTGTGTATTCAAGCTTTTCATAAATTCTTGCGGTATCAAATTCCTTGCGGGCAAGTTTATCATTAAGTTCATTTATCTTTTTTTCAGCTTCAGCAACCTTGCTGTCGAGAGGAAAGAAATCAATAAATGCCTGAAATTCTTCAATCGCTTTCTTTGTGTATTTCTGATCTAAAGAGTAATCCGGCGAAAGCTGATAATAACATTCAGCAAGCATATACTGAGCCTGCGGTACAAATTCACTTGTTGGCATTCCTTTGATAAGTTTGCTGAACTCATAAGCGCCGATTATGTATTCGCCTCTTTTGTATCTTGTCATTCCAAGGTAATACTGAGCATCATCACTTACAGCGCTGCCGGGGAACTGCAACAACAAAGCTTCAAATTCCTTTGCGGCATCTTCATAATCTTCATTTTCATAAAGCTTA
>CALHAB010000005.1 GCA_937934185.1 uncultured Ignavibacterium sp. | reverse complement strand
AATAATACTTGCGGCAATAATTCTTAAAGAAAAACTTACAAGGGAATTTTTAATCTGGGCATCTCTTGCAATAACAGGAGCTTATATTATTACTTTCGGATTTAATCTTCCTTTGCTTGATACAGGAGATAAAACTGCTGTAGCTGCGTTATTCGCTCTTATAGCAGCGTTCAGTTTTGGATTTTCAACAGTTCTAAGTAAAAGAGCTTTAAGAAATATTGGATTTCAACTCGGTACATACCTTCGGTTTGCAATAACTGCAGTTATAATGTTGATTGTTGTTTCAATTACTAATGACTTCAAATCTTTTTCTGATATTTCAGTTAACCAGTTTTATGTTTTTCTGATTATAGCTTTTTCAACCGGCGGACCTGCAATATTTATATATTACTATGGTTTGAAAAAAATAAGTGCATCTGTAGCAACAATTTGTGAACTGGCTTTTCCATTATCAGCAGTTATACTTGAATATTTTGTTCACGGGAAAATCCTTAATCCTGTTCAGTGGGTTGGTGCTGTGATTCTGCTTTTTAGTATAATTAAAGTTAGTGGTATTGAAATCCCATCTTTTCTGAATAATAAAAAAGAATAAAATTGTTTAAGATATGCTTCCGCTTTATCTGGAAAAACTTAATCCGGTTGAGTTAAAAAACAGAGCAGATATTCTGAAAAAAATGTTAGAAGAATGCCGGCTTTGTCCGAATGAATGTGCCGTTAACAGATTGAATGGAGAAACAGGCAACTGTCATTCATCCTACAAAGTTTTGATTTCAAGTTATGGACCTCACTTCGGAGAAGAACCTGAATTGGTTGGGCTTTATGGTTCGGGTACAATCTTCTTTACCAATTGCAATCTTTCTTGTGTTTATTGTCAGAATTATGATATAAGTCAGTTAGGTATTGGGCATGAAATTACAACTGAAGAATTAGCGGAAATAATGATATCACTTCAGCGAAGAGGTTGTCACAACATTAATCTTGTGACTCCGACTCATTTTGTATCACAAATTGTTGAGGCACTGATAATTGCAATAGAAATGGGTTTGGAAATTCCAATCGTATATAATTGCGGAGGATATGAATCTGTTGAAACTCTAAAACTGCTGGAAAATATAATTGATATTTATATGCCTGATGTGAAATACTCTGATAGTGAAGTTGCCACCCGACTTTCAGGTATAAAAAATTATTGGAATATTGTAAGAGCTGCAGTCAAAGAAATGCACAGACAAGTTGGTGATCTTTATATCGACAGAAAAGGAATTGCTAAAAGAGGATTACTGGTAAGGCATCTTGTTTTACCAAACAATCTTGCCGGCTCAGAAAAAGTAATTGATTTTATTTCTGATGAAATTTCCAAAGAGACTTATATCAATATTATGGATCAATATCATCCAGCATTTAATGCTGATAAATATGAACATTTGAATAGAAGAATAACCAGAGATGAGTATGATAAAGTTATTAACTATGCGATAAGTAAAGGATTACGAAGAGGATTTAGATAATTTTTAAGTGTTTTGTTTCTTAGTTTTGTCAATAAAAATGAAGAAGGAATTTCAATATGTTAAGACTGAAATTAGTCGTTATTTCTTTAATCTCAACATTTTTAATCTGTTCGTGTAATCCTGAAAAAATAGAAGAAAAGGGTTCACCAGAATACATTCAGGAAATAAATAACTGGGATCAAAAGAGAATCGAACGTCTTAAAGCACCGGATGGTTGGTTAAATCTTGTCGGCAGAAGCTGGTTAAAGCCTGGAATTAATAAGTTCGGCTCAGCAAAAGATAATGATGTGATAGTTGAATCAGATAAAGTCCCGGCTTATATAGGAGAATTTATCTTTAAAGACTCAGTCGTCATAATGAAAGTTTATGATGGGATTCGGGTATTACTTAACGGCAAGCCAGTTAAAGAAATAATAATGATTGATGATCAGAAAAAAGATATGACTGTGTTTGAATACGGAACTGTGAGATGGAATCTGATAATTCGTGGTGATAAATACGGAATAAGATTCAGGGACCTTGATGCACCTCTCGTAAAAAACTTTAAAGGAATAGAAAGATTTCCAATTAATGAAGACTGGAAGCTTACTGCCAGATTTGAAGAGTATAATCCTCCTAAAAAAATATTTGTTCCAAATGTTCTGGGTCAAATTGAAGAGGAATTATCACCCGGCGCAGTCGTTTTTGAAAAAGATGGAGACACATTCCGAATTGATGCTATTGATGAAGGCGAAAGATTATTTCTTATTATTGCAGATGAAACAAGTGGCGAAGAGACTTATGGCGGAGGCAGATTTTTGTATGTTGATAAGCCTGATTCAACCGGAAAAATTATCCTGGACTTTAATAAAGCTTATAACCCTCCTTGTGTATTTACAAAATATGCAACCTGTCCATTACCACCGGAACAAAATTATTTGAAACTAAAAATAACGGCAGGTGAGAAAAATTATGGTGAGGGGCATTAAGGTATAAGGAAAAGATATAAGGTATAAGGTATAAGGTATAAGGTATAGGGTATAAAGTTTATTTTTTTAAACATACAATAAAGCTCAGCATAAGACTTACTGACGCAGAAATAATAAAAGGAATCTGTGAACCGAATTTGTCCCAAAGTATTCCTGTTATGAAAGAGCCAAGCATCACACAGATGCCCATTATTAAAGTTGCCAATCCGATTGCAGTTCCTCTGCTTTCATCAGAAATTAAATCAGAAATCCATGCCTTAGAAATACCTTCGGTTGAGGCAGCATAAACTCCATACAAAGCAAACAACATCCACAAAAAATAAATATTGGGAATAAAAGCGAAACCAAAGTAAACCATAGAAAACAGAATTAATCCAAAAGTAAAAACTTTTTTCTTTCCTATTTTATCCGATAAGTTTCCCATTGGATAGGATGATGCTGCATAAACAATATTGTAGAATATGTAACCAAAGATTGCAAGAGTTGAAGATTCGGATATATCTCGTGACTTTAAAATCAGGAAAACATCACTGCTGTTAACGAGAGAAAATGCAGCAAGTAATAAGAGAATTCTCTTATAACTTTTGGGTGAAGATTTAAGGAATTCAAGATAACCATGCTTTATTCTTTTCTCTGATGAAACAGATTTATCCTTTATCATCAAAGTAAATGCAACTGCAACCATGGAGGGAATAAAAGCAATAAGAAAAATAAGTTGATAATTTTCAGGATAAACATTCAGTAATAAAAGAGCTGCTGCCGGACCAATTGCAGCACCAAGTGTATCCATCGCTCTGTGAAATCCAAACACTGCGCCAGAATTTCCATTGCTGTATGAACCAAGTAATGCATCTCTTGGAGCAGTTCTGATTCCTTTTCCTATTCTATCGGTAACTCTTGTAGCAAAAACAACGGGAATATTTGGTAATATTCCGGGAAGTGGTTTTGAGATAGCTGAGAGACTATACCCTATTGTTACAAATATTGATCTTCTTCCAACTTTATCAGACAGATTTCCAAAATATCCTTTCAGCAGAGCAGCAATAAATTCTGCAATGCCTTCAATAATGCCTACCAGAGCCATCGAAGAACCAAGAACTGCAGTAAGAAAAATCGGAGTAACAGGATAAAGCATTTCGCTTGCAATATCAGTTAGCAAACTTACCATCCCAAGCAGAATAACCTGTCGGTGCAATTTTGTTTTCATATCCTCTGCTTTAACAAATATGGTTTTCTCTTTAGGAAAATTAACGATAGATAGCTAAAGAATAATTATTTTTGCTCACAACAATTAATTATTTGAGGATAAAATGAGAAGAAAAGTTATTGCAGGCAACTGGAAGATGAATAATGATCTTCAACAATCAATCTCTTTAATTGAAGAACTAAAAGCTAAACTTCAGAATAAATCTTTAAACTGTGATATAATTATTTGTCCACCGTTTACTTCGCTGTCAGAAGCAAAAAAATTAGTTGAAGGAAGTGTTATTAAACTAGGTGCACAAAATATGTTCTACGAAGATTCCGGAGCATATACAGGAGAAGTTTCAGCATCTATGCTAAAATCAGTTGGCTGTGAATATGTGATACTCGGTCACTCTGAAAGACGGACAATTTTTGGTGAGAAAGATGAAATGATAAATAAAAAGATAAGGAAAGCATTATCGCAAAAACTAAAACCAATTTTTTGTGTGGGCGAAACTCTTGAAGAAAGAGAAAAAGATATAACTGAAAAAGTAGTTAAAAGACAAATTGAAAAAGGTTTGATTGATGTAACACCGGATGAAATTCTTGATGTTATAATTGCTTATGAACCTGTTTGGGCAATTGGAACCGGAAGAACAGCAACTCCTCAGCAGGCACAGGAAGTTCATCAGTTTATAAGAAAGCTTCTGACAAATATGTACTCGAAAGACTTTGCAAATATGATAGTCATTCAATATGGAGGAAGTGTAAAACCTGATAACGCCAAAGAGTTACTTTCACAAAAAGATATTGACGGAGCTTTGGTTGGCGGTGCATGTCTGAAAGCAGAGTCTTTTATTGGAATAATTGAAGCCGCTTAATTAAATAATTAAAATTGTTCTTGATGCCGCAATCATTCTGGTTGCGGCTTTTGTTATAAGTTTCTAAAAATATCAGAATAATCAACTTCGCAATCATCCAATCATCAAATCATTCAATCACACATTTACCCATTCAACTTTCTCTATTCTTCGCTCTTGGTCCCTCAAAATATCTTCTTATTTCATTTAAATCTTTTGTTTTGCCAAGTACAATAATGAGTTTGATTCTGGCTTTCTGTCCGTTGATGTAATCGGCGAATATTACTCCAATATCGTGTAAATGTTTTCCGGCTCCGGGATAACTGTAAATATAATCTGTTTCACCAGCGGGGC
The DNA here is from genome assembly GCA_937934185.1 of uncultured Ignavibacterium sp. Classification (GTDB taxonomy): domain Bacteria; phylum Bacteroidota; class Ignavibacteria; order Ignavibacteriales; family Ignavibacteriaceae; genus Ignavibacterium. The sequence continues at coordinate 9,677 of CALHAB010000005.1, read as the reverse complement.
ATCTTGAAGTTAGAACAACCGGAATGCCTTTTTGAACCGCATATTTTATTCCTTCAAATGCAGGTGGAGGAACATTGCCAACACCGAGTGCTTCAACAACAATTCCTGATGCACCGCTGTCAGCAGAGAATCTGAAAAACTTTTCATTCATCCCGGCATAAACAGTAAGCATATCGACATTATCATCAATTACCTCTGTCTCAATTTTTTCAAGGTAATGTGGCAGACGATTATAAATTACTCTTCCGTTCTGAACAAATCCGAGTGACCCAAAATCCAGACTTTTGAACGATTCAACAGAATCGGAGTAAATTTTTGTTACTTCACTTGCAGCATTTATTTCGCCATTCAAACAGACAAGCACTCCGAGGTTTTTAGAATTATCATTCAGACAGATATGAATTGCATCAATTAAATTTCTCGGACCATCCCAATCCGGCTCAGAACTGTTTTTCATAGAGCCGATCATAACAATCGGGATTTCAGTATTTATTGTAAGATCAAGAAAGTAAGCTGTTTCTTCAAGTGTGTCTGTTCCGTGAGTAACGATAACTCCATCATAATGTTTTTCCGATAAAAGTTGTTTTATTTTTTTTGAAAGCTGAAGCATAAGTTGCGGAGTAACATGTGGTCCCGGATATTTTCCGAAATCAAAGTAATCTATCTCTGCAAGTTCTTTCGCTTGTGGAATCATATCGAGAAGTTCACCACCAGAATATCTTGGAATTGCACCGCCTGTTGAACGGTCAATCATCATTGAAAATGTACCGCCGGTAAAGACCACTAAAATTTTTTTCATAATATTCCTTTATTTTCATCGTAAAAATAAATGGTAGTATGTTTGCAATGAAAGCTATTAGCTCACATCTCAAATTATATGACTTGCCATAGAAATTTTGTTAATTTATTTTCGAAACAAAATTAAATGAGGTTTTTTATGTTAATGGTACAAGATGTTGATTTAACTCCTAATCCACACGCATTAAAGTTTATATTAAATGAGAAATTACTTAATTACGAAAGCCGACAATACTCAAGCAGAGAAGAAGCTGAAAATGATCCGTTTGCGAAAGGAATATTTGATATCCCGGGAGTAGTTTCTGTTTTTTATATGGATAAGTTTGTAACAATTGAAAAATCAAAGGATACAAATTGGGGTCAGATACAAAGACCATTCATTAATTTCTTAAAAGATTTTGATAAGAATCTTATTCCACCCGAAAAAGAAATTAGTCTATCAGACAAGGAATCAAACGAGCTGCTTAAGAAGATTAATGAATTGCTTGATCAGAAGGTAAGACCTGCTCTTGCTGGTGACGGCGGCGGGCTTGAGGTGCTTGGTCTGGAAGGATTTACAGTAAAGATTCGTTATCAGGGTGCTTGCGGAAGTTGCCCGAGTTCTATCTCCGGAACTCTTATGGCAATTGAAGGATTATTGAAGCGCGATATCAACCCTGCTATTCAGGTTATTCCTGCTTAAGAAAAATTGCAAGAATATTTTTATTCCGAAAAAATTATTTCTGATATTCACTTCATTGTAATAACAGATGGTGAAGCACTCAAACAGGTTTTAATCAACTCTGCTTTGCCATCTTCTTCTCAAAACCTCATAAGAACTGAACCCTCTGACAAAAAGCTATTAGAAACATTTTCCCAGTTAGAAGAATACTTTAATAAAAAAAGAAAAGAATTCTCAATTCCACTTAATCCGGATGGAACAGAGTTTCAGAAAAAAGTCTGGAATGAATTGCTCAAGGTTCCTTATGGAAAAACTATATCGTATGAACAATTGGCTGAAAGAGTCGGCAATCTGAAATCAATTCGCGCAGTTGGTAAGGCAAATGGAGCTAATCCAATTCCTGTTATAATTCCATGTCACAGAGTTATTGGCAAAAACGGTTCGCTTGTTGGCTATTCTGCTGGTCTTGAAATTAAAAAGAAATTGTTGAATCTGGAAAAGGGTTTAGAGTTGAATCTTTTTGAATAAAAAAAAAGAGAAGCAAATCCGTGTCTGCTTCTCTTCAAATCAATCAAAGGAGTGATGCTATTTAATTTCAGTTACTTTACTAATATCCGGTAACTTTACAAATTTCTCGTTGAATTTGAATGTGCCTTTATCAGTTTTTACTGATTTCACCACTTTTACCATTACAAAGTCAACTTTTTTCTTGCCCTTTGCTTTATCTGCAAATGATTGCTGTTTTGCCATTTATATCTCCTGATAAAATTGTGCGCAAATATATCATATTAGTGCTTAAAATGAAAGATTTAAAAAAGCGGGAATAATGGGAATTTTATTTTTGTAGAATATTTTATTGGTTCAGATAAGTAATTTTTTCATGGTTCTACATTATTCTATCAAAAAACAAAGAAAATCAAATCTTAATAAAGGCATAATTGTAGAACGATGATTTTCAGCTAAACCTTTAATGGGGAAATAGCATCATATAGTATGTAAATAATCAACATTTCTCAAAAATTTCGTTGTTTATTTATCAAAGTTTATTTAGGTTTTTATAGTAAAATTTAGGATTTATAAATGTTTTTATTAGCTACTATAATAATTCTTTCTTATCTGGTTGGCTCAATTCCAACAAGCATTATTATCAGTAAAGCTGTAAAGGGAATTGATATCAGAAATTATGGCAGCGGTAATGCCGGCGGTACAAATGTAATGCGCGTACTCGGCTGGAAACATGGAATTCTGGTTATCTTTCTCGATGCTCTTAAAGGTGCTATTGCAGTAGTACTTGTTGCAAGATTGCATTACGGTGTTCTTCCTTTTCAGAATGTTTCACCATTCGATGACTTTACACTTGTTCAGATTATTGCTGGAATTTCAGCTGTGATCGGACATATCTGGACAGTGTTTGCCGGATTTCGTGGTGGAAAAGGTATTGCCACAGCATTGGGAATGTTATTGATGATTATTACAGTTGATATGTTGATTGCTGTTGGAATATTTTTAATTGTAGTATCTGTTTCAAGATATGTTTCTCTTGGTTCAATTGTTAGTGCAATGGCAGTGCCGTTAAGTATGATATTCAGAGAAAATGTTCTTCATACACATATCGAAGGTTATAATACACTTCTTCCATTTGTAATAGGTGTATCACTTCTTGTAATTTTCACCCACAGAAAAAATCTTGTTCGTTTGGTAAACGGAACAGAAAACAAATTAAGTTTTAATAAAAAGTAATAATAGAGATGAAAGTTTCGGTGCTTGGTGCAGGCGGCTGGGGAACAACCCTTGCCGTTCTGCTGCACTACAACGGTCATAGTGTTACCCTTTGGGAATATAAAAAAGCTTATGCAAAAGAACTCGCAAAGCACAGAGAAAACAGAATTTATCTCCCCGGAATAAATATTCCCGATGAAATCAAAATCACTTCTGATATTGAAGACTCTACAAATAATAAAAATCTGATAGTACTCGCGGTTCCTTCACAGTTTCTTCGGAAAGTTGTTGAAAGAATTGATTATCACTCCATCAAAGACACTATTCTTGTAAGTGTTTCCAAAGGAATTGAAAAAGAAACTCTTATGACAATGTCGCAAATGATGAAAGATGTTCATCATAAACTGGATAAAAATCAGATTGGCGTTTTATCTGGTCCCAGTCACGCCGAGGAAGTTTCTAAAAGGGTTCCGACTGCAGTTGTTGCTGCCTCAATCAGTAAGGAAACATCAAAGACAATTCAGTCGGTATTCATGAATTCTTATTTCAGAGTTTATTCTTCAACAGATATTCTTGGAGTTGAATTAGGAGGAGCTTTCAAAAATGTTATTGCAATTGGTGCAGGAATTATTGACGGAGCCGGGTTTGGCGATAACACAAAAGCTGCTATTATGACAAGAGGAGTTGCTGAGATTTCAAGACTTGGTTTGGTTATGGGTGCACGACCCGAAACATTTGCAGGACTTTCAGGAATGGGAGATCTGATTGTAACCTGTATGAGCAGACACAGCCGAAATCGTTTTGTTGGCGAACAGATTGGCAAAGGGAAAAAACTAAAGGAAGTTTTAAAGTCAATGGAAATGATTGCAGAGGGAGTCGAAACAACCAAATCTGTTAATCAGCTTGCAAAGAAATATAAAGTGGAAACTCCAATTGCAAATGAAGTATATAAAATATTGTTTGAAGATAAAGATCCGATTAAAGCCACAAATGATTTAATGAACCGCGATATGAAATTCGAATAAAATTTTATTTAACTCTTACCATTAATAAAAATTTCATTCAACAATGCAATTATCTGTGGTTGAGTAAAAGGCTTGGAAATATAATGTGAACATCCTTTAGCCAAAAACTCTTCTTTATCACCTTTGAGTGCAAAAGCTGTAACAGCAACAATCGGAGTTTTTTCATATCCTTTGATTTTTCTTATCTGTTGAGTTGCTTCAACTCCGTTTATTCCTGAGCCAAGATTTATATCCATAAGAATTGCATCATATTGTTTTTCCGAAGCTTTTTTTACTGCAGCTTCGCCGCTACCAACAACATCAACATCGTAATCTTTTTTAACATAAGCTTCTATTACTGCCGCATTGATTCTGTCATTCTCAACAATCAATAAATATTTTCTCTCCTTGGGTGCTTTTGAAAGAATCTGATCTCTGATTGATCGTTCATCGTTTGTCTTTATACTGTTTGATGATTTTGTTGAAGGATTGTATGGAAATACAACAGTAAAAGTTGAACCTAATCCAACCTGACTTTCAACAAAAATTTTTCCGCCAAGCAGCTGAACAAATTTTTTCGTTATACTTAATCCAAGTCCTGTTCCTTCAAAATTTCTGGCAAGACCCTCGCTTGCTTGTCTGAACTCTTCAAAAATTATGTCGAGTTTATCTTTTGGTATTCCTATGCCGGTGTCTTTTACACGAACCATTATTTCACCGGTTAGTTCATTTCTCTTTACCTCAATAAGAATGCTTCCCTTTTCTGTGTACTTTACAGCATTGTTAACAAGGTTATTTAAAATCTCTCTTAAAATTTTGGGATCACTCTTAATTGAAAGACCCTCTTTCGGATATGAGGATTTCAGTTCAATATTTTTCTTTCGTGCAACAGAATCAAACAGAATTCTTACTTCATCAACCAATTCGGTTAAAGACACATCAGATAAATTGAGATTTACCTTTTCACTTTCAACTTTAGAGAGAGTTAGAATCATATTAAGAGTTTCCAGCAGTCTGCTGCCGCTTTGATAAATTGTTGAAGCCATTTCTCCATAGTTTGAGTTTGCAAGTTCATTCATCATTATTTCAGAATATCCAAGTATTCCAATCAGCGGAGTTCTGAGTTCGTGACTCATATTAGATAAAAAGTTGGACTTTAATCTGCTTGCTTCTTCAGCTTTTTCTTTTGCTTTAAGAATCGCTTCTTCAGCCCGTTTTCTTTCAGTAATATCAATCTGTGTTCCCCAATTGGCAACAAGTTTATTGTTTTCGATTATTCCAATTACATTATTTAGTACATACATTTGTGATCCATCAATTCGTATTTCAACTGTTTCACTGTTTTCAACTTTATAACCATTCATTATAAATGATTTAAAGGATTCAATGTTTTCAGTTTTGTTTTTACCGCCGTGGATTTCGGCCAAGGATTTTCCAATCAGATCTTTACTTGATGAAAAGCCATACATATTTGCCATTGCATCATTTGCTTCGGCTATGTAACCATATTCATAAAAAAATTCAATTTGTTTATTTACAGGCAAAGTAATATCGATCGGTTTTCTGAATTGAAGGAGATAGATTCCCTCCATACTTTTTTCGATGAAGTTTCTGTATTTCTCTTCGCTCTTTCTTAAGGCATCTTCAATTGATCTTCTCTGAAATACTCCGCCAATACTTGATGCAATTGCGTTGAGTACTGAGATTTCACTTTCAGTCCAGATTCGCTCTGAATGACAATCATCGAAGCCAATGAATCCCCAAAATCTTCCCGATACAAAAATCGGAACAACAAGAATTGATTTAATATTTTGGCTTTCAAGTGCAGGTTTCTCACTTTCAGGAAAATCTTTTATCAGTCCGAAAATATTTCCACCGTGCGAAAGTTCATCATACCATCTTTGATATAAAGGGTCGTAAGGTAGATTCATTAACTCAGTATTATCAATCTGTGGAATTGCTCTCTCCGAGCACCATTCATATCTCTGGCTCATTAAAACTTTTTCATTTTCAGAATCATAATGATTTTCAAAAATGTAAACTCTGTCGGCTTCAACTGCTTTACCAATTTCGGTTAATGCAAGCTGAACACTGAAGTATAAATCTTTTTTTGTTAATAAATGTGATTGTGCTTTCGAAACGGCTGATAATAATTCGTTTAATCTGTTCTTTTCACTTTCTGTTCTTTTCCTTTCGATTGCCATTGCAACCTGATCAGCAACAAACACAAGATGATCAAGATCTTCAATAGAGTATCTTTCATTAGCATTGTAAGATTGTACGACCAGAACACCAATTGTGCTGTTCTTAATTTTAAGAGGAACTCCGAGCCAGTCAAATGAATCAACTCCAACAAGCTCTACCTCACCTTTTTTAACAAGATCCTGAAAGACTTCAGGGGAAGCAAATAGTGGCTCTCCGGTTCTGAGAACATATTCTGTTAATCCTCTGCCCGGCGGAGAAGGCGGAAAAGGTTCATCAACTTCGTCAACAAAGTAAGGGAAAGAAATCAAATCAGAATTTTTATCATAAAGAGCAATATAAAAGTTTTTCGCAGGCATTATTGTAGCAATTATCTGGTGAATCTCCTTGAAAAGATTATCAAGACTTTCTGAGGTATGAGTTGCTTCGGAAATGCGGTATACTGCTTCTCTTATCTGATCTGATTTTATTTTCTGGGTTACATCTCTTGTTACTCCGATTATAGCTTTGGGTTTGTTATTCTCATCACGGATAAAACTAACCTGGTTTTCTGTCCAGATGATATTTCCATTCTTGTGGCGCTCTTTTAGTAAAATAGTCCTGGATCTTGAAGGTTCTGCATTAGGATTACTATCATAATCCAGTTCTTCCTTTAAAATATGAGTTACATAATAAAGAGATTCGGGAGTCAGTATATCTTTGATAGCGATGTTATTGAATTCATTTGGGGAATAACCATGTACTTTAATACACGAAGGACTCATATAAATTAAATTTAGATTCAGATCTCTTACCCATATTTCGTCAACAGAGTTTTCTGTTATCAGTTTGAATTTAGCTTCGGTTTCTTTAAGACTTAATTCAGTCTTTCTGTATTCTGTTAAATCAATTACAATCCCATTAATTTTTCGGGATTTATAATCATTGGAAAGTTTTAGTTTTCCGATGTTTTTATAAACTCTGTATTCACCGCTTTTATGTTTTATCCTGTATTCTAAGTTGTGCTCAGTTATTTTACCGGATTTATAATCGCTCAGCAAATCCAATAATTTTTGTCTGTCTTCTTCATAAATCAACTGCAAAATCCCCTCAAGGTTTTGGGGAATTTCATTTGAACTATAGCCTAATAACTCTGATCTATGATCAGATTGAATATATCTGTTTGTAACCAGGTCGAATTCCCACCAGGTTATTTTTCCAACAGACATTATTTCGTAAAGTTTTTCTTTTAGTTCAGTTAATGACAGCTCGTCTTGAATGGAATTGCTAAATTTATCTGATTTCATTTTACTTTTTCTTTTACTCTTATTTTGTTTCCTGATTGTAAACATTTTTTACAATTATTTGAAGTTTGGATAATCTTTAAAAACAACAATTAAGCCACTTATGAATATTATTATCGATAATTCTAAGAAAGGTTATAGCGTAATATTTCGGTTTAATTTTTGAATTTTTATTGGTAAAACAATAATGAGGATTTGAACGACAAATTTGACTTACATATTTACATGTAATTAAAAATTTTTACTCAGTTAGCCTGCTGCCGGGCAGTGAAATCCCTTTAATTTTTCTGAATAGTGAAACAGCAAAGGAATCTGTCATACCCGAAATAAAATCAATTATCATAAGAAGTCGTTCATAAATTTCTGTCTTTGAATCAGCGTTCGACAAAATTCTTTTGGGAAGTAGATTAACTAATGTTCTGTTCTTTGGTTTTATATTTCCATCAAGCCATTCGTTAAAGGAGTTTATGAATGCATCGAGCAATCCTCCAAGCACTTCATATCCGGCAGCTTCTCTTTCAACTACTGTTCTGTGACGGTAAATTTTTTCGATGGAAAGTTTTTCAATTTCATTTAATCCTTTTGCTGCAGGAATAATTGAAATCAACTCATCGTTAAGTTTAGCAGAAAGAATATCACTTTCATTATCAAGAAAAACTTCCGCAAGTTCTTTAACCAATTCACTTATTGCCTTTGCTCTCAGATAACCAATCTTTTCAGCATCATCTCTCTGACTATAATCCGAAACCAGTTCGATGCGAATTAGATTTTTCAGCAGTTGTTCTGTTTCACTAAATGTAACGAGTCCTAATCGGTAACCGTCTTCAAGATCCATTATTCTGTAGCAGATATCATCCGCAGCTTCAACAAGAAAACTTAATGGATGACGACACCAGAAGTAATCATTATGGTTAAATCTTATGAGTTCAGTATGCTTGGCAACTGATTTAAAGATTTCTTTTTCGGATTGAAAGAATCCAAACTTTCTGTAAATGTTTGAAGTACCGGATAAATTATTGGTTAGAGATTCTTTTGGATATTTGGTTAATGCTGCAAGTGTTGAATAAGTTAATCTTAGTCCGCCATTCACTTTTGGATTTTGTAATTTGGTTATTATTCTGAAACCCTGTGCATTGCCTTCGAACTTTATTAAGTCGTGCCATTTCTTCTGATCATTAATTTCTTCTTCAAACTTTTTACCATTTCCGTTCTTAAAGTACTCGGAAATAGATTCTTCACCCGAATGACCAAAAGGCGGATTTCCTATGTCGTGAGCAAGACAAGCAGCAGCAACAATTTCACCAAAATGAAATTTTGTGAAGTCATTTTTTAATTCCGGATGTCTCGAAATTATTCTTTCGCCTACAAGATTCCCAAGTGAACGTCCCACAACAGAAACTTCAAGACTGTGAGTTAATCTTGTATGAACAAAATCACTTTCAGGTAAAGGAAAAACCTGAGTCTTATCCTGAAGTCTTCTGAATGCGGGTGAAAACACTATGCGATCGAAATCTCTTTGAAACTGACTTCTGCCATCGTGACTGCCGGCATAATTTCTTTCATCAGTTCCCAGTTGAACAGATGATAAAAGTTTTTTCCAATCCACAGCAAAATTCCTTTTTATTAACCTGTTCAAAATAATAATAAATGGTAAAAGGAGTTTAAGTTAAAGTTTATGTTTAATTTTAAAGTGGATTTGTAGCTATGAGATAAACTTTACCTGATTATCGTGTTCAAACAATTTCGATCTTATTGAGTTTACTTATCGGTTCGTTTATTTTTCGAGCAATGAAATCTGATAAAGAAAATATTCTTGAGTCTTCTGTTCAATACATCAAATCTGTTGGACCGAAACGAGCGGAATCATTCGCAAAAATCGGAATAAAAACTATTCGCGATCTTTTGTTCTATTTCCCTTCACGACATCTGGATCGCTCAACTGTTCTTACTGCAGCAAAAGCTTACAGTTATATTTTAAATGGCTATGAAGGTGAAGTAACTGTTATCGGT
>CALHAB010000004.1 GCA_937934185.1 uncultured Ignavibacterium sp. | reverse complement strand
ACAATTGCCTGCAAATGCACGCAGACCAGAGTTAATAAGCTCTTCAAAAATGACTTCCTGATGTCTGAGAGTCCCCATATCAAGTATTGTAGTTGTACCGCCGCGAAGTAGTTCATTTATACCAACTTTTACAGAGACGCGCAATGAATTTTTATCGTGAGCATTTTCATAAGGAAATATTCTGTATTGCAACCAATCAAGCAGTTGCAGATCATCAGCAAGTCCTCTGAATAAGGTCTGACATAAATGAATATGAGTTTGAACAAAGCCAGGAATAAGTGTTAGTTCCGGATAATTAAATATTTCTCCGGAATAATTATTCAGATCAAAATTCTTTAAATCAACGATAGAAGTAATTCTGCCATCTTTAATTTCAACAGCATGATTTGTAAGAATTGAATCGTGAATATCATTAGTTACAATGTACTTAGGAATTATCAGATATTTCATTTCTGTAAATAAATTGTGAATAATTTTTCACTTGATGAAAACCGGAATCTAAACAAGCATAAACTCATCCATTCATTCAACCAATCATCCCATCAACCAATCAACCAATCATTCTATCATTCATTCATCTTAAACTTTAACTTAAACTTTAACTTTAACTCTAAGTTAAACTTTAACCCACACTCTCCTCAAAAATTTTTTCCATCATTTCAAATGCATATCTGAGATGAGGAATAACAATGGAGCCGCCAACAATCAAGGCGATGTTGAATGTTTCATATAATTCTTCACGGGTTGCACCTTCCTGTATTGAACGATCGATATGATAAAAGATACAGTCATTGCATCGAAGAACCATTGATGCAACAAGTCCCATAAGTTCTTTTGTTTTGGCTGGCAAAGCACCGTCGAGATATGCTTTGTTATCAAGTGCAAAAAATTTATTGAAGTCTTTAAATCCTGAGTTAAGAATTTTTTCATTCATCTCAGTACGGTAAAGCCGGGTTTCGCTTGTAGTTTTTTTCATAATGTTTGTGATTTTGTTTTTAAAACTTATTTGTGTCTAAGTATCAACAAAGAAACAGCGTAAAGCTTTAAGGTAATTATTTTTGCCACTAAAACACGAAAACACTAAGTAATAAAAATTAAAGTTCATCTAAAAATTTATTTTTCTCGGGATCATAAGATACCTCCAGCTTTTCAGGCGGAACATCAGATTCTTCATCTTCCCACTCATAATGTTTTATCGGATCAGATTTTCTGAAGAGATACGCAGCAATTATTCCGCTAATTGCACCGAATAAATGAGATTCCCAGCTGATTCCTTCAAGACCGGGTAAAACTCCCCATACAAGTCCACCGTATAAAAAAACAACAATCAGAGAGAGTGTGATTGACTTATTATCTCGTCTGAAAATTCCGCTAAAGAACAAATAAGAAACAAAAGCATAAACAATTCCACTTGCACCGATGTGATAAACTTCCCGGGCAAAAATCCATACCAAAAGTCCGGTGCAAAAATAAACGAATGCAAAAACTTTATAAGCGGCATTGGGATAAAAGTAAAATATCCCTAAACCCATTATCGCAAGTGGAATTGTATTGGAAATTAAATGCGAAAAGTTTGAATGAATCAATGGCGAAGTAAAAATACCGATTATTCCTGAAAGACTTCTTGGCAGTACACCTAATTTGTACGGATAGATTTTAAGTACAGAAGAAAAGATGTGAATAAACCAAAGACTCACAGGAAAAGTCAAAGGTATAAAATATTTAAAGTATTTCGATTCCAAGTTAATTTTATGATTTACTGATTCATAATTGTTTGCAAAGTTTTTTCGTCAGCATTAAGCATTCCGTTTTTTATCAATCTCGGTGTAAGTTTTTTCCAGTTATCATCAGCAGCAAATATTTCTTTGAACAGCGGAAGTGCATTATCAAGCTGACCGGTATTGACTAGTGTTACGGCAGTCCAGTATTTCATCTCAAGATTTTCAGGAAACATTTTCATCGCAGCAGAATAATGTTCCATTGCAAGTTTCATATCATTTTTTTCAACTGCAAGATCACCGTTATTCATATGTTCGTAAGCTCTGAAAACCTTCAGCAGCCTTTTAATTTCAGAGATCGGATCGGGATGATCTTCAACTCTTAAATCAATGTAACGATCTTCCCAAAGCTTTCCGGTTGCTTCACCTTTAACAACAAGAATTGCGGCAGACTGTTTTCCTCTTATATCACCTCCAACATTCTCTGCTGCTTCCAATGCGGCTATTAATCTTTCTGCAAGTGGACCATCAGTGCTTTCAAATGCCTTTGACATTTCACTCCAGACAAGATTACTGAGCATTAGATTTGCCTGAACACTGTAATTATCTCCGACTATATGTCCTGCTTCCGGAATACATTTATTGCCGGTGTAAGCAGCGGAATTTCCTTTTGCATCAACTATTGCAAGTTGTCTGAAATCTCTTCCTTCATCAGATGCAATCAATAAATCAACAACTTCCTGTGCAGTCATTCCCTGTTTCAGCATTTCAAGTCCACGCTGCCCGAATGATGGATTTACAAATGACTGAGTAGCAATAACACCAACACCCGCTTCTCCCCAGCTTACAATTGATCCAACTGAAAACCAATGTGATTGAACTGCAACTCCCATTTCACCGGTTTGTGGATCTCTTGCAACAATTGAATAAGTATGTGCAAGAGGTTCGCTGTTATAAAATAGCTGTGCGTTTAAATTAATTGCACAAACTATAAAACTGATCAGAAGAGTTATTCTTTTCATTATTTCGCTCCGTAAATTTTTAATGAAACTTTTGAAGGATATTCTTTCGAATGAAAAACTTTGATTTGTGCTTTAACAAAATCTTTCTCATCAGCATTGTAAATATCAGTAAATGTTTGTGGATTACTGTCAAAGAACGGAAACCAACTGCTGTGTATCTGAATCATTATCTTATGACCTTTTTTGAAAGTATGAAAAGCATCGTTCAATTTAATTTTTACCTGTTCAACTTTGTTTGGAGTAAACGGCTCAGGATTTTCATAACTGTTTCTGAATTTACCTCTCATTATTTCTGCGCGAACTAATCTTTGATATGCACCCATTTCAACCTGATTTGGATTAGGTTCAGGATTTGGTTCATCATCAGGATAAACATCGATTACTTTCACAACAAAATCAGCATCAGTACTCGACAGCGAAACAAAAAGATCCGCTTCAATTGGTCCGGCAATGGTTAAATCATTATCAAGCGGTTCAGTTTCAAAAGTAAGAACATCAGGACGGGTTGAAACATATCGCTGATCTTCTATCATAAAAGTTCTGTTATAAAAATTTTTTGAATCAAGAAATTTTGATGTGTATGGGACAGGATTCCACGGATCGCTCAGATATTCTGAAAATTCCTTTGAACCAAAGTCAGATGAAAAACTTAATCTGCCATCCGAAGACAAGAATAAATTTGTTGTTGATACATTTTCAGGTGGCCATTGATCAAATGAATGAAATTTATTCGAACCCGTATCAAACATATAAGCATCTGAGTCGGGAGGTTTGCCGATGCCTTTCAGATAATAATTGAAGAACGGAATTAGAATTTTTTGTCTGTAATAATCAGCAGTATTACTGCCAAAATAAAAATCACCGAGTGAATCACCTTTTGATGCAATCCACGATCCGTGTGTCCACGGTCCCATCACAATCCTGCATTGATTATCTTTATCATTTTTTTCAATTGTCTTATAAATATTCAACGGACCATATAAATCCTCGGCATCATACCAGCCGCCAACAATGAGAACTGCCGGTTTGATATTCTTAAGATGTTGAAGATTACTCCTCTGCTGCCAGAAATAGTCATAATTTCCGTGAGCCATAATTGAATCCCAGAACGGAATAGAATTTTTCAGAATATTTTCATTCAGTTTTTTTATCGGTGTATGTTTAAGAAAGAAAGTATAACTATCAGGCGAAGGATAATCCACACCTCTTTGCCATTGAGTTGTCGGAGCTTTTCTCGGAATACCAAAATTTTTAAAGAAGTTGAAAGACATCTGCAACGAGAACGCACCGTTATGATGCATATCATCACCGATGAACCAATCGGAAATCGGAGCTTGCGGAGAAACCGCAACAAGATTCGGATGTGCATCAATAGCTCCCATAATTGTATAAAATCCGGGATAAGAATTTCCCCACATTCCAACCTTTCCATTATTGTTCGCAATATTTTTTATTAGCCATTCAATTGTATCATAAGTGTCACTGCTCTCATCAGTTTCAGTTTTTGTTTTATCGGGTTTGTGCGGACGCATATTATCAAATTCACCTTCAGACATAAATCTTCCGCGAACATCCTGAAGAACGAATATGTAACCATCCTTAACGAACTGTTCAGCAGGTCCTAAAAATCTTGCAAACTTATCTTCACCATAAGGTCCGACTGAATACGGAGTTCTTGTCATAATAATCGGATATTTTTTTGTTTTGTCTTTTGGTGAATAAACTATTGTATAAAGATGAACTCCATCGCGCATTTTAATACGATACTCATTCTTATCATAATTCTTTTCAACATAATTTTCTTTATCCTGTGCACAGGTAACAAAACTGAAAATAAAAATCAGAACGACAAGAAATTGAAAACGGACTTTTATACTCATCAACAAATCTCCAATATTGTTTTTGTTAAAATAATCAGAATAAGTTTTTATTAGAAAACTCAGAAGATTGATAAAAGTTCTTTTCATATTTTAGCAAAAGAAAATTACGGAGATTTTTTGTCTGATATTATTGCTATTCTGATTCTCTTCTTTGTCGGAGCTGTAGCAGCGTTTATTAATGTAAATGCCGGCGGCGGATCATCATTAACTTTACCAGCTTTGATTTTTCTCGGACTTGATGCCTCAGTTGCAAATGGTACAAACAGAGTTGCAATAATCTTCCAAAATGTTTCTGCTGTTTATTCATTCAAAACAGAAAAATACTATGAACTGAAAAACAGTATGATTCTATCATTGCTAAGTTTGCCGGGTGCAATTGCCGGAGCCGTTTTTGCTGTCAGAATTTCGGATCAGGCATTTGAGAAAGTTCTTGGATTGATAATGATTCTGATAATCATAACTATGATTATCCCTCAAAAGCGGGAGAAAAAAGTCAACACTGAATTTAAAGTTGATTGGAAACTTGTC
>CALHAB010000003.1 GCA_937934185.1 uncultured Ignavibacterium sp. | reverse complement strand
CAATTTTGGAATTGGCTGGTCTGGCTGGCTATTCTGGGCTTTGGTGCTTTACTTTATAATAAGATTAAAACATCCACCCGTAAATGATGATTCAGAACTCGATACAAAAAGAAAAGTTTTAGGTTGGATAAGTTTTGTAATTCTTGTTTTATCATTTTCATTAGCACCGATTATGATTACTAATCCGGTTATGTAAGAAAACATCATAAAAATTTCTTTTGTTACTAAATATCATACTTATATTTTTACCTTGCTCAAATTGATTAAATAAAAAACATTGCATTATGAAATTTCAGATAAAAAAATTATCGCTTGGCTTTTTAATTACATATTCTTTGTTTTTTTTCATCTCGTGTGAAAAAGAATTTGATACTGTTATTGATGTCCAGAAATCATCCTATCAGGTTGTTTCGGTTTCACCAAAAGATTCTGTACTTTTTAATGTTGAAGATTCTTCGCTTGTTATAAGAATTGAATTTACTCCTGCTAGTTTAATAAGCTCAGTTACCGCAGAAATAATTAACCCTGCCGGAAAAAGTTTTCTTAATGATGCTTTAACTCTTTATGATAATGGGAAATCAGAAAATGGTGATCAGACAGCAAACGATAAAATTTTTTCAAACAAAATTTTTATGAAGAGTAATGACCTCAACGGAAATTATAATATAAAATTTTATGTGAATGAAAACTCTGCTCAAAGTAAGTTGGCTGCGTGGTCAACTTTCAAATTTCGAAACGGTCAATCAAATGTTGCTCCGATAATATCCAACGCATTAGTTGATCCCGATACAGTCGTTGTAACCGATACTATTCCTATTCTCACCTCATTGGTTGTACAGGATGAAAATGGTTTGAATGATATCAAAGAAGTTTATTTCATTGTTTATCGTCCTGATGGTTCTACAAACAACAATAAAGTATTTCTTTATGATGACGGAAATCTAACTTTGAATGGTGATCAAACAGCAGGTGATGGAATTTATTCAAGAATAATTTCTGTAAATCAGACTAATGCAAAAGGAACTTACCGGTTTGAATTTAAAGCTGTTGACAGAGGCGGACTCCAAAGTAATATCATCAATTATCCGGTGCTGATTCAATGAAGAATTTTCTTTTTCTGTTTATAATTTTTTATCAAGCTATTTTTTCTCAGGTTGCTGATTATAAACTTGGAAGCGAATTAAGTAACCTTGAAAAATCAAACTCACTGAATCCAATAAGCAACACTATAATAGACATTATCGCTATTGGTGATACAATCTGGCTGGGCACAAGCAGAGGGGTTAGTGTTTCGTTTGACAAAGGAGAAAGCTGGACAAACTTTTACGGTCGCTCTGACTTTGGTACTGATAATGTTTCTGCAATTGGTTATGATAATAATACAAGAACTTTCTGGTGCGCAACTGCTAAATCTCAGGAAGTTACAGGAGGGCAAAAACTTCCTGCCGGTACAGGTTTAAAGTACACTACTGATTTTGGAAATACCTGGAATTCAATTCCTCAACCTGTTGATGGTCAGAATGATAATCAGGTACAATACGGAATAAACACATTATCTGCTCTGCCTGTTACTGTCACTGTTCAGAATCTGTGCTACGATATTGCTTTTACTCCAAATACAATCTGGATTGCAACTTTTGCAGGCGGATTGAGAAGGAGTACCGACAATGGTCAATCCTGGCAGAGAGTTGTATTGCCACCTGATAATAAAAATTCTATTTCACCTACAGATTCTCTGGATTTTTGTTTAGCTCCTGTGGGAGGAAGTTTTTGTTCTGTCGGAAATCTTAATCACAGAGTATTCTCTGTTTTAGCTTTGAATGATTCAACTGTTCTTGTCGGAACAGCAAACGGAATTAATAAAACAACCAATGCCAATGATGCTAATCCTTCCTGGGTTAAATTCAATCATCAGAATCAGGATAATCCTATCTCCGGAAATTTTATTACCGCACTTGGTTACAGCAAATTATCAAACACAATCTGGGCATCAACCTGGAAAGCTGAAGATCCTGATGAATTTTATGGTGTAAGTTTTTCATCTGATGGAGGATTGAACTGGCAGACAACTTTGTATGATGAAAGGCCGCATAATTTTGCATTCAAGTTTGCTCAGCCGATTGTACTAACTGATAATGGTGCATTCCGATCAACTGATGGTGGACAAAGCTGGATACTTCCCAATTCAATTGTAGATAATCAAACAGGTGCTCAGCTTCGTTCAAATGTTTTTTATAGTGCTGCTGTTACAGGAAATTATATTTTTCTCGGCAGTGATGACGGTCTTGCAAGATTGAAAGAAAATATCGGAAGTGTTTGGGAAGGTGAGTGGAAAGTTTATCTTTCTTCACAACCATTGAATTCAGATGAAGAAGTTTATTGCTACCCGAATCCTTTTTCACCCCGACAGGAATTGTTAAAATTCAGATACAGTACAAACGGACAGGAAGAAAAAGTTACGATCAGAATTTATGATTTTGCATTCAACTATGTTGCTACAGTCATTCAGAATGCATCAAGAGTTACAGACAATGAAGGTGCTCCGGATTTCTGGAACGGCAGAGATGATAATGGAAATTTTGTTCCAAACGGTGTTTACTTTTACAGAATTGAGATTGGGGATAAAAATCCTCTCTTTGGTAAAATTTTAGTTTTGCAGTAGAGGTTAATTTGAAAGAAAGATTTTATAATAAAGAAAATAATTTCTATGTCATCCTGAACCCAACGAAGGATGACAGCTTTAGAGGATTGAACTCTTACTCTCATAAAATTTATAAACATATCTTTTCTAACATTGTAGGTATTCCCAAAATAGTCATTCTATTATTGTCTATTTTTTCTTTGACTCTCTCTCCAGATATTTCGGCCCAGCCAAAATTCAGTGAAATGTCAGTTAAACCCGGTGCATTCAGCAGAATGGGTTTTGGACCAAGAGGAATCGGAATGGGAAATGGTCTCTCAGCACTGACGGAAGGAAACCTCGTTGCTTATTATAATCCTGCCTCTTCAGTTTTTCAGGAAGGAAATTCTTTTCAGACAGGTTATTCGTTTCTTTCGTTAGATAGGGCATTAAATTTTATCAACTTTACAAGACGATTTGAGTTTCGTTCAAGCAAAGCTGAAAACCTTGGCAGACCTGCAAGTGTAGCCGGTTTAAGTGCAGGCATCATTAATTCCGGAGTCAGTAAGATTGATGGAAGAGATAATAATGGTATTAAAACAAAAGAACTTTCAACTTCAGAAAATCTTTTCTTCCTTGCTGTTGCAAATAAATTCTCAGATAAATTTGCTCTGGGTTTAACAGTTAAATTTTATTATTACAAATTGTATGAAGATGTAACATCAACAGGAGTTGGTTTTGATATAGGCGCAATATACAAACTCAATGATAACTTTAACTTCTCTCTGATGCTTGTTGATTTGAATTCAAAATATAAGTGGGATACGAGCCCGATTTATGGTCAGCAGGGACTGAGCAGTGAAAATGAATTTCCACTTCTGAAAAAAATAGGTATCAGATATAACAATCCTGAGAATAAATTTTTATTAGCTGCTGAATTCGAAAACAGTAATGTCGGAACGAACATCCTGAAATTCGGCGGTGAATATAACATTTACGAAGGTTTATTTTTACGAGGCGGAATTGATCAACTGAATCTCAGTAATAATGATTGGGCTGTTAAACCTGCAGCCGGATTCAGTTATTTCTACAATCTTGATGGCTATATAATCGGTATTGATTATGCATTTATGCTTGAACCATATTCTTCATCAGACAGACATATAATTGGAGTGAATTTCAATTTTTAATTATTAAAGAATGATTATGAAAAAGTTTATCGTGATTCTAATCCTCTTTTCTTCAATACAATTACTTGCTCAATCAGCAGGCAACACAGGATTATCATTTCTTAAGTTTGGATTTGGTGCCCGCAACTCTGCAATGGGCGATGTTGGTAACGCAGTCTCAAATGATTTAACTGCACTGCATTACAATCCTGCACGACTTTCTTCAACAGAGAATAATGAAGTGATGTTCACACACAATAGCTGGATTCAGGATGTAAGCAGCGAAATGTTCGGCATCAAAACATTTCTTTTCGATTTGCCTGTAGCTGTTGGATTTAATGTTACAAATATTTCTGACATAGAAGTCCGGCAGATTCCCGGAGAACCGGTTTCAAAATTTGATGCAAATTATTTTTACGGAAGTATTTCCACCGCATATAAAGTTGATAAAGACTTTTCACTTGGTCTCACATTAAAATATTTGTATGAAGGTTTGCTTAATGATGAATCAACAGGTTTCGGAATTGATTTGGGTGCTAATTATTTTCTGCCTTTTGAAGGACTGACACTTTCAGCCGTTGTGAGAAATCTTGGCTCGATGAATGAGTTAAGAAATGAAGCTACTAAATTACCTTCAGAATTCAGGATTGGTCCGTCATACAATTTCAGTTTGCAGGAATATAAACTTGATTTTGTTGTAGCAGGAGAATATCAGAAATATTTTGATGCTGATGATCATCTGAATTTTGGCTTTGAAATTTCATATGACAGATTGATCGCACTTCGAGGCGGTTATCAGACAAATTATGAAAGCCGTGATTTAACTGCCGGAATCGGACTGATGTGGGGCAATCTTAAATTTGATTACTCTTACATTCCGTTTTCATTGGGAATCGGCAGTGCGAATTTGTTTTCGCTCGGATTCAGATTCTGATTTTATTTATGCAGGATGAAATAAAAAATTTTGACTACCTGACGCATTATAAAACTGACGCTGAGGAATTTGATTATTTTGAAAAAAGAATTGGTGCCGCTGAACACGAGGAGAGAAGAGTCCGGGAAGTTATAATTTCACAGATTCCTGAAAATGTAAAAACTATTTTGGATGTCGGCTGCGGTTCAGGTTGGGTTGCAAAGGAATTTCTTCAGAAGTATAAAAAAGTAATCTCACTTGATATTTCAAAATCCAATCCTCTGAAAGTAAAACAGCTTTATCCATCTCAAAATCATTTTCAGGTTGTAGCCGATTCATTCAAACTTCCATTTGAATCCAACTCAATTGATTGTGTAATTGCTTCAGAAATTATTGAGCATGTTGTTGATCCAAAATCTTTTTTGAAAGAATTGTTTAGAGTTGTTAACGCAGATGGGAGATTAATAATTTCCACTCCTTACAAAGAAAAACTAAGATATGTTTTGTGTATTCACTGCAATAAAAAAACTCCTGTAAACGCTCATCTTCATTCGTTTGATGAAAATTCACTCCGTGAATTATACCAAGAAAATGATCTGAAAAAATTTACAAGCATTATATTCGGTAACAAAGCTTTGATTTTTCTCAGGACTCATGTTTTGTTAAAATTTTTTCCGCTGTCATTATGGCTTGCAGTGGATTGGCTGGCAAATAAAATTTATAACAAACCTTTACACATAGTTTGTGTTTATAAAAAGTAAATTTTTTTGTAAAATCAATAACGAAAAGAAGCTATCTCTTTAGTTTAAGTCAAAGTTTAAGTTTATGCTTATGATGAACCGGATCAAAAATGAGATAGCTTCTCGAAGTACATTGAAAAATCACTTCAGATAAATCAGCTTCTTTGTATCCGAAAAAATTATAGATTTATTTTCTGAATTGCTTATTATTTCCAACCTGTAAAAATAAATTCCGCTTGAGCTTGCATCTTTAAGGTTATCGAAATCTAACTGAAAACTGTATATGCCCGGCTCATTATAATTTTCATACACTTGTGAAATTTCCTGTCCGATGCTGTTGTAAATTTTTAATTTTGTTAATCCAGCGACAGATGCGTGCCAGTTTATATTCGTTACGGCATTGAAAGGATTGGGATAGTTTTGAAATAAAATTGAATTTGATGGTACAGGCACATCAACCAAAACCTTTTCAGAGAGTTTATAACTTCCGTTAAAGTCGATTTGTTTTAATCTGTACCAGTACTTTCCGGCAGAAATATCTTTGTCAATAAAGGAATAATCTGTCAGCTCATTTGAATTCCCTTTACCCGTAACAAAGGCAATAGTCTTCCAATAGCTATCATTTTCATTATCATATGATGACCTCAGGATTTCAAATCCCTGATTGTTTGACTCAGAAGCCGTTTGCCATTTTAAGATAACTTTGCCATCAATGCAGTATGCCGCAAAAGAGTTGAGCTCAACCGGGATTGGCTGATCACTTCTGAAAACTCCACCTCCAAAAGTACCGACAAATACATATCCATTGTTTGCGATTGCAATTGCTCTAACATCAAGATTAGTTAATCCGGAGTTAGCTGCAGTCCAGTTATCACCATTATTTGTAGATACGTATAAACCGTTAGCATAAGGCGCAGCATAAATATAACCAAAAGATGTTGATGCAACCGTCCATACGCTTGATAATCCGGGTGCTAATTGAAATGTATTCCCAAAATCAGTTGAACGATAAAGTCCACCGGTATGTACAGCAGCAATTACATTGTAGACCGAATTATTCATAGCGAATCCTTCACCCCAACCTGAAGTGATTGATGTAGCCGTCCAATTATCTCCATTATCTGTTGATCTGAAAACGCCATCATAAGTGCCGGCAAAAATGTAACCATTTGAAGCAACTGAAAGTGCTAAAATATTATAACTGGTAAGCCCATTGTTAACCTGAACCCAGGTATTTCCATTGTCGGTTGATCGATAAATACCAGAACCACCTGAACCGGCAAAGACATAATTATTTGCAGGGTTTACAGTCACCGAAAATAAAACTGAGTTTGTTATTCCATTATTTATCTGAGTCCAGCTTAATCCATTATTTGTTGAGCGAAACATTCCGCCGCCCCAGGTTGCAGCAAATAAAGTTCCGGACGAATTTTTTGCAAGACCATAAACACTTGTTGATGAGAGACCGTTGTTTCTAACCAACCAGCTATTACCATAATTTGTTGATAAATAAACCCCATCTGAATAGAGTGTCCCAACAAAAAGGTAATTACTTGATTCATCAAATAACATACATTTAACATAGTTAGTATCCAGTGATGTCTGCTGCCAGGTTTGAGGGTAAACCTGTGACAAAATTGTTAGGAAGATTAGAAATACGGAATAAATTCTCATTGTTGCCTCCGTGATTAGTGGTTAAACAATACAAAATTTATTTGATGAGATTATTAAGGCACTTAAAATTAAATCTTTAAAAAAAATCTGTCAAATTCTTTTTCCCAGTTAAGTGACTGAGAAGCAATTCGACAGTTTAATTTCAATTGATTATAAAGATTATGGTCAATTATTAATTTTGATAAAACTTCATTTAATTTGAGTATATCACTTTCCTCTACAACAAAGCCCACACTAAAATCATCTATAATTTTTTTCATCTGAGGAAGGTTTGTCGCTATCACCGGAATTTCAGCCATAATATATTCAAATAATTTATTTGGAAGGGCATAGTAATAACTGAGACTGACATTTTCAATCAACGACAGACCGGCAAAAGCTCCTGCTGTATAATCAATAAGTTTATCCTGTGGAATTTTCCCAATAAAGAACACTTTATTTTGCAAAGACATTTTCTCAGAAAGTTGTTTGTAGTAATCAAGCATTTCACCGCCTCCAATAACAACAAGAACAAAATCATCTGATGTTTGAAGAAATTCAAATATCATTTTCAGTCCTCTCCCGTGCAGAACAACACCCTGATAAAGCAAAACTTTTTTTGATTTATCAATTCCAAGCAATGAATAATAATTAATTGGAGAATTAGACTTTTTGTATATCGGAAGATTTCTTATTACCAAATCATTTTTAACATTATACTGATTTCTGATAAATTCAGAATCCATTTCACCTGTTGTAAGAATCAAATCAGCTTTCCTAATGAAAATCCTTTCAACTGTACTCCAGAACTTTTGTAAGAGCTTTTTGTTTTTTAATCCGGCAAGAAATCCAAACAGTTCGCGGCAGTCATAAATGACTTTTGCTTTTTTAATTTTTCCAATGATAACACAGACAGGAAGACAATAAAGGTCTTCGGCGAATATTATATCGTATTTTTTTGTTAATAGTTTAAGTTTTAGAATGTAATAGAACTTCAAATAAAAGAATAATGAAAGAGGTTTTTTGGAAAGTTTGTAAACAGTTTTTTTCCCTTTGAAGGTTGAGAAGTTTTCAGTTAGCCAGTCAAATCCTGTAAATTCAACATCATAACCTTTATCTGATAGTGAGTTGAACAAATTATTGCATCTGGTATCGTAATCAATATTTCCTAAAAAAGTGATTAGAACTTTTTTTTTGTCAGGCATTCTGATTTTTTAATAAGTGTACTTTAATGTATTTCTCATTACAGTCCGTGCATCAAACTTTTCTTTAAAATCAATCAAGCTTATACTTGGTGTCATCGGATTAGCTGCTTTTGTGTCCTGCGAAACTCCAATATCAACATACTGATATCCGTTTTCAGTTGACCACTTGACTACTTCATACATAACGCGGTGGATAGGTTTTAAATGTTCAAATTCGTATAGCAACATATTATAAAAACACAGCGTAACAATTTCATTACAGATGAAAAGATTCGAACCGGCAATAGGTTTATCTTTATAATAAACCATAAATAATTTCAGATTATCCGGAAGCAGTTCTTTAAGTTTTAACAGGTCTTCATAACTATGTGTTGGTTTAACTCCGTGTCGGGCTTTATTATCAACAAGTATCGGATAGAATTCATCATAACGGTCGTTCATCTCAACTCTTATATCCGGATTCTTCAAAGTTTTGCGAATGTTTCTTCTTACAGTTTGTTGAAATCGTGAAATAATATCTTTGTCAGGAAAAAGTTTTATTGCACTTGAGATGTAGTGCAGATCATATTTGAATCCAAGCCACAGCATTGCGAAATCAAGATTCTCATTCGGATATCTTTCATACACTCTTGGTGCTGAAGTTAACAGAATTTCTTTCCAACCCTGAGCTTTGCCGTAATCAATTAGTGTCTGAACTATTTCAAGTGCTTGTGTGAACTTAACATCTTTGGTAACTATTGAACCGTAACTTGCACCAATAGGAGACTCAAATAAAGTTCCGTTGATAATAGAGCCCGGAAGTACTGCAACTATATTTCCTTTTTCCAGAAATATTAAATGATTGAAATTAAACTTACCCGGCTTATGATAATCAAAGAATTTCTGCAGATGGAACATCGTTCCGTTATTTGATTCAAGAACAAATTGATCCCACTTTTCTTTCCAATCGGGAGTATATTCGATTATTTCCATATAACTAACTTTAAAATTTTTTCTGACAAAGTTACAAAAACTAACTAAGTTTTTAGAAGCTTAAATCATTATATTTTCAAACAAAGATTATAAAAATTGAGTAATGAACAGAATATCTGTAATAATCATCACTAAAAACGAGTCACAGAATATAAGGGATTGTCTGGAATCTGTCCGTTGGGCTGATGAAATAATAGTTATTGATTCAGGAAGCAGTGATGATACAGTTTCGATTGCCAGACAGTTTACTGATAAGGTTTTTTATAATGAATGGAAAGGATTTGCTGAGCAAAAATCTTTCGCAATGAGTCTTGCAACAAATGATTGGCTTTTGAGTCTTGACGCAGATGAGCGGTTAACTGAAAAACTGAAAGATGAAATATTAAATTCAAATCTTGATGAGTTTGACGGATACAGAATTAAAAGAGATAATTTTTTTCTCGGCAAAATAATCCGAGGTTGTGGTTGGGGGAATGATTATCAGTTGAGACTTTTTAAGAAATCAAAAACCAGACTTACAGATCGGCTTGTTCACGAAGGTTTTGAAGTTGAGGGTAAAGTTGGGCAGTTAAAAAACTCTATGCTTCATTTTTCATATAGGAACTTCCGTGATGCATTTAGAAAAATAAATCATTACTCAACGCTTGAAGCAATTGAAAAGCAGAACAGAAAAAATGTGAACGCTTTTACAATTGTAATCACACCGGTAATTGCATTTCTTCAGCATTTCTTTTTTCGTAAAGGTTTTATCGATGGAATTTATGGTTTATTCGTTTCGATTATGCATGCAATCACAAAACTTCAGGTTCAGTTAAAAATATGGGAATTGAAAAATCAGATAAGAAACAATTAAGATTTCTGATTGCCAGAATTGATAGGATTGGTGATGTAGTTCTTTCAACTCCACTGCCCAGAGAAATAAAAAGAGTTTATCCTGAAAGTTTTGTTGCTGTATTAGTCCGCAACTATACAAAAGACATTTATGTAAATAATCCTTTCGTTGATGAGATAATTATTTATGATGACAGTGATAAATCAACAGAATCATTCATCAAACAAACACAAATCATTCGTTCGTTTAAATTTACTCACGCATTTATGCTGCTTCCCGATGAACGGCTGAATTATATCTTATTTCTTGCCGGAATTCCATACCGTGTTGGTGTCGGACACAAAATTTATCAGATGCTTACATTCACAAAATTTGTTGACAGAAAAAAATACAATCCACTCAGACATGAAGCTGATTATGCTCTCGATATGATAAGAAAAATCGGAATTGAACCAAAGTCCAACGAGCCCGAGATTTATCTTACAGATAGTGAAAAAGAAAAAGCACTGAAATTCAAAAAAGAAATTGCTGATGATAAAATTCTTTTAGGAATTAACACTACAAGCGGAAACTCTGCTCCAAATCTCTCAACTTCTGAATATAGGAAGTTAATAAAGATGTTTTCAGATGATGATTCTATGAAAGTAATTATAACGGATAAACAGCCGCCGAAAGAAATTTCTGAGATTCCGGCAGTTGAATATCCTTTCATAAACAATTCACTGCGGGAATCAATAATTAAATTCAGTGCTCTTGATTTATTGATTTCAAACAGTACAGGGCCAATGCACATTTGTGCTGCTTTAAATGTTCCGACATTTTCTTTATTCTGCCCATTGACCGCTTGCTCACCAAAATTGTGGGGACCGCTGGGAAATGAATCTAAAATAGTTTTACCAAAAGAAAATTATTGTAAGACTCAATGTCCGGGTGATCCAAAAGTTTGTCGTTATGAAGGTGACAGCGGAATAAATGCAGAAGAACTTTCAGAGATGATTAAATCTTTTTTGAAAAATCTGCAAAAATGAAAATTCTCATTGCTCCAAATAGCTTCAAAGAAAGTCTGTCATCTGTTCAGATATCAAAAATATTTTCTGAGGAATTTGCTGAAGAAAAAAACTTTCAGCTGCTTGAAATGCCATTGAGTGACGGCGGCGATGGTTTTCTCGAAGTTATAAAGTCTATTTCTGGTAATGAAATTATTGAACAAAAGTTTTCAGTTGAATTTGCCGGTGAGAAATTCAGCGCTCCGGTTCTTTTCAATAAATCAGGCAAAGAAGTTTTTATTGAATCTGCAGAAATAATCGGATTAAAAAAACTGCCGAAGCAAAAGAGGAATCCTTTACAACTCAACACATTCCCTGTGGGTAGATTAATTTTGGATTTATTGAAATCAAAAAATTCAGAATCAGTTCCTTTGTTTGAAAAGATAATAATTGGAGTTGGTGGCACTTCTACAATTGATTTTGGTCTTGGTGCAGTTAATGCTTTAGGAATAAAATTTTTAGATAACCTTGGTAATGAAATTGAACCAATACCAGCTAACTTTAACTTAATTTCTGAAATAACAATACCAAATTCATTCAATAATCCAATCAAACAATCATCCACTCATTCAATCCTTCACAGTGTTGTTGATGTCCAAACTCCTTTGTTAGGTGACAACTCTGCAGTTGATTTGTTTGGCCCGCAGAAAGGAGCGAAGAGCAAAGAACTTTATTTGATAAAAAAAGGAATTGAAAACATTGTTGAGTTACTTATCAGAAAAAATATCATTACTGATTCAGCAAACATTAACGGTGCAGGCGGAGGACTTGCATCAGGATTAAAAATATTTTTTGGTGCAGAAATAATCTCTTCTAAAGATTTTATCTTTAAAAAGATTTTAGCTGAAAAAGAATTGTCTGATATTGATTTTCTTATCACAGGTGAGGGAAGATTTGATATTCAATCATTTGAAGGGAAAGCAACCGGAGAACTAATAAAAAAATTTTCCGATAAAGTTAAAAATATTTTTTTAGTTTGTGGAAAAATTGAAAACGATGTAAAAGATCTGTTACCTCGCAATGTTCACTGTTTTCAATTAATCGATTTATTTAAAAATGAAAAAGAATCTTTATTGAAGTCAGAATTCGGATTGAAAATTATAGCCAAACAAATAAAGTCTTATTTAATGAATGTAATGTGAAGATATTTATTCTATAAAAATTTATTGTAACTTTGGATTGCACTTTATGATGCAGGGAGCGAACTTCTGTTCGCTCCGCTTGAATGACCCGGTGAAAATTCTGATTTAAATTTCTTCTGTCATTCCGATTCCGATTTATCGGAGGAGGAATCTATAACCCGTAGCTCAAGTCTCCAGACTTGAGCAGCAAAGCTTAAAGTCTTTAACATAAGCAGAAAAACAACTCCTCTTCAAAAGATACTGTACAAGAGTTTTTGTTACTATTACTATTACTATTAATTCCCTTATACCTTATTTCCTTATACCTCTTTTCTTACCTGTATATGTCCTTCCGAACTCCGATTCATCGTCTTAAGAAATCCTCTGCCAAACAAATCACGAAGTGATGAAATTATTGTAACGAAATCATAAAACAAATCAATAAAATCCTGAAAGGATGACAT
>CALHAB010000002.1 GCA_937934185.1 uncultured Ignavibacterium sp. | reverse complement strand
CTATCAGTGATGAATTGTTCTAATCATTTTCATTTACTCTATTGAAGATTTCTCAGTCACTGTGCTCCTTTGAAATGACAGTGCTGCTTTTGTCATTCCGACTCCGATTTATCGGAGAAGGAATCTTTACTATCAGTGATGAATTGTTCTAATCATTTTCATTTGCTCTATTGAAGATTTCTCAGTCACTGTGCTCCTTTGAAATGACAGTGCTGCTTTTGTCATTCCGACTCCGATTTATCGGAGGAGGAATCTTTACTATCACTGATGAATTGTTCTAATCATTTTCATTTATTCTATTAAAGATTTCTCAGTCACTGTGCTCCTTTGAAATGACAGTGCTGCTTTTGTCATTCCGACTCCGATTTATCGGAGAAGGAATCCTATATATCAACATATAGATCCAGCCATTCTGGATTCATTGATTCTATTAAATTATTCTTCTTCTCTCGTCTCCAACCTTTAATTTCCTTTTCCCTTCTTATAGCATCATTTATATCAAAGAATAATTCATAATAGACTAACTTTGTTAAATTATATTTCTTTGTGAATCCATCTGATAATTTATTTCTATGCTCGTAAACTCTGCGTTTCAGATCATTAGTCATTCCTACATAAATAACTTTATTGTTCCAGTTTGACATTATATAGATGTAATAGTTATGATGCTTGAGCATTATTTAGACTAATAAATAAACATTCAAAGAATATTAAATTATTTTGTAGCTCATTAGTTCTTTAGGTAATAGATTTCTCAGTCACTGCGTTCCTTCGAAATGACAGTATTTCCCTTGTCATTCCGACTCCGATTTATCGGAGGAGGAATCTTTACTATCACTGATGAATTGTTCTAATCATTTTCATTTGCTCTATTGAAGATTTCTCAGTCACTGTGCTCCTTTGAAATGACAGTGCTGATTCTTTTGTGTGCCGTCTTTCCTCCGTACTCACCTGTCTGATAAACAAAGTAGCAGCCAATAAAAGCAAGAATCAATAAAATTATTTTCCACTTTCCTTCATACTTTTTTTTAATTTGCAAATAAATTCTCAAAAACAATATAACCGTAAAAAGCCATACGACAATATTTGCGTTAGTATAATGAGTGTCAGCTAATTGATAAAGATCAGGCGTCCAGTTCTTTATTGAATTTAGTGCCTGATTTCCTGTTAATACTGCTGCCAGTGAGCTGATGACACCTAAAATAAGAACTATGAATGAGGTGAATGAAAAAAAATCTTTCTTATAGAATAAAGATACTGCTTCGATAAAAGGATAAAGTATAAGCAGTGCAATTGGAAAATGAATAACTTTATGATGAAGCTCCGCTAAAAATTCCATATTATCCACACATCACTGATCCGCCGTTAACATTGATAACTTCGCCTGTAATGTGCTTTGCCAGATCTGAAGCTAAAAACAATACCGGTCCGGCAATGTCATCCGGCTGAGCAATTCTTTTGAGAGGAATTTCTTTTATTTCACTTTCAAAACTTTTTTTATCAGACAATGCAGGAATTGACATATCTGTCCACACCCAACCGGGCGCAACACTGTTAACAAGAATATTGTATTCACCTAGTTCCTCTGCCAGAGATTTTGTGAAAGAAATCATTCCACCTTTTGAAGCGGCATAATGCGAATATCTTGCTTCACCTCTTTGTCCGGCAGTGGATGAAATATTAATTATTCTTCCGAATCTTTTTCTTTTCATAAAAGGAACAACGAGAGAAGAAAATAAAAAAGCAGAAGTCAGATTTACTCTTAATGTTTCTTCCCACTGAGTTAAAGTCATTTTATCAATTCTTCCTTCTTTCCATATACCTGCATTGTTTACCAGAATATCTACACGACCGAAATCTTTTATAACATCTTTAACGCATTCCTTAATCTCTTCAGGATTGGCAACATCAACTTTATAAGCTTTAACTTTTGTGAGTTTTGAAAATCTTTTTACGAGTTTTTCTGCCTGCGATTTACTGTTGTTGTAAGTAAATGCAACAGCAGCACCTGCAAATGCAAAATATTTAACACAGGAGGCACCTATTCCTCTTGAGCCGCCTGTAATCAGAACAACTTTTGATTTCAAGTTTATCATAGTTAATACTCCACTTTATAAAGAAATAAACCTTTTGCCGGTACAGCTTCTCCGGCAAGTTCTCTGTTTTCAGATTCAAAAACTTCCTGAATATATTTTTCAGGATATTCAATTTTTATTGATTTCAACAAAGTACCTACAATTGCTCTTACCATCCCGTGTAAAAATCTGTCCGCACTAATTTTAACGACAATAAGATCAGATTTTTCAGACCACAAAATTTCATATAGTTCACAAAACTTATTCTCAATTTCTGATTTCTTTTTACAAAACGATGAAAAATTTTTTCTGCCAATAAAGAGTTTACTCAGCTCATTAAGTCTTCCAATATCAATTTTCTGCGGATAGAAAAAAGAATAATTTTTATAGAATGGTGATTTAAACTGTGTGATTAGATATAAATATGTTCTTTTCTTTGCATCGAATCGAGAGTGAAAATTTTCATTAACTTTTTCAATTGAAATTATGGAAATATCATCGGGTAAAATTGAATTCAGAGAGAATTGGAATCTGTATAAATCCAAATCTTTCTCCGTTCTGAAATTAGCTACCTGGCCCAAGGCGTGAACTCCTGAATCAGTTCTGCCTGATCCAATGAGATTTACATCTTGCTTCAGAATAATTTTTATTGCGTTTGAGATTTCCTGCTGAATTGTTATTGCATTTTCCTGAATCTGCCAGCCGGCATAATTAGTCCCATCATATTGAATAATCATTTTATAATTATTCATCAGTTTATATCAAATCAAAGAAAGAAATAATAGATAGATAACCTGAACAAGCAACATTATACCCAGACCTTTCCACACAACATATTTTAGAACATTGCTTCCCAAGAAAGAAGAAATGGACATTTTGATTACGGTATTTGAAATAGTTGCAAAAACTATTGCTTTCATTGCAACATTTAGTGAAATCGTTTCATTAAATAATCTTGAAATTGAAATTGAAATTGCATCAACGCTGGAAAATCCTGCCAATGCACTTGCTGCGTACAATCCCTGCTCACCGAAATAAATTTGTGCAGCTTTAGATAGAAATATTGTTAAACCAAAAATGATTCCGAATACAAAAGCAGACTTAAGTTCAAATGGATTTTTAAGTTCTATTTCTGCTTCGGGAATATTAACATTCCTTTTATAAAAAATAATTGACGCAATAACCCCTGCCAAAGCAAAAATTACCAAAGGAATAAAAAGTGGTAATGCAAGGTTAACATTCAATATTGTAATTATTAATAAAACTCTGAGAAACATCATTGAAGAAGCTGTTATTACTCCCAGACCGTAATTAAACGAAAGTGGTTCTTCAATTCTACTTTTTTTAGTTAATGAATAAGTGAGTGCCGTGCTCGAAACCATTCCACCGAGTAAACTTGTTACTATTATTCCTTTATCCTTTCCCAACAGTTTTATAAATATATAACCGATAAAACTTATTCCACTGACAAAAATTACCATATACCAGATTAATCTTGGGTTAAGTACATCAAAAGGACCGTAAGTTTTATCAGGCAGTATTGGAAGCACAATTAAAGTAATAATTGCAAGCTTTAATGTTGCGTAGATGTCAGCAGCACTTACTTTTCCAACGAACGAATGCAGTTGAATTTTAAGTGAAAGAAACATAGTAATAATAATAGCAATCACAACCGGAAGAAGTATATATCCCCAATAAACAAGTGAGCCAAGAATGAAAACTATAAAAGCAGAAACTTCACTCGTGCCGCCAACTTTACCATCTTTTGAGGAAGAATAATAAGCCGTTATCGAAAGTCCCGCAAAACCAATAAAGAATATAGCATAAACCCAGTTTTCAGTTATTGACGAAATAAGTGCAGAGGTAAAACCATAAAGTCCGATTAACGGAAAAGTTCTTATGCCGGCAAAAATTTTTTCGTCCTTATTCCTGGCATATTCTCTCTCGAGCCCGATTAGCATTCCAATGAATATTACAACTGCTAGCCCTTTCAGAATGGTAAACATATCACCGGACTCCAATAGAGGTTCGGGCTTGGGCAAAAGGTTTTGAAATAACGATGTTGAATCAGTGTTTGTCTGCATAGTAAAAATTTCTTTTTGCAAATCTAATGATATTAGGATAATTTTATTCGCAATCTTATTTAAGATAAATCAAATTTATCCAACCAGGGAAACAATCAATTTTTATGTTGAAGAATAAAAGAAGGCAGGATCT
>CALHAB010000001.1 GCA_937934185.1 uncultured Ignavibacterium sp. | reverse complement strand
GGTATAAGGAAATAAGGGGTTTAAGGTATAAGAATTAAGTTTCAATATCATTTCTCCATATACCTTATACCCTATATCTTATACCTTTATACCTATTTCAAAAACAAAAATTAAGGACTATATGAAAAAACTATTTTCACTGATATTAGCTTTACTTCTTATAACATCCTGCGGAAAGAAAGAAGAAAAATTTGAAGCTTTCAGTACAGAGGCATTCGCTTATGATTTAGGTGGTAGCTGGGAAGTTAATGCAACAGTAAGAATAAAAGGATTCAATCAGATAATTGATAAAGAAACCGGAAACTATGCTGCAACAATTTCTTTAGTCGTTGATCTTATAAAGCCGGATAGTTCTGTTGAAGCAGGAAAGTTTTCTTATGTTCATACTGAAACAAGCAAAGAGAAAATTTCTGATGTAGGATTGGAAGCACAATTTGTTCTTGATTCAACTTATCAGGAAGGCATCTATAAAATAATATTTCATATAAAAGATGCGAATTCAGAAAATCAAACAAGCATCGAAACCGAACTGGAACTAAACAAGTAATACACCTAATGCAAATCAGTAAAAACCTCGAGATTTTGTTGAAATGTAGTTGCAAGAACAGAGAAATTCTAAACGACATGAAAAAACTCCGAGGGCTTTTATCAAATGTGCTTAACATAAGTCGGATAGCTTCAGAACAGCAATCGAACGATAAAATTTCCCCATTTATCACTTTCAATCTTAATATCAAATCCGTGTAAATCAATAATTTGTTTTACAACGGACAAACCTAAACCAACACCCCCAAGATTTCGGTTTCTGGAAGATTCTAATCTGTAAAATCTTTCAAATAGTCTTGGAAGAATTTCCGCAGGAATTGGTTCGGCTTTGTTAGTTATACAAAAAGAGACTCTCCCATCATTCCCTTTATTGCATTCAATTACAATATCACTTTTCCCCGGACAGTATTTTATGGCATTATCTATAAGATTTATAAGAACCTGTTTTAACATTTCATAATCAGCATTTATAAAAATTTCAGGTTCTGAAAATTGAGTAACCAGATTTACTCTTTTTTCGGAAACCAGGGAGGAGAAATCTATTACAATATCTGAAATTGTTTTAACCAGATTAACCGGCGCTAAGTTTAATTTAATCAGTGAATTGTCAAGCTTGGTTAAAAGGAATAATCTTTCAACAATGACTATAAGTCGTAAAGTTTCTTCGTAACTACTTTGAATTATTTCAAGATACCTTTCGGTCGGTTTAGGAGATTTTAGAGCGAGTTCAAGTTCGCCTCTTAGAATTGTTAGTGGTGTTTTAAGTTCATGCGAAGCACTGATAGTAAACTGATTTATATATTCAATTGAATTTTTAATTCTTCTTAACATTCTGTTCATTGTTTTGACAAGTCTGCCGTACTCATCATCATACTCTTCACCATCCAGAAAAGTAGCAAGATTAAAAGTATCAATTTCATCTGTTCTTTTTATTATCTTATCAAGTCTTGCCAATGCTTTGAATGAAAGAAATGAACCGCCCACAAACGATAAAACAAGAAATATTGGAGCTATAATTACATAAAGATCTGTAAGCTTATCCAAAGTTTTTGTTATTAATTCCAAAGGGAAAGCAACTATAATTTTGTATTCATCTTGATTAAAGCATGCAGCACGAATAGGATAATCAGATAAATCCGGTTCGTAAAAATTTATTAGATTGATTTTGTTATCCACTTTATGAGTATCGAATGAAACTTTGCCAAGATTAGCAGTACGGAAAATAATTTTATCCTTGATTGAAACCTGAACGAAAGTGTTGTTGGGATTAAAAGCCAAAGCTTCAAAAATGATATCATATACAAGCTCATCCGGGGTTGAGTATATTGAGTCGGGTTCAAATTCAAAGAGATTAACTTTGCTTTCCTTTACGAACCTGTATATTGATTCAGCTTGCTTTGTTAAAGAATAATCAAGTTCAAGCTGCATTGTCTGATTGATATAAATATAAATTATTATTCCAAGTACTATCTCAAGAAGTAGGAAAAGAAGTGAATACCAAAGTGTTGTTTTAAATCTTGTGCTTTTAAAATATTTCTCTAAACTCAGAAACATAAAAAGCTTATTCATCTTTAATTATGTATCCAACACCTCGTATGGTCTGGATAAGTTGCTTTTCAAATCCTTTGTCAATTTTATTTCTGAGCTTATTTATATAAACATCAATTACATTTGTCTCAGTATCAAAATTGAATTCATAAATGTGTTCAGAAAGTTTTGTTCTCGAGATAACGCGGTTTTTATTCCTCATCAGATACTCAAGAATAGCATACTCCTTGGCAGTTAAATGAATTTCGACATCATTTCTATATGCTTTATGTGTTTGCGTATCCAGTTTCAAATCACCCGATTTTAAGATATTATTTTTTTCAATAGAATTTCTTCTCAAAAGGGCTCTGATTCTTGCCAACAATTCTTCAAATGAAAATGGTTTGGCAAGGTAGTCATCTGCCCCAGAATCAAGTCCGGTAACTTTATCCTGAATCGTATCTCGTGCGGTTAGAATTAAAACGGGGGTCAAAATTTTTTCTTTTCGCAATTCCTTCAGAATCGAAAGACCGTCTTTAAAAGGTAACATCAAATCAAGGATAATTAAATCATATTCTTCAATTAAGGCAAGTTCTAAACCTTTTTTCCCATCAAAAGCAACATCAACCGAATAATATTCTTCTTCCAGACCTTTTTTTATGAAGGAAGCTACTTTCTTTTCGTCTTCAACAACAAGTATCCTCATAAAACAAAAATAATAAAAAAGGAGAGATAAATCTCTCCTTTTAATAATCAGAATAACCGGATATTATTTCTTTTCGGTTGGTTTCATAGTCTTCTTCTCTTCCAATTTGCTTTTATGCATTTTCGTATGTGTCATTTCCTTTTTCTCCTGATCAGTTTTATTTATCATTTCTTTTTTCTCAGATTTTTCAACCTCCTTTGCTTCATTCTTTAATTCCGGTTTGCTCTGATTCAATTTTTCCTGAGATCTAATTGTTTTTGATTCGAGCTTTTGCTCGGTTTGCTTTAAATTCTTATTTGATGTTTTAGCTGTCTCTTTGTTCTGAGCAATCAGAACAGAGGTTGTTGAAAATGCAACCAAAAGAATTGTTGTAGTTAAGACAAGAATTCGGGTTTTCATTTTTGATCTCCTATTTTGTTTTTGATTATTAATTAATGTTTAAGAACTACAGTGTTAAATTATTGTCGGATTATTAAACTGAGATTAATTTCAGATTAAAAAAAATTAATCTTTTTATTATAATTTTCATCAGAACTCTTTTCTGAATTGTTTCCGGATATCGGGGAATTAAGAATAATTATTTTAGAGAAATCTTTTCTGGCTTCGGCAAATTCACCCAAATCAGCTTTAATCGTTGCTCGATTAAATAAGGCTTCTATACAGGACGGATCAACAAGCAGAGCTTTGTTAAAATACTTCAATGCTTCAATCAAATTACCTTCATCAGCTTTTTCAACTCCCATGCAATTATAAAATTCTGCTATTCTCTTCTTCAGTTCAGGGGAACTATTTATAAATTCTCTATATTCAAAGGTTCTTTTCATTTTTCTAAACACATTGATTTTTTTATCTGATGTAAAGCTAAAAAGCGTTTATTAAGGTTGTATTAAAAGAAGATTAAATTTTATTAATCTTTTTGTATGATTTAAAAATTACACAAAAAGAGAATTCGAATTGTGTGAGATTACGAAAGTAAATAAAGAAATAGCGGGTGGACTTTTTATTTATAGTTAAAACAGCGATCCTTCAAAATATTGCGGGGGAATTTTTTTCCGTCCCTGATAACCTGCATCAACTTCATGATAGTAGAGAATATCATCTTCATCACTTCGCCAGCAGAGATACACTTCACGACCATCAAAAAGAGCGGGAAAATCTACAAGACCAATCTGAAAATTTGAATCCTTATAGAAACATCCGATCTCTTCAAGTTCTTTAAGAAATCCATTCACTTCATCAGCAAGTTTTTTAATCCTTGAATCATTCTCAAAATCACCATGCAAATCTTCGGCAATTAAACGCATTTCTCTTGTTGTATCAAGAATATCCTGTACAATTTTTCTTACTAAAGGAAGCGTTTTTCTTGCTTCTTCAGGAGTAAAGTATTTTGTTGTTGTTGTCATAATAGTAAACTGTTTTTAAAACCGTTGTAAAAATACAATGAAAAAAGAATAAAAAAAGTTCAATTTCCAAAGATTTTATTCAAATTTTCTGAAACCAAAGTAATCTTTCCTATTCTAATGAAGATAAATTATTTTACAAAAAATCCAGGGAAACTATGATTGAAAAGAAAGAACTTATTAAAGAAAAATTAAAAAGTGCGCTTACATATTCACAGTTCAAAGAGCTAAGTGAAAAGAATGTTAGGGATGTGGACCCTGCTTTGTTAAATGAAATGGAGCTTGCTTATTATGAATACAGAAAGTTAAATCTTGCAAGAGTATCCAGACTTGAAAAACTTTACAAACCAACAAATGAAGCATTGAGTTTAATAAGCAGAATTCAGAACAATCTGATTTGGCTTGTGATAACAGAAGATTGGTGTGGAGATTCAGCACAAACATTGCCTGTAATATCTGTATTAGCAAATCTGAATAAAAATATTGATTTGAAAATTCTTCTGCGGGATTCAAATCTGGAAATAATGGAGATGTACCTGACACACGGAAAAAGAAGTATTCCCAAACTTGTTGTTTTTGATGAAGAGCTTAACGAAATTTTTCATTGGGGTCCTCGCCCGGCTGAGGCAAAAGCACTCGCAGAAGATTTACATAAAAAGAGTTTGGAAAAACACGAGATAATAAAACAGCTTCATCTGTGGTATGCCAAAGATGGTGGTTATTCAACTGAAAAGGAAATAATCGGGTTACTAAGTAGTAAATTGAAACCAGATTTTAGCCACAATGCAGCCTCTTAATGAATTCTCGATTGAGATTAAGTTTGGTTTTTTACTTTTTAGATTGAGAGTGATATATATATAATTCACAGAAATGAATTTGATTATTAGAAAAAATCAAACTAAGTTTTGACAGAATAACATTTGATAGTTTTCAAATCGTTGATCGCAATTATTAGTTGCTAATCCTGCAGTATTTATTAAACTACTAACATCACAGGTTGTGTTATGAAAAAACATCTACAAACTCTCGTTGTATTTTTTCTTTTATCATTTTTATCATTTGCACAGAATCCAACTGTTCAGCAGATAATCAATTCTGTAAATCAGGATTCTCTGATTTATTTTGTTCGTGAATTGTCCGGAAATGTTACAACTGTAGTTAACGGTCAAAATGTTACGATTGTATCAAGGCATAAAAACAATCCCGCAAACGAACTTGCAAAAGATTATATAAAACAAAAATTACAGTCGTACGGACTCACCACCACAATTCAGAATTTCAGTTCAACAGGAAATAATGTTATAGGTACTCAATTAGGAACACAATATCCAAACAGAAAATTTATTATCTGCGCACACTATGATGATATGCCTTCGGGTTCAATTGCTCCCGGAGCTGATGATAATGCCAGCGGAACTGCAGCGGTAATTGAAGCTGCGAGAATTTTGTCTCAGTATTCTTTTCCTTATACAATTGTTTATGCTCTTTGGGATGAAGAAGAACAGGGATTGGTTGGTAGTAATTATTATGCAACTCAGGCAAGAAATGTTAACGATTCAATTGTTGGTGTAATCAATATGGATATGATTGCTTATGATAGCAACAACGATGGAATAGTAAATGTTCACAACCGAGCTGTAGCAAATTCTGTTGAATTATATCAGAAAATGGTTGAGGTTAATTCACAATATGGAATTAATCTTACCATAGTTTCATACAATCCGGGTTCTACTTACAGCGATCACGCTTCATTCTGGAATAAGAATTATGGTGCTATTTTATTGATAGAAGATAATAACGATTTCAACGCTTATTATCATACCACAAGTGATTTGGTTCAATACTTTAATCAACCTTATTTTACAAAATCAGCAAAGCTGGCAATAGGAACATTTGCAACTCTTGCGCTTAATCTTAATCTGCAAATCAATCACACTCCAATTGCTTCTATGACTCAATCACAACCCATTGCAGCTACTGCACAAATTACAACCGGATTAGAAGTTGGGACAGGCATTTCTGCTCCCAGACTTTATTACAGAACAAGTACAGGAAGCGGTTTCGGTTCATTTAACGAAATAGTCGGAACTTCATCAGGTGGAGGAAATTATACTTTCAATATTCCAGCAATTCCTTTAGGAACAATAGTTCAATATTACATTGCAGCACAGGATGCAAACTCAACAATTGTAAAAACTCTTCCGGCTGGTGGCGGAGGATTTAACCCTCCCGGGAACATTCCGCCTTCAACATTTTACCAGTTTTATGTTGCACCTGTTACCATCGCATTATATGATGAAGCAAATAATTTAAATAACTGGACATCAGTCAGTGGATGGGATACCACAAGAATTAAATATGTCTCGCCGCCAAAATCGTTTACTGACTCGCCTGGTGGAAATTATCCTCCAAATGTTACGGCAACTTTGACTTATAACAGCAATATAAATCTTTCCTATATTCTTGGAGCTGAGTTGGAGTTTGATACTCAATGGGATATCGAAACCGACTGGGATTATGGCCAGGTTCTGGTTTCAACGAATAACGGGCTTTCCTGGACTCCGCTTGCAGGGAATTATACAAATCCCGGTACAGGCACTTTCCAGCCGCCGAACGAGCCACTATATGATGGAACTCAATTAACATGGGTTCACGAGAAAATGAGTTTATCACAATTTATTGGTCACAATATCCGTATCAGATTTTATCTGCGCTCAGATGGTTCAATTCAAAAAGATGGTTGGTATGTTGACAACATAAAAATTTCAACTTATAACACTATCATCCCTGTTGAGCTTACATCATTCACAGCACTTGCAAACGAAAACAATGTCGAGCTAAGCTGGTCAACTGCTACTGAAACTAATAATCGTGGTTTTGAAATACAGCGCTCTGTCATTATGAGCGGAGTGAAGAATCTTTCCTGGCAAATGGCTGGTTTTGTTAATGGAAAAGGAACAACTACTGAGCCTCAGAGTTATTCGTTCATTGATAAAAATATTCCAATTGGTAAGTATGTCTATAGACTGAAGCAAATTGATTTTGACGGAACATTTGAATATTCAAATGAAATTGAAGTTGATATTTCTGCGCCGGACAGATTTGGTTTGAATCAGAATTATCCTAATCCATTCAATCCAACGACAGTAATCAGCTGGCAGTCACCGGTAGGCAGTTGGCAAACATTAAAAGTATTTGATGTACTCGGCAACGAGGTAGCTACCTTAGTTGATGAATACAGAGAAGCCGGAAGATATGAAGTTGAATTTAAAGTAGGACAAACTTCCAGTTTGTCAAGCGGAATATATTTCTATCAACTTCGTGTAACCAATTCTTCAAAAGGCACGGAACAAATTTTTATTGAAACAAAAAAAATGGTTCTGATGAAATAGTATCATACAAGCAGAGGAGGACATAAGTAACCGTAGCCTCTGGCTGCGTATTTATGATGTAAGGAGCGAACTCCTGTTCGCTCCGATTAAATGACCCGGTGAAAATTCTGATTTAAATTTCTTCTGTCATTCCGGCTCCGTATCGGAGGAGGAATCTATAACCCGTAGCTCAAGTCTCCAGACTTGAGCTACAAAGCATAAAGTCTTTAACATAAACAGAAAAAATAACTCCTCTCCAAAGGATACTGTGCAAGAGTTTTTGTTACTCTTACTATTTATTTCCTTTTACCTTATTTCCTTATTTATCTCTCCATTTTTGTCCATGTCATTCCGAACTCCGATTCATCAGATTCAGAAATCCTCTTGCCTCATAAATCACGAAGTGATGAAATTATTGTAACGATTAACTACACAGTAAAAACGAATGTGACTAAAGTCCTGACAGTGTTTTCAATTATCATTATTATCCCTGCCTTAAAAGGCAGGGCAATTATTCAACCAATAGCTTCAAGATGGAGACACTCATTTGATCTATTATTGTTTGGGATTGTCCAGGAGGTTTTGTTACACATATACCTTATTCCGTCGCATTCTAACATCAGCCAACTTTTTCTCTGCTCATTGGATCAATAAATTTTGCACGGGAAGTCAGATTGTAAATAGCTGGGATGACGAATAATGTAAGAATGGTCGAAGCTAACAATCCTCCTATAGCTACTATACCCAAAGGCATTCTTATTTCTTTGCCTGCGTCACCAATTCCAAGTGCTAATGGAAGCATTCCAAGTATAATTGCAATCGAAGCCATTATCTGGGGTTTTAACTTGGTTGGACAAGCTTCCATCAAAGCGTCTTTAGGCAGATAACCTTGTTCTCTTCTTAACTGATTTGTGTAATCAAGAATCAGAATAGCGTTATTTACAACTATACCTATAAGCATAATTATTGCCATTAATGATGTTATGCTGAATGATGTGTTAGTAATAAACAACGCAAGAACAACTCCAAGCAATCCAAGTAATACCGTGAACATTATAATAACCGGCTGCCAGAAACTTTCAAGAATTGCCGCAAGCAGCATGTAAGTTAAAAGCACAGCAAGGAAGAAAGCGAAAATCATATCCTGAATCATATCGTTCATCATCTTAACATTTCCACCCCATCGGAAAGAATATCCCGAGGGCAAATTTATTTCGTTAAATCTTTTTTCGATTTCACTTGTAACATCACCAAGCGGATAACCCGGTGCTGCTGAACCTGTGAACATTATAGAAGTAAATTTATCGCGATGAAGAATTTTTGTAAATCCTGTTGTAAACTTTACATCAGCAAGCTGAGCCAATCTGAATGAGCCAAACTGAGTTGCAACTGTTATGTTTCCTATTTTCTCAGGTGAATTTACAGATTCATCATCAAGTGTAACGGTGATATCATATTCATCACCGGCTTCACGATATTTTGCCGATTGAATGCCTTCAATTGCTGAACGAAGTGTGAAAGCCAGATCAGTAATAGTCATTCCAACTTCCGTAAGCTTCTCGCGCTTCGGATAAACTGTAATTTCAGGTTTACCTGCTCTTGAGCTGTTGTCAAAGTTTATCAGACCAGGGACATCTTTTAACTTTCTCACAGTTTCATCTTTTAATCTCTCAAGCTCTTCGAGGTCTTGTCCAAGCAGGAAGAACTGAATCGGAGCTTCTCCACCTCCCATATCTTCGCCGACATCAACTTTAATTTTTGCATTTGGAATATCTGCAAGGTCTTTGGTGAAAAGTGGAATTGCATCAAGCAATTTTAAATCTCTTTCTTTAACATCAACCAGTTTAATATCAATACTTGCCATATTTGTTCCGACATCCAAATCACTGAGCTTACCCAGATTTGTAAGAATGTGTTTTACTTCTTTATGTTTTTTAATTCTATCTTCTATTAAACGAACAGTAGCAGCAGTTTCTTCAAGATTATAACCGGCAGGTAATTCTACAGTTATTCTAACTTTACCATCATCAGTCTGCGGAATAAATTCAAAACCAAGTTTAGGTCCGAAAATCATTATTACTATAATGAAAATTATTATTGCTCCTGCAACTGTAATCAAACTTCTGAATTTACTGTGAAGCACAAATCCTAAAAGCTTTTTATAAATTTCTGTTTGTCTTGCTTCAAAATTGTTAAACCAGCTTGCGAGTTTTCCTGTTTTATGTTCTTTAGAAAGAATAAGTGATGAGAGCAGAGGTGTAAGAGTAAAAGACATTATCAAAGAGAATATTGTAGCGAATACGGCAGCAAGAGCAAGTTCACGAAGCCACAATCCAACCATCGAAGACATATTTGCAATCGGCAGAAACACAACAATGTTTGTTAAAGTAGATGCAAGCACAGCAACTGTAACTTCTGATGTTCCTTTGAAAGATGCCTGCTTAATAGTTTCTCCCATCTTTTTATAACGGAAGATGTTTTCGATTACAACAATTGAATTTGCAACAAGAACACCGACAGAAACAGATAATCCCATCAAAGTCATCATATTCAGTGAAAGACCAAACACCTGCAGAAGAAGGAATGTTGAAATGATTGATGTAGGCATTGACATCGCAACAACAAGTGTTGAGCGCCAGTCGTGAAGGAAAAAGAATAAAACAATTGCTGTGAAAACTACACCGAGATAAATATTGCTCATCGTATCATCAACACTTGCTTTAACAAATTCAGATGCATCATTTACAATTTCAAGTTTACAACCTTCGGGCAGTGCTGCCTGAATTTCGGGCAGGGAAGTTCTGATAGCATCAGCTACCTTAACAACATTGCCTTCACTTGATTTTATTATTCCCAATCTTACAACACTTTCATTTCTCAGATTTTTTTTCACATCAAAAAATGTTGCTCTTTGACGAACATCTTTACCTGAATCAATTACATCTGCAATTTGTCTGATTTTTTTCGGTCCGAATGCAGTAGGAATTTCCAGCTCTCTTATTGATTCCGGATTTTGAAACTGTCCATCAAGTCTTACAGTATATTCCTGATTTCCAATCTGAAAATATCCGCCGGGAATATCCATATTATGCATTCGTAGAATCTGTGTTAGCTGCGGCAGTGAAATGTTATTTTCGAATACAACTTTGTTATCGAGCTGTACACGAATTTCTCTTTCCTGTCCGCCGGTTATCTGAACTTTTGCAACACCATCAATCTGAGAAAATCTTTCTTTAAGAGTTTTGTCGGCTATTTCATAAAGCTGTCTTGAATCAAGATTTCCGCTCAACACAACATCAACAACAGGGAAGAGGCGTAAATCAACTTTCTGCACAATTGGTTTTTTCGCGTCAGTCGGCAGGTCGTTAATAATTTCATCAACTTTATCTTTTGTTTCCTGATTTGCAACATTGACATCTTTACCAAGCTGAAATTCAATTATGATAATTGAGGCACCATCAAGCGAGTAAGATTCTATTTTTTCAATCTGACTTATGGTTGAAATAGCATCTTCAATTCTTTTTGTAATTAATGTTTCAATTTCTTTTGGTCCGGCTCCGGGATAAATTGTTTGGACAGTTACAAATGGAATTTCAACATCAGGTTGAAGATTAAGGTTTAATCTGTTGTAAGCTATTAAACCGAAAATCAGAAAGATTAATATTCCGACTGTTGTAAGAACAGGACGATTGATTGATACTTTAGCAAGAAACATTTTTCAATTCCTTTTTATTGAAGCACATTTACTTTTGAACCGTCTTCAAGCTGCGATGCTCCTTTAACTACAAGCATATCGCCGACTTGTAATCCACCCGAAACTTCATAATACAAACCGCTTTCATTTCCGTTTGTTATATATTTTTTAACAGCTTTCTCATTCTGAACAACAAAAACATAATTTCCGTTTTCATCTCTGTTGACCAGATTTCTCTGAATAATTATTGCATTTGGATTTTCATAAGTAAGAATGCGGATTTCATTTGTCACGCCGCTTTTAATAATTCCTTTCGGATTATCGAATTCAACTTCAACAAAGAATGCTTGTTTTGCAGGATCCATTGCTAAAGAAATCTCAACTACCTTCCCGGTGAATTGTTGTCCGTTATATTCTGTTACTGCTTTCATTCCTTTTTTGAACTGAGAAATTTCTTTTTCAGATACCCAGATTTTACTTCGCATTTTATTTGTTTGAGAAACTGTAAACAGCGGAACATCACCTTTAACATTATCGCCAGGATTAACTTTCATATCAACGAGAATTCCATCAAAAGGAGCTTCGATAAAAAGCATTTGTCTTACTGATTCATAATTTCTTTTTGCAACAAGATATTGTGTCTCAACCGCATCAAAATTTGCCTGTGATGTTTCTCCGGCTTCAAGTAATGCTTTCATTCTTTCATAATTCTTTTTAAGATTTTCATAAGCTGATTTTGCCTGCTCATACTGAACTGCGGGATTATAAGTATCAAATTCAACAATTACCTGATTCTGACGAACATAATCACCAACCGAAGCATTAATTCTTTCAATCTTTCCTCCAACAATTGAACCTTTAGTTGCTTCTTTAATTCCTGTTAGCTTTGAAAAGAATGTAAGATATTTTGTGAAAGGTTGATATTTAACTTCTTCAACCTTAACCGGAATGCCTTCTTCTTTTCTTAATTCATCCAGACTTTTAGTTTCCGGTTTATCTTCTCCGCAGGAAATTATTAAAAAAGAAATAGCGGTAATGATAAAGACTAAAGCAAGATTATTTAATAATGGTTTCATTTAATTATTACTCCTGAATTCTTAAACTTATTCTGTTTCGTACTTTAGTAAATATTCATGGTTTGTTCTTCCAAGAATTTGATCCAGCTCAAATTTTGTTACCAGATAGCTGTGAACAGATTGGATATAATTTGTTCGTGCCTGTTTCAAAGCAATATCTGCATTCTGAATTTCCAGTTGATTTCCTGTGCCTTCTTTATATCTGACTCTTGCAATTTCATAAGCACGCTCAGCAACTTTAACATTTTTATTCTGAGCATCAACAAGTGCCTGAACCCTTTTCAACTCGCTGTATTTTGCTCTTACCTGTGTTACGATAAAATCTTTATACAGATTCATCTGCTCTTCGGTCTGCTTATAAGTAATTGTTGATTGCTCAACTCTGTTTTTTGTTCTGTTGCCTTTCCATAGATTTATTGAAAAGCTTAAACCAACAGTCAGTGAAGAATAATTCTGAAAGTTCCATTTATCCGATG
This sequence comes from uncultured Ignavibacterium sp., assembly GCA_937934185.1. Taxonomy (GTDB): domain Bacteria; phylum Bacteroidota; class Ignavibacteria; order Ignavibacteriales; family Ignavibacteriaceae; genus Ignavibacterium. Next base: position 2,860 of record CALHAB010000001.1, on the reverse strand, counting down.
AGCCGGCGTAAGAGTAACTTCCGAATGCAGCGATGTTTGGCCAATATTCAGAAACATCAAGTTGAATAAAAGCTTCATCAACCTGTTTTTTTAAATCAAGACTTTTCAAACCAAAGTTTGACTGAAGTGCTTCGGAAATCAATTCATATTCATCAGGAAGTTCCTCAGGTGTGTAAACAATCTCACCCGAAATATCAATTGATTCTTCCTGAGGAATGCCTAGCAGTACTTTTAATCCGTCTTTAGCAGACTTTAATGTATTTTCCATCTGCAAAACAATCGGACGGATATTCTCAACCTGAACTTCTGCCTGAAGCATATCGAATTCAGATACAAGTCCCTGTTCATACAGTGCTTTTACATTTCTGAGATTATCCTGTGCATTCAGAAAACTTGCATTTGTTATTTCATAAATTTGTTTTGCGAGAAGTACTCCATAAAAAGTAGTCTGAACAGATAAAACAGTTTTTGAAATAGTGTTATTAAGTTCGGCTTTCGAGAGATTGTAATAAATTCTTGAGGCACCAATTCCACGAAATACTGTTGAGCTGAAAAGAGTTTGTGTTAGGAGTAATTGTGCTTCATAATTATTTGATTGGGCAAAAGATTGAAGTTGTGTTTCAACAGGAACAAATTTGTTGTTATCTCTTGGAATAACATTCTCATCAAATAATATAGAATAAGTTGAGTTTCTCAGAAGAGCACCAAAATCCGGGAATGGCATTTTGGGCTTGCGTAAAAAGTGAGTGAATGTTCCGTTCAGATCAAGACTTGGCAGTGCATATCCGAAAGCTTCGTCAACTGCAGCACCAGCTTTTTCAACGGTCATTTTAGAAAGTTTAATATCACGATTGTTTTCGAGGGCAATGTTGATAGCATCATCAAGATTTAATATTCTGTTTTGTGGGACTGATGAAGAGATTATCAGAATGCTCACAATGATTTGAAAGATAATTTTATTTTTCATTAGAACGATCCGCTATTGTTCAACCGTTGAGGAATTACTTCTTCAAAAATAGTAACAGAGTAAATAAGTGGTTGTTAAAAATTCACCAGCGGTAATATGGTGTGAGGAACAGCAAAACTTTTATATGTATATAAGAATGAGCCCACCGACCGATGGGCTTTGATAATGAAGAGAAGAGATGATTATTTTATTCAGTCAATCTCAATTAAAATCTTACCATCCAAATCTCTCTCGTGATGTTTTTTGAAAAGCCCTTTGTATTTGCTTACTAATTCTTCCGGCAATTCTTGATCATTAACAGATATTTTATCATCATCCATTTTAAAACTCATTTCAGAATTTATAGAATCAAGGTAACCATCTTTTACAAGTTCTTCTTTCAATTCATTTATGAAAGATTTTGTTTTCTTATGTTCTAAAGCATCTTTCTTCAGTTCAATTATTTCAATGTTTCGTTTTTTCTTCTCTTTCAGATCTTTGAACATATCCTTCAAATCAATATCGATGCTGTCAAGTTTTTTCATTTCCTCGCGGAATCTTTTCATCTCTTCCCTGAATTTATCTTTGTCGAGTTTTGGTAATGCGGGAGGAGTAAAGTTTTTGAAATACTCTTTGTATCTGAACATTTGTGATTTCAGGTCATCCGGATAAATATAAATTTCAAAATTTTTATCCTTTAATTCTCTCATCAGGCTGTCGAGTTCAACTCTCATATCTTTAAGAAAATCATCATCAAGTTTGAATCTGAATGACTTTGGTAAATCGAAATCTTCTGCATCTGATTCTGTGGTATCAATATCATCATAATTCTTATCTATAAATACTCTGATGCGTTTCGGATTTTTACTCTCTGAATAAGAATTTTTGGTAAGATTTTTCAACTCGTATAATACAAGGTCTTTGTAATTATCAATTTCTTTATCGGGAATTTTCTGATTGTTTTTATAGATAGATTTTATTTTATCATTGTCGAACTCAACGCGATAAGAATCATTTCCATCTTTGAAAATAAAAGTTTTATCTGATGTAACGCTTTCTGAATTCTTTACTGTTTCGCCGGAAGAGCAGGCAGTTAACATTACCAAAGACACAGAAAGGGAAAATAAAAAATACCCAAACTCTTTTGTTGTAATAATTCTTTTCATAATAACCTCAAAGTTTTTAATTCTGGTTATTAAGACTGAAAAATATTTTATAATGTTTCGTAATTCTGCTTTTGAATTTAAGAATGGTTAATGAAAGTGATGAGCGGAAGCAGCAGAGCATTGATAATCTTTCATTTTGTAAGTGTGAAATAAATTTTCAAAGAATGTTTAGATAAAAAATGTTTATCAGAATATTTTTTCAGAGACATATTAAAAATATAGTTTGTCATCCTGTCTGCCGGAAGCCAGGTGTGACTCCGATTTATCGGAGGAAAATCGTTATTTATGATATAATCTCTCAGTCGCTGCGCTCCTTCGAAATGACATCACATAATTTTTCAGATTTTTTCTTCACTTAAAAGTGCTTCTTTACATTTCTGAAGCTGAGCAATTTGTTCATCAGAAAGTTTTGGATAATCGGGATTTAATTTTTTCATAGTTTGAACTATTACTTCGCTTACAGCTAATCTTGCGAACCATTTTTTATCAGCAGGAATAATATACCACGGAGCATGCTTTGTGCTTGTAGCGGCTATTGCTTCCTGATATGCTATCATATAATCATTCCAGAACTTTCTTTCATTCACATCTGCGGCAGAAAATTTCCAGTTCTTTGAAGGATCATCAATTCTTGACAAAAATCTTTTTTTCTGTTCCTCTTTAGAAATATTCAGAAAGAATTTGATAATTACAGTTCCATTCTCATATAAATATCTTTCAAAATCATTTATTTGTCTGAATCTTTTCT